>DATHVW010000078.1:0-43928 GCA_035461085.1 Longimicrobiales bacterium | reverse complement strand
CGAACGGCGTTGTACGTGAGCCCCGCCGCTCCCATGCCGCCGATGAGCAGGAGGTCCATGTACTGCTCCAGCGGCACTCCCCCGAGCGCCGGCACTGCGAAGAGAACGCCCGTCATCAGGATCGCACCGAGGCCGAGCCGGTTCACGGCAGTGGCATCGCCCTTCAGCGTACCGATGCGGAACTGGTAGCCCGTCGCCGTCGGCTCGACGTACGCGTGCAGCTTGCTGTTCGTCCATGAGCGCAGCTCGCCGCGTGAGCTGTCCCGGCCCGCCGCATTGAACGTCCGGCGCAGCTCCGCCACGAGGACGTCCCACTCGCGATCAGTCGGCGCGCGCGGGAGGTCCACCGTGCGCCCGACCGAGATCGGCATACCCAGGTCGTAACGGCGTGGCTGCGCCTGGCCACGCAGATCGAGGGCTGCCGCCGCCTCGGCGATCCGTTCCGGCGCCACGCCCACGTCCCTGCCGATCGACTGCAGCTCCGGGAGGGTCAGCCCTCCCGCCGCGGAGGCCGCACGCGGGCTCGACGCCTCGAGCGTGGCGGCCGCCTCGAAGATCTCCGCGATCTCGTCCTCACTGTATCGGCGCTCGTCCGCCATCAATCACCTTGCATATGTTCCTGGTCCGGCCGCGCACGCGGGCCGGTCATGCTCATTGGAATGCGACGTCAGGCCGTGGGCGTCTGATCCTGCGCCCACGGCTGCCGCTGCCGCAGCAGCTGCTCGAGGAAGTCCACCTGCTGCCGCAGCTCCTGCACCTCCTCCTCCAGCGCCTGGATGCGGCGGTCGGCAACAGGTGCCGGCAGCGGTGCGGGCACGGCCCGCGGTGCCGTCGGATCCATCGCCGCCGCCGGCAGCGCGAGCACGTGATCCATCACGCGACGCACGATGCGCGTGGGGCCGAAGCCGGAGAACGTGTCCTTCGCATGATTGCCCAGACTCGACAACGCCGTCATCAGCTTGTAGGCATCCTGCCGCGGCACGAGCATCCGGTACGTCTGACCCGCCGCTACCAGCAGCACCCGGCCGCGCAGCGGCCCGATCCGGAGCGCCGTCCGCTCGATCTGGTCACCACGGACCTCCACCTGCCGCCAGCCGGTGCCGCCCGACGAGCGCAGGCAGAGCACACGCATGTCCGTGACGACGATCAGCCACGTTCGCTGCAGCCAGCGGAGCCGCGCGATCTTGCCACGCGACAGTGCCAGGATCTGCTCCTCCGCATGCAGCACTGCGGGCAGGTCCCGGAACTCGCGCTGGTCCCACCACTGCGTGCTTTCCCGCAGCGCGAGAAGCTGCTGGTCTATGACACCACGATCGATAGGCATGATGCAGTAAGCTACCTGTTTTCCTGTTGAATTCCTACGTGGCCGCATCGCCGGGCACGGTGCCGATCAGAGCCTGCCGATTCAGGCTACAGGCGGTCGCAGGAGGGCGAGCCCCGCTTCCAGTGCTTCGCGGCATGCCGGTGTACGCACGATCTGCGGCAATGCGACGGGCGGCTCCGGATCGCGGTCGCGCGGCACGAGCGCCCGCTCGTACCATCCGACATCATGCCACGCACCCCGTTTCCAGCCGACGCCCCGGAACACCCCGATCGGCCTGAAGCCGACGGAAAGGTGCAGTCCTTCGCTGGCCTCGTTTGGCAGCGTAACGCCTGCATACGCATTGCGGAACCCCTGCAATGCGAGAATCGAGAACAGCGACGCGTACAGTGCCCGGGCGACGCCCGCTCGGCGTGCGTCGGCCCTTACGTATGCGGACACTTCGACGGACCACTGGTACGCGGGCCGGTCGCGGTGCGGGCTCGCGTAGGCGTACCCGACCACCTCGGATCCGGTGTCGCATACGATCCAGGGCAGCCTCGAGGTCGTTCGTGCCACCCGCGCCGTCATCATCGAGTAGTCCGGCGGCTCGACCTCGAACGAGATCGCCGTGTCCGTCACCGCCGGCCGGTAGATCGCCGCCAGCGCCGGACCGTCCAGTGCGCTTGCCATCCGTATCACTGCTGCCATGACGACTCCCGCGCCACGGCCGCCAGGTTCTCGAGCTCACGGATGTAAACGGGCCGCAGGAGCCATGTCACGAATCGCCGCTCGAGTGCGCCGATCACTCCGCCGCGCCCGCTGAGCTTCGTGGCGATGGTCACTCTGGCCGAGCTGCCATCGGCGCGCGGATCGACCGTGAAGCTCGTCGCGTACCCGTTCTCGTTCGTCTCGACCAGCACCCGACCCGGCTCGGGCTCCGTCACGTTCGCGCGGTACGTCTGCAGCCGACCGAGCAGCCGGATCCCGACCCGGATGACCGTTCCGGCGCCAGTCCCGCCCTGCTCGACATTCAGCGACTCGAAGGGCGGACGCGGCAGAATTCGCGGATGGTTCACGCGATAGTCGGCAATGATGTCATAGAGAACGTGCGGCGGTGCATCGATGTCGGCCGCAGCTGACAGATCGGATTCTACCATTGGATTTCCTCATACATTGTGCAGGCACCCGCACGCCGGATCAATTTCGCGTTTCCAGCATCCTCAGGGCTTCCGCGGCGAGCCGCCGCGCGGTCCTCCACTCGACGCTCTCGCGCAGTCCCGGCGGCTGCCACAAATGGACACCGCCCTCACGCAGCATTTCCTCCAGCTGCTCATCGAGCGCGTCCAGCACCTGCCGCTGCGCTCCGTTGAGCAGCACCTGCGGACAGTCCGATGCCAGCAGGAGCGCGTCGGCGAATTCGAACGCGAGATCGCGTGCGTCAGCAACCGCCCCGGCTGACGCTTCCGTCACGGCGGATGAGGTGCGGCTTGCAGCATTATCCGCGATGCGGCGCAGTTGGACATCGGCCGGCGCGGCCAGCGCGTCGAGCGAGGTGATGAGACGCTCGATCATTCGGGTGCGCCGAGATCGAGCATGTATGTGTCCGGCTCCCATTGCGCAGCGAGCCGGAACCCCAGTCGCTTCGGAATGGCGGCGCTGGCCGTGTTGCGCGGATCGCAGCGTATCTCGACATGGCTCATGCCGGGAAGTGATGCCGCTAGTGACAGCATGGCCCGCGCAGCTTCCGTCGCATAGCCCCGGCCCGTCACATTCCGGCGGAGCCAGTAGCCGACCTCCAGGCGATCCGCGGCAGCGAGGTTCACGCGACCGGCGGCTGAACGGGGGAATAGACTGATCTCGCCGAACACTTCACGCTCATCCGGAGCGAACACGCCGTAACGCCAGTTTCGTCCAGCGCGGAAGTCCGCCGCGAAGCCGGTCAGGCGCTCCTCGAGGTCCGGGAGCGGCGCGGGCGCGGCCACGTGTGCAGGGATCCAGCTCTGGAGATGCTCGACGTTGGCCTGCAGGACCGGCAGCAGCAGCAGTGCGTCCCCGCGGCGCCAGCACCGGAGCTGAAGGCGCTCCGTTCGAATCTCGTCGGGAACTGCATGCGCGCTCATCACGATGTCGCGAGATCCGCCTCGTTGTCGATGAGCAGCTGCCTCAGGACGGAACGGTGGCAGCGGTTCTCATCCTCGCAATAGCAGCCCACGGAGAAATCGGTGACGTGAGACAATGCCGCGAGCAGCTCCAGGTCGTGCCGCGCTTCCGGTGCCGCCATCTCGGCTCTGTATTTCTTCACGAATGCAGACCACTCCGCCGCTGACGTCGCACTCTGACCGATCTTCATCGTATCCGGAGACGGCGCGAGGTTGGGAAACCACACATCGTACCAGTTCTGCGCGGCGAACTCGGTCTTCGGAACGCCGCGCGGCGGACGTCGCACGGTTCCGATCCTCAGGCCCTCGCCGGCCACGCGAGGGGTGCCCAGGCGGACGATTCGCACGCTCAACGTTCGCTCCAGGGCGACTCACCGCGCATTCCGCCTGTGGTGGCGCACCTCAGACGCGAAGTCACCGCGACCGCGCCGGTGCCAGGTGACGAATATGGTCCAGTATGGTGATGTGCAGATTCACACGGCGGCCGACGCGGAACCCGAAGTGTCCATCGGTCGCTGCATCGCCGAGCGGTATGCGCGCTACCGATGAGTCGTTCACGAACACACGAAGCGAGTCTGTGGATGCGTTCACGCGCAGACGGTTCGTGATGACGCCCTCTCCCGGGTGCGGCTTTATCGCCGGGTTCGTGGTCCAGGGCACCAGTACGGTCTCCGTGCCGCGCGTCCTGCGAACGACGCTCACCGCACCATCGCGTCGCAGCAGAGCCGCCAGGTACGTCGGCGCTTCACCCTCCACATCCGCGCCACCCAGGAAGATGCCGAAGCCGGATTCCGTGGTCTGCGGAAACACGACGAAGTCGGCGACGAGCGAGAACATGCCGGCGGCGCGTTCGACCGGCGGATAGATCAGGCCCGCCGGGCCGGTGGTGATGTGAAACCCCGGCGGCATGCGGTCGAAACTGAATGCCGAGTCGGCCGCGGCGGCCGCAGCCGCCGGGTCCGGCGTCCAGCGCCAGCCGGCAGGGATGCCGGTTTCCTGGGCCTGTGCCTGCGCCACGGATCCGGCCATGCAGAGGACGGCGCAGAGGGCGGATGCTTTCATGGTGACTCCACTGTGGTTGGATATCCAGCATCACGGGTTCGCAAGCGGCCTCGTCATCGCCCGGGCCCATTCGCCAAGTGCAGGCTTCGGCGCGAAATCGGTATCGACCAGCCCCAGGTGCGCAAAGAGCGGCAGTATCGACCCCGGCGGCGCAGGGTACGTGCTCAGGTCGAGATCCGTGAACGTAATCTGGGTGACCGCGATCGCGCCCGCACTGTCCGCCAGCTCCATCTGCCGACGTATCCAGGCGGCCTGCCGCTCCGGCGATGACGTTACGCCCGCGACCGATGCAGACGACCAGCCGCCTTCGACGACGAGAAGCGGCAACGGCTCGTCGCCCGGTGCGTTCAGCCGGGCGTAATAGTCCAGAGGAACATCCGCCGGTTCCTGGAAGCCGCCGAGAAACGGGTATGACGAAAGGCCGAGCGCCTCGGCGAACGCAAAGTCACGACGGTCCGCCGCGATGCCTTCGAACGTCCCCGTCGCCGGCAGCCTGCCCCACGCGGTTTCCACCTGAACCGACACGAAGGTCCGGGCGGTGGAGCCACGCGCTGCAAGCGCGCTGGCCCCCGTGTTCACCATGGATCGCAATGCATCGTACAGAGTCGCGGGCGCAACAGCGCGCACGAGATTCGTCTCCATCGCCAGCCCGAGGTACTCCGGGTGGAGCAGGCTGTCCACGGCCAGCAGGTAGTCCAGGTAGCGCTGCTGAACATCAGGCTCACGGATGCTGCGACCGAGGGCCACCAGCTCGGGTGCCTCCCGGTCACGGGCCAGCCCATCCGTGACATCGATCTGAACGATCAGCGGCAGACCCCGGCTGCGGTAGAGTGCTGCCAGCTGCACGAGATCACGCTGCACCAGGTCGGCGGCGGCGGTGTCCGCCAGGAGCGCGCGCCAGGGTACCGACTGCGTGACCTGCGCGATGTCGGCGTACGGCTGCCATGCGTCGATCGTGGCCAGCACCGATTCAATGCTGAGCCGGGGCGGCGTGGCCGAGAACCCCAGGCGATAGGTGCGCTGCTCGTTACCAGCCGGGCCGGCAACATTGGAGCAGTACACGGTCGCCAGGAGGCTGACGAGGACGGTGACGCGCCACAGGACGCACGAGCGCTGCGCCATGCTCACCTCACGAAGCGCGCCGAGTTGACCGCATCCGTCAGGCTGCGGTTGATCGTGAACTGATCGACGACGATCGACACCGCGCCCTGCCCTGCCAGCGCCCCTTCCGCGTCCGCCCCGTTCGTGAAGCAGAACCACGGCCGACGTTCGTCGTGAAGCCAGCGCGGAAGCCGCGCGGCGCTCGCCGCATCCGCCTCGAAGCAGACTTCGACAGCACGCAGGTCCGCATCCGGATGCTCCATTCGCCGGCCTGTGAGCTCGATGCTCCCGCGGAACCGGGCGACGCCCACGAGCGTGGAATCCACGATCGTCGGCTGAGCCTGGATGCTGTCGAGGACGAGGTCGCCGATGCGGTCGCCCGGTCTGGCTGTCGCCGGATCGAAGCGGATTCCCGGTCGTTCCGTTTCCGTGGGTGCAACGGATGTGTTCGCGGGTACCGCAGTGTCCGCCGGCGACTCGACGTCACGCTCGCCCGAGCAGGCAGCATGCAGTGCCACTGCAAAGGCCGCCGGCATCAGCATCCGTCGTCGCATTGCGGCCGAATGTCGTCGAGGCGTGCCGGCGCGGGGCATCACGTTACCTCAGCCGGCGATAGAGAGTGACCAGGATGCCGGCGGCGAACAGTGTCCCGAAGATGTGCTTGTTGTATCGCGCCAGCCAGAGCGGCAGGTAGATGTCGAAGTTGTCGCGGCGGTCATCGGTGTAGCGCGCTGCCACGGCCGTCAGCGGGCAGCGCATCCGGTTGGCCGCGAGCACGAGGCACTCAACCGACACGATGACGATCAGCACCATCGCGAGACGCCACTGCTCCAGCCACGCGGCGACCGGAATCGCGAGGATCGCCCCCGCGAAGAAGGCCCATACCGTGGTATGGATCAGCTTGATGGCCCGCAGGCCCATCGTGCTAGTCCTCCACGTGCAGGTCCGGGTTCCATACGACTTCCCACAGGTGACCGTCCGGATCGGTGAAGTATCCGGCATAGCCGCCCCAGAACGTATCCCCGGCCTCCTTCACGATGCCGGCGCCGGCGCGCCGGGCGTCGTCCATAAGAGTGTCCACCTCTGACCGCGAATTCACGTTGTGGCCGAGGCTGAACTCGGTGGATGAAGGGGGCCCCTGCACGAGGCCGGTATCGTGGGCGAGATCACCGCGCGACCAGAGAGCCAGCATCAGACCGCCCTCCAGATCGAAGAACACTACGGCGCCGTGATCGAACTCCCGGCCGACGACTCCTTCGGTCCGGAACCCCAGACCGTCCCGGTAGAAGGCCAGCGCTCGATCGAGATCGTCCACCCCGAGGGTGATGACCGTGATGCGTGGTTTCATTTCGTTCCGTCAGCCGGTCGCTATGGCGTCGATGATGCCTCGGAGCCGGTCAGTGCGCACCGCTTCCGGGCGCTGCGTTGCACACGGTGTCGGCGGGCGGCAGGTCGCGACGCGCTACCCAGCCGCTGGGGCTGCAGATGAGAGGCGGAAGGCTCTCGCTCGGAAGCAGCTCCGGTGCAGCCGCACCGGCGTCGATCACATAGGTCGTGATCGCCACCGAATCGGGCAGGAAGTCGAGCACGCTCACCGTCTTCCGTGCAGATTCGCGACTCCCCAGCAGCTGGCGCGGACCATCGCCAACTGCCCCCGCGTGCAGGAGGTCGAGACCACCGCGCCGCGCCGGATAATACGCGTGGTGGTGGCCGCTTACAAAGAGCGTCGCGCCCCACTCCTCGAGGCGCTGACGCAGCATGTCGCCGTCCTTCAGGATCTCGCCGGCGCGATCACGTCCCTGCGCGACCGCGTACAGGGGGAGATGACCGAGCACGACGCGATGCCGTGCCCGGACCGCTTCCGCACTGGTCAGCGACCGCCGCAGCCAGTCCAGGAGCTCGTCATCGGCCGCGCTCTCCTGATTGGTCGCGTCCCACGCGACGACGAAGACATCGCCATGGCGGACCGCGTAGCGCAGCGGATAGTGCCCGCTATCGGCGAAGGACAGGCCGGCCGCGTTCGGCGATCCGCGCCAGTACTCGGCAGCTATCCGCCGATCTCGTGCATGCGCCGGGTACGCGGATGCGTCGTGGTTGCCCATGGTTACGACGAGCGGGATGCGCGCAGCCCGGAGCGGCGCCGCAACGACGGAGTCGAACGCCTCCCACATCGCACGTACGGTCGAATCGGTGAGCTGAGTCGACTGGCCGGCCACCATGTCGCCCGCGACAAGAACGAGATCGGGGTGCCACGTGCCGGTGATGTACTGGACGGCGCGGCCCACTTCAGCGGGATAATGGGTGGAGCCGTAGGATGCGTTCAGGTCGCTGATTACCACGGCGCGCACTACGGGAGGATCGACCCGTGTCGATCGCGCCGGTGCACAGCCGCTCAGCGCGACCGCAACGAGCAGCAACCGCATTGCCTGCGTCAGATATCCTCCCGTGGCCGGTATCCCGGCAGGCCCGGACCTATTCCTTCGGTTCGTCCGCCGGTTTCGCGGCCTTCGGTGTCGCCTTCGCCGATCCGGCTGCGGGCTTAGACGACTTCGGCTCCGCCTTCGTGCCATTGCCCGCTTCCGCGCGCGCACTGGCGTTCCTCATGCGCAACGCCTTCCGCTTCCTGGCGGCGCGTTCCCACGTCTGCTTTCTCTTCGCCATTGTCCTGCTCCATCGTGTGGTCGTGATCACGGCCGCTCGAGCGACCCGCGACGTGAAGCTACCGCGGAGTCGGCCGGCAGTCCATGAAGCATGGTTATCCCGCGCCGTCCTCATCAGCCGGCCGCACTCGACGGCCGGCGGCCGCGATGTGGTGATGGTTGTGGTAGATCGTAAACAGCACCATCTCCCGCGCCGTGATTCTCCCGAGAATCGGATGCGGCAGCTGAACGCGGTCGAGGTCCCGCTCCGTCCAACGCTCGAGCGCCGACCGCAGCCGTTCGTTCGCACGATACCAGCGCGAGAGGAGGCGCGTCCGGCGCACCATGCTGTCGTCTTCCCCGAAACCGCCGCGGCCCGGCACGAACCGGCCGGTTGCGCCCGCTCCCTCCTCGAGAAGTGCGCGGTAATCGTCACGAAGCTGCTCGTACGTCCGCGACGAGCGGCGCGGCCGGCCGAAGCGGAATCGAAGCAGCCACGGCGGCAGCTCGAACCCTTCTGCAACCGCCTTCACCGCTGTGTTGAGGTGCTCCAGGTGCTCGGCCGGCGTCCAGGCTGAGCCCTCCCGCCTTTCGAACTCATCCGCCGACAGTGAGCCGAAGAACTCGCTCACGGCCCGCTCCGCGGTGGCGAGACCCTGGATCAGTGTCGTGTGCGTGTACGGCGCGTCAGTTTCCACGATCGCGTTGCGGTCGAAGGTTTCCGCTCATGACCCCCGTCACGCGCAGCGCGTGTCGGAGTCATCTCACCACTCCCATTGATCGTATACGACCGCCACGAGCGTAGGCGTCGTCTTATCCCCAGCAAACACGAAGGTCGCGTTCCAGGTCTGAAGGCAGCCCGCGCCGTTCACCGGCTCCAGCCTCACCCCGACGTGTGGGAGCTCCGCGAGCGTCGGATAGCGCGACGACAGGTCGTACTCGAGACAGTTGAAGTGACGACCGGCGCGCGCCGTCAGCTTACTCAGTTGTGGCGGCGGAGCAAGCCGATACGAGGTGTCGGATCGGCCGGTGTGCACCGTCCAGCGGTCACGGTCATGCAGGACCTCGCGCGGCACTGCTGTGCGGTCGCCGCCACCCTCGGGAGCCAGGTAGAGCACCACCGTATCGGCCAGCGCCACACGTGCAAGGTCGCCCTCCCCGCGAAGAAATGCTGTCAGGTCCCGCGCCGACTGAAGCATGTCCTCCACTCGTGGGCCGGATCGGGTCGAGGCCTCCGGGAACGGTGCATCTACGGCCGCCGCAAACGTCACGGTGTGCACGAGCGCAAACATCTCATCGACGGACATCGGGTTTCGCGCTGTGCTCCAGATCGCGAGATGGACAGGCATTGGACCGCGCACGACGTTGCGCCATGTCGCCGCCACGACGTGGGCCCTGCCGTCGGCCGGGTCTCTCAGCTGTCCCGTTATCACCAGCGCTTCGCGATCGTCGATGATGCCCGAACATGCGCGATAGCTCGAGAACGTGGCCGTGTCGTGAGAGAGGTCGCTCGAATACCAGCCCCAGTCGTAGCTCAGCTCGACTGCACCGTCCTGAGTCCTGAACAGTCCCACTTTCGAGTCCACGCCCTGAACGGGAGACTCCCGGAGTCCGGGCGGCAGGCGAAACGAAAACTCTCCCGCATCGACCGTTTCCCATCGACTGACATCGACAGTGGGCGCGGCGCACGAGGCGGGCGCCTCGCCATCCGATGACCCACGAGTCGTGCAGCCGGCCGACAGCACGACGACGATGAGCAGTGCAATGCCCGGCGTATCGCGGTGCATTGGCTTCAATCCGCAGAAGGGTCTGGGTCTGACGATACTACGCGTCCGAGCGGACGCTGATGATACGATACCGCACGACCCACGGCACGTCGAGGAGAACGACCGCAGCCGTCACGCTCAGGTCGCCGGCATGCGACGAGTCCCGCGAATGGCCCTTCGAGGAGCTCAGCTCGTTGACCGGTCGGTCTCACCTGCGCGTGCCGCGACGATGATCAGCGACAACGGTTCCCCGGTCGCGGGATTCGGCGGCTCGACGATCCGCTCGATGGCGAGGCCCGCGCGGAGCAGTGTCTCGACCCAGGATGCCAAGGTTCGGAAATACCAGGGCATCGGTGCTGCAAAGTGCTCGGCGCACGTCGCGAACGTCTCGGTGCGCCAGCCATCGACATAGCCCCCCTCGCCGCGGGCGATCCACGGATGAACGGTCTGGATGATCACGGCGCCGTCTTCCTGCAGCATGGTGGCGAGCACGCGCAGCAGCGGGACGACGTCATCGGCGAGCAGCGAAAAGTTGCATATGACCGCATCGAACCGTGACAGGCCAACGGGCACGGGACTCGTTGTCAGCTCGTCGTAGGAGACGTGATGGAACTCACCACCCGCATCACGCGCCGCCTCGACAAGAGCAGCGGAGCCATCGACGCCGACCGTATCGATTCCCTCCGCTGCAAGCGCCCGGCACAGCCACCCCTCGCCGCAGCCGACGTCGAGCACCCTGCGCGGAGCGCGCGCGACGACCGTCTCGACGATCGCGGCGTCGGTCGCGATGCGACGACTCTCGATGCTGCGCTCACGCACCGCCCGCGTCCAGGCGCCTGCATTCGCGTCCCAGCTCCGGGCGATTTCATCGGAACGACTCGACGGTCCAGTCACGCCGGCCGACAGTCTGCGTGTTGGTTCATGTCATGTGTCACCAGGTCCATCTCCACGTCGCCAGCAGCGGCACTATAGCCATACCGGCCTGGCTCCGGCCTCCCTCCTCACTTACGCGTCCCAGGTAAATCCGTGGGCCCACGCGAACGGCGCCGATCCGGTACCGCAGGTCCGCGGAAGCACCGGTGAAGATCGTCTCGAACTCGGTTGGCGGATGGTAGAACCAGCCAACGCGCAGGGCACCCTCGATCTCAGTCCGGGCGCCGACCTGGCCGCGCAGGAAGGCGGAGCCACTCAGCAGTTCCACGAACAGCGGTGTGCTGCCGTCGCCGGTGAGCTCGCCGGATGAGAACATGACACCGGTCGTTGCCCCGGCACCAACGGCAAGGCCCAGTGCCACCCCGTGTGAGCCCTGCCTCGAATACGCGATCGACGCGCCGAGTACTGCCAGATCGATCGATATTGCATTGGGCCCGAAGCTCCGTTCCGCGTCTGGTGCCGGGAACCAGCGCTGCTGTGCGACAGCGTCAGTGCGCAATGCAGCGATAAAGCCGAAAACCAGCACAACGACGCCGCGAAGCCTCATCAGTGTGCCACCCGCTCAACCGTTCATGATGCTGCGAACATCACGCGACCGACGACACGTCACGAAGGTCGCCGCTCATGGGTCGGTCGGTGCCCGTCCGAACAACCGTGCGAGCAGCTCGGGAAGGGCGTGGAAATGATCGACATGATCGGGCGCCGAGTTGCCAGCGTATCCACGAACCTCGAACCGGCCCGCCTCGACGTGACTCAGCTGCTGCATGCCTCGCGGTCCCCACTGCAGCACCGCAGTTCGTTGAAGCCCGAGCTCATTCAGCAGCCAGTCGGCTGTTTCCGTCGTACTTGCAAACGTACCCGGAAAGATCTCGGAGTGAGTGATGAGGAACCGCTTCTGTCCTGCGATCGCTGCACGGGCGAAGGCCTCGAACTCTACGAGATTGCGGGTGTCCAGGCTGCCGCTGTCCGCGAGCACCTTTCCATCCGGCACATACGATGTGTGCATGCCATCCATCAGGAGCACCGACGATACGGGCGCAAAGCCGGCCGTGTCACGCAGTATGGAACGAACCGCCCCGTGACCGGCCGAGAACGCTGCGAGTACGACATCTCCGAGTCGTGACTGACCCCCGAGAACCACTCCGACTTCACGTTCAATGCGACGCAGGAGCTCGCCGAAAGTTCCCGGATCAGAAAAGGCACGGTCATAAACGGTCGAGCCGGCACCCAGATTGACCACCGCGCTCACCGCGTTGCTGCCGAGGCCGGCAACGGCCTGGTGAGGTATCCACGCGGCGCCGTGAAAATGAATTACGGCGGTCACCGGCTCGGACCCGGTTGTACCGGCGGGTATGAAGAGATCGACCGGCCGGTCTCCGGGCCCCGGAACCGTACGCGCGACACCGGACGGCGAGCCGGGCGTAAGCCTCTCGTGCGCCCGGGTCGTCTCGACCATCGGAGACGGATTCTGACCCTGACCCAGCGCGACGCCCGGAAGTCCGCCGTACAGTACCGCGGCGATCATTACCACCCTTGTCATCACTCTGCCCTCCCATCCCGCGCGCGCCGCGAGATACAATTGCGAATTCCGGTGGCGTCGAGTCGGATCAGAGCGCCTTGCGAAAATGAACAGATCGTTCGACCTCTTCGAAGCCGACTGCCCGGTGCGCCGCGTGACTTGCCCGATTGTCCAGGAGAGCATCCGATGCGAGCTCGGTATGGCCGTGCGCACGCGCCCACTCCTCCGCGGCGGCCATCAGTGCGCGACCAGCCCCCGCGCCACGCAGATCCTGGTCTACGAACCAGCTCTCGATGTACGGCGTGGCTCCCGTACAGCCCTCGGCGTAGTTCCGGACGGAAAGCTCCAGGAATCCACCCAGGGTTCCGTCATCACGCTCGATGACGAACACGGCGGAGGGCACCAGCTCACCGATGGAGCAGCCTGCAAGATATGCATCGATGGATGGATCGTGATCTGCCGCGACAGAGTTCGGATAGAGGCCGAACAGCATGCGCTGCCACTCCGCCCTGTCACTCGCCCCGAGCAGTCGCGTCCTCATCGCGCCACAGCCTACCACCTGGATACGACGTTGCTGACGATCAATAAGTCATGCGTACAGCTCGTATGGAATCCCGGTAATACGCGCCGCTTGCGGATTGGTACACGTGCCACCAGTAAACAATGACTTCGCCCGACTCTCCCCAGCCGGCGAGCCCGTCGGGTCGGCGTTTCTCGATGTCGTTCTGGATCCGACCCGGTGAACGCCGATCCCGAGCGCGCGATACGGACGCTGGCGGAGCAGGGCAGGATCATCGATGCGATCATTCTGGTGAATGCGAGCAACATTGCACTCGAGACCGCAGCAATGGGCGCGGGAAGGATACCGAACCAGCCTGCGGCGCCGACGGCAACCGTAGCCGACAGCAGGACGAAGGTGCCAACAGACCGGCGGCAGCGGACTGGCGGAACACCGCGTCGCATTGGTCGATGTCGGCTGTGCGGAGCAGTCTCATGCCGTGGGTGTCGGCTGTGTCACTCGGGTGCTATAGGGGCCATGCCTCGGAACATGAAGTAGGCCGCGCCGCACAGGCATAAGCCGGCCCAGAGATAGTCGAGCTTCGGCGGTTCCTTAAGGTAGAACACCGCGAAAGGAACGAATACGCTCAGCGTGATGATCTCCTGCATGATCTTGAGCTGGGGAATCGTGAACAGCGTATAGCCGATGCGGTTTGCCGGTACCTGGAGCAGGTACTCGAATAGCGCGATCCCCCAGCTCACGAGAGCGGCCACGAACCACGGCCTGGTATTGAGCTCCCGAAGATGGGCGTACCATGCCACCGTCATGAACGTATTGGACAGCACGAGCAGAACCAGCGTCGTAGCAGCCACCCGCATGGCTAACCTCCAAAGGTATTAACGATCAGACCGCGGACAGATGACCGACGAAGCCCCCGATACGACTAGACGTGCTGGTCAATCAGAACCGGATTGCCGTCGGGATCGATCGCGACAAGGCTGGCAGGACCCGTCGTATTCTCATCGGCCTCACTTGCGAGCGACACACCCTGCTTCTTCAGCTCGCGTTGAATCTCACGAACATCGGTAAAGCTGTCGAGCTTTCCGGCATTCGAGTTCCATCCGGGATTGAACGTCAGCATGTTCTTGTCAAACATACCCTGGAACAGGCCGATCACGTGCTCGCCATTCTTCAATATCAGCCAGTTCTGCGAGGCGTCGCCACCGAAGACCCTGAAGCCGAACTTCTCGTAGAACTGCCGGGACGCCTCGAGGTTCTGAACGGCCAGGCTGATCGAAAAGTTGCCCAGTTCCATGGTTTCTCCAGGGTAGTACGTGGCTGCGCCGCTACTATGCAGGTTCAGGCGTCCGCACGCAGAGAATGGATCGGCTGAAGCGGATATCACGGCTTTCTTTCACGTCGAATCCCGCGTCGTGCACGAGATCCGTGATTCTGCCGAACAGCTCGGACGAGACGTGGCCCTTCGGCTCGGCGATGAGAAGGTGGCCTGCCGGGCGCAGCATCGAACGCACCTCCGCCAGCAACCCTGCGCGATCTCTGACTTCGTGAATCATCCAGAACGCCAGCACAAAGTCTACCTGACCCGGACGACCCGTTCCGGTGTGCAAAGCCTGGTGAAACACGATTCGATCCGCCAGGCCGCGCCGTTCGGCACGCCGTCGTGCGCGCTTCAGCATCTCCTCCTGGAGATCGACGGAAATGACCGTGCCCTCGGGACCGACCATCTCAGCCATGGCCAACGTGAAGAACCCGAGGCCTGAGCCGATGTCCATAACCGTGTCGCCGCGCCGGACGAGCCCGCCGAGGATATCCGCTGGCCTGTGGACGATCCCGCGCAGCGCATTGTCGAAGGTGTAGGCGAACCACCATGGACAGGTGTGCCCGGTGCGATGAAGCCGTCGGAGGAGACCCATAGCGGCTCGCAATGCGATCCATCGTGGAGGAGGAAGCTCGGACGTCCCCCCAGTAGCTCAGGGACAGATATCTTGTCGAGCTGCGTGTCCAATGTCTACCAGCGATCGTACGTGGCAACCCGGGCGAACCGCGCGATCTCTCTGAGGTCCTGCATGTCGGCTCGCCTGTTACAGGCAGCCTTCAATGTTCTCTATGCTGCGACCACCGCCGCGCAGGTGCACGACCTGATCTTCCGAATCGACCTCGTAGCGGATACCGCGCAGCTCGGGCTGTGACGGATCCTGACGCCACGCCGTGATATACTTCGCTGGCGGTGCCCAGTACTGGTGCCGTTCAATCTGCGCGCGCGCTCCGTACTCTTCCACAATCGCTGCCCCTGAATCACCCACGCGGAACCCCGCTGGTGTGGATATATCAGAGTTGCGACTTACGGAGATCCGCGTGAGCACGCCTTCCTGGATCATTACGAGAACGCCCTCGGGAGCGGCACGCGGCCGGAACTCATCGCACGTCTCTGGGTCCGGACCACCGACTGCGTCGGGGTCCGAATCAGCGCCCGCTGCCGCCACGACCTCGGCGCGGCTCATTCCGATTCGAAGCGGGCCCCAACCGTCCGGTGTCAGCAGCTTGGGTCCCGGCTCAGGATCGGCACGTTCGGCGGAATCCGCCGCTTGAACCGGTTCAGTCCCATCATGGCCGGATTCCGAGGACAGCGACGAGCGTCCGGGAGTCTCGGCGCTGCAGGAAGCGAGAGCTGCCACGAGTGCGGCCGTCTTCCATGAATAATTGATCACCTGACTCCTGTGGGCGAACTTGACGATAAAGCGAAATCGGCGTGACGCCTGAAATCTCACGCATCCCGGATTACCATTCCGCAATTCCTGCGGCCGCCGCAACACGCCCACCTCGGCCGGGAGTTCAGGAGGCATGCGATCGTGGATCGAACCAGGACCGGAGGCGCAGTATCCACTGTGGCACCTGGTTCCTGTATTCCACGTATGCCTGCCCGAAGCTCCAGCGCCGCTCCAGGCCGGGTTCTTCGAGCAGAATGAAGTAGACGTGATTGATCAGAACGAAGACTACGCTCCATCCGGCCAGAATGCAGGAGCGAAACACGACGATCACGACGACGAACGGTAGAAGAACAATTGAGGCCAGGTGCCTCGCCGCCGTGACCAGTTTCATTGCCAGGCGTGACCTGTTCCGAATCGCTCAGGTCGGCCGCGCGTCAGCGTGTACCGTGCCGCCAGGCCTTTGTGACCAGGACCAGCGGTCGCCCGGCTCACGAACGTACTGCTGGAAGACATAGCCCCAGGGAATCGCAAGCGTGAAGATCACCAGACCGAGGACGTTCGCGAACCACGTCTCGCGGAATGCTCCCTCGAGCAGGCCAGCGCTTCGCACGGGAATGCCAATGGTGACTACCCACGTCGCCTTCCAGATCAGCTCGAAGAAGAGAAGCGGCAGCATCTTCAGTGGGTAGCGCAAACCGAGCACCGCAAGCAGCGCGACGGTGCTTAGAAGACACCAGGTCACACCGCGGAAATGTTCTGCGTTCTCCGGCGCATCGAGCAGGAGTGGCCAGATCATTGCCCCTACACCGACTACGATGATGAGGTAGGTGGCACGCAGAACATACAGCCTGAGAACCGATACGCCGTTCATGGTGCGCTCCTGGGCGTGAATGGCGAACGAACAGAGGACCGGTCCTCTACGAGTATCCGGGCACGTTCAGTTTCGACCGGCACCGCGGGTCTCGACGGTACGCACCGACCGATGCCAATTCCCTAGGCCGGGGGCAGGGGCTCCGCATCGGCACTCGGACCATAGATATCCGGCACCTTGGATCCCAGCGCCCTCAAGTATGCCGAGAGTTGGCCCCGATGGTGAACGCTGTGGTTGTTCGCGAACCCGATCCATGTGGCTCTGGACATGTTCATCATCCCGAAGAAGTCCAGTGGCTCCGCGAGCTGATCACCGGAAAGAGCCTTCAGGCGATCGAGCCGGGCCGGAACTGTTGCCTCGTAGAAGGCAGCCACCTCGCTGACGCTCCGGAACTGCGCCTCAGCCTGCTTCGCCGCTTCAGGATCGAACGCAAACGCGCCCCGTTCGATGCTGTCAATGAACCACACGTCAGCGGTCGCGATATGGGTCGCAAGTTCCCATGCAGTTCGCGACTTGGGATCCGGACGATAGTCACGATTTGCGTCGGCAATGGCCGACAGGACGCGGACGGTTGCTGGAATCTCCCCCATCCAGAGGGCGGCCATCGCTGCTGCAATGGCCCGAGCCTGCTCAGCGTTCGACATTCTCGCCTCAAAGCTTCGTGTTGTTTTCGGGATCGTGGAGATTACTCCGGCACGAACGTATGCGGCGACCGTTCGAGCGGCCAGCAGCCTGCGCCAACGTCACGCCGGTACTTCAACAATCTTCCAGTACGAGTCCTTCCTGACGACCTTTCCATCCCGGAACTCCCAATGATCACACCCCCTCACGCGAATCGAGTGCCCTTGAACGGTCGTCCCGGTAAGGAGCCACTCGGACACGCCCATATTGGAGCTTACCCAGTGCCTGTCCTCCGTGTATCTGACGTCCGGCAGTCCACGGAAGCGCGTCGCCAGCGCCTCCCGCACTCTGGCTTTACCAATGTAGCGCGCTCCCCAGGGGTCAGGGCCGCGCGGCATATCCAGCGAGCAGTCCTCGGCAAAAAATTCCATGATCGCGTCGAGATCATGTTCGTTGAAGGAATCGAGTATCGCTTTCAACGTATCAACCGATACCACGCTCTCCTGGGCCACCTGGTGTCTCCTTCGAGTCGCGTGAGTGCCGATGCCATCAGTAGAGCGACTGGAACGACTCAGCGGTCTCACTCTGGCTGGCCATCGGCCACCTGCCGCGTGTGGATGGGGACGGCTCCGCTGCGCTCCAGGGTTGCGAGCCACACGGTATGGCCGCCGCAGTCGGCGTCATTCGCGTCGTATGCCTGGACAGCGAATCCATAGCGCTCGAGCAGCCGTCGATACTCCGTGGCGGCAAGGCTTGCGTGATACAAGGGCTCACCGTGGTACGATCCGATGGACTCGCCGGCCTCCGGGCCGCTGGTGAACAGCAGTGGCGCGCCCGGGTTCGCATGGTCCGCGAAGCGGGCGAACATGGTGCGCTGATGCTCCATGCTCAGGTGGAAGAAGCTGTCCCACGCGATCAGACCGTCGAATCGTCTTTCCAGCGCCAACTCACGCATGTCTGCCACCAGCCACTCGGCATCCGGGAAGCGGGCGCGGCACATGGCGATCATGGACGGTGAGGAGTCGCAGCCGACAATCCGATATCCCAGGCTCAGGGTGTACTGAGCGATCGGCTCGCCCACTCCGCACCCAAGGTCGAGAACGGTCCCGCCACTCGGTACGAAATTGAGAAAGCGATCGAGCCACTCCTTCTCGAAAAGAGTGCGGCCCCGGTCACGATCATACTCGTGGGCCAGTCGGTCATACAGCGCAATGATATCGCGGCTGCTCATGCGACCTGCCGGTTCGGGAGCTGCTACTGCACGACTCCACTTCGAAAGCGCGCTTCGGCGCTGTCAATATACGCGTGATAGCCCTTCGGATCGATGAACGGGTCCACCGGGTTCTTCGCTGTGTCGCGTGCGACGAACTTGCGATATCGACCCCATATCCTTCCATGCGACGTAACCCAGATGTCTACGGGAAGACTTCGCAGCACGCGGAAGGTGCGCTCGAGGTCGGCGCGCTGTTCAGGATACCGGATCACGCCCAGCATGACGAGACTGCAGGCGCTCACGACGTTCAGAGTGTCGGCGCCGTCCCGCACGGGAAACGAGTACGACGTGCAGCCGCGCGTATGGCCTTTCGTGATGTGCGCCGTAATGGTGATCGACCCGACGCCGATCGTATCTCCATCTTCAAGCCGATGATCGACGCGCGCGGGGGGGTATCCGAGGATCCCGGCCCGGATCAGGAGCCGGAGCGGCAGCAGGATATCGGGGTCGTCACCCCCTGAGGCGAGGGAATAGGCATTCGCCTCGCTTGCCCACAGCCTGGCGCCCGACGCCTGCTGCAGCGCCGACAAACCGCCGGCGTGGTCGGCGTGCGGGTCCGAGTTGAGCAGCACCGCTACGTCGCGTATATCGAAACCGAGCTTGGCAATGCTCTCCATGATCATCGGTGCCGTTCCTGGATAGCCTCCGTCGAGAAGGACGTGGCCCTCCGGTCCGGTGATCAGGAAAGCGGAAACGTCGTTGGTACCGACGTAGTAGAAGTTGTCGGCGATGCGGAAAGGCTCCGCGGCCACCTGTCCGCCACGGTTGGAATTCTCCTTCCATCGGGGATAGAGGAGCGCGACAAGGACGACGGTGGCAAGCACGACAATCGCCACGCGCCGCCTGGCGGATGGGCGCAACGCTTGACCTCCGATTGAGGACCGCAATGCACTATTCCAGCTGGAACTCGGCATTGATTGAACAGGCGTGCTCATTGCGGTATTGCCCCGCATGATGAAGCTCGGGATGTGCGGGTTCACGATCGGCGCCAGAGCCTATTACAGGCAATTCAATGTTGTCGAGGTACAGCAGACGTTCTACGATCCACCGCCCATCGCCACGTTGAGGCGCTGGCGGGCCGACGCACCGCCGCACTTCGAATTCACCCTCAAGGCATGGCAGGTGATTACTCATTTCAGCACCAGCAGAACCTATCGGCGTTTGAGGTCGCACTTTCCTGAGTACGCTCGGTCCGAAGCAGGCGGGTTCCGGCTCAACGACACAGTCTTCGCGGCCTGGCTTACCACGTTGGACTGTGCTCAGCTGCTGAAGGCAACCGCGATCCTGTTTCAATGCCCCGCGAGTTTCCGTCCTGCGCCAGATGCTCTTGCCGCCATGCGGGAGTTCTTTCGGCACATTGATCGCCCTCCCGGGATTCGACTTCTTTGGGAGCCCCGCGGCGACTGGCCCGACGAGATCATCCAGAGCATGTGTCGGGAACTCGACCTCATCCATGCCGTGGATCCGTTCATTCGGCCTTCGCTGACTCCCGAGGTGATCTACTGGCGGCTCCACGGTAATCGGAGCCACTACGCCAGTTACACCGATACAGAGCTACGGCGCATCTACGCGTGGCTGCCTGATGACGATCGAGATGCGTACGTCATGTTCAACAACATTCCGCGCGTGACGGACATTCGCCGCTTTCGCGAGCTGGCTCCGAGCGGACGAGCGGCTTGAAGCCGTCACCCTGTTGCCGGCTGCAACTCAACGTATTCACGGCGAAGCGGTTGGCAAAGGGCGTCGTCTGAAGCTCCATGAATATCTCGCGCCCTCGGCGAGAGCCGAGGGGTAGCAGCTCCGTCACGCGACGGATCTGCTCGTCACGCTGCGCCCGCCGTTATGCGGCTCCAGTGCAATGGGAAATCTCCGCGACATCGGATCAGGCCGCGTCCAGACCCGGGCACACTGGACGCCCGTCGCGAGCACCCTCGAGCACTTCGATGATCTCTCGCAGGATCTCGCGGCCGGCATCCGCAGCGTACCAGTCCATTTTCTGGTCCAGCTCCGCCGAAGCTGCTCCGCGGGCAACGATCGGAAGCCAGATCCTCTGAAGTGCGGCGGGCTGCTCAACCCAGCAACCGCGAATGGTGAACTGATCGTCGAGGACCAGAACCGTCGGTGTCGAAGCCCTGCCATCCGGCGACCGATGAGCCTCCATCCACGAACGACCAATCGTTGTGTCGACCAGGCGCAGCTCCAGGCCAGGCGTCTGCTCTACCAGTTTCGCGATCACCGGTACCGAGTTGGCAGAATCGGAGCACCCCGGCGCCGTAATGACCAGCAAACGCCACTCTCCAGCGTTGCGTGCTCGAATCGCGAGATGTTCCGGGACGGTCGCCGCATGCCAGGTACCGATCCACAGCTCACGACGGCGGTCGACGCCTTCAAGGAACACGTCCCAGCTCCTGCCTTCCTGGTAGGCAGCCGCAAGCGTGGTGTCAGCGCCAACCGCACGGCCGGGAACGCAGGCGGCCGTCGCGACGCTGTCAGGGGCGGTCAATGCGAGGATCGACACGACGACGACCGCAGCAGTGAGACGGATGTTGGCGCGGACGCCCTGCGCCGCGACGCCCGTGTATGCGAAAACCAGGCGAAGGCACGGGCCAACATATCGAACCGCCGGAGTGCATGGCATTACACCTCTCCACGTGAGAGTTCTCACCAGCTGCTTCACATCTCTGCAGGCCCGTCAGCTTCAACAACCGTCAGGTGTCATAGTCGAATTGTGGTCCCCACGCCTGCATACACGTACTTGGCACCGAAGATGCGGCTCAGCTCTGCGAAACCAAACTCTCCCGTACAGTGGCCAGGAGCCACGGCTCCGAGCTTCCACTCGTCACGCAGACGTGCAGACAGACGCTCCACCTCCGCGCGAGTCAGCATCACCCAGTGGAGGCCGCCCACAACCAGACGAACCGGGTTCATTTTCGCCTCGACTGAATCCAGGATCTGCTCAATTCCGGGATGCGAGCAGCCTACGAGCACGATCTGACCCTCCGGCGTCGCGATCACCAGAGACAGCTCCGGTGTCTCGCGGAAGTTTTCACCGCGTGAAACGTTACTCACCACTTTGATTCCAGGAGCGATCTCGAGCTCAGAGACGACTCGCGTGAGGTTCGCGTGCTTCCAAGGGGTCCCGTGCGGTATGGTCTCCGGCACGGCTCCATTGAAATAGCGCATTCGACGAGGCAACGAATCGACTGAATTTCGGAAGAATGCTTGCGGCGTCGGACCGCCAAAGTATTCATCGGCGGCGGTAATAACTTGAACTCTCGGATTGATGGTCAGCAGATAACGCAGGCCGTCGGTGTGATCTCCGTGCCTGTGTGAGATCACGACCAGGTCGACGCTGCTCAGGTCGATGTTCAAGGATTCAACGTTGTGGCGAAAAAACTCGGCGTCATTGCCGGTATCGAAGAGAATGCGACGCCCCTCGTGCTCAACGAGTGCTGCGAACCCCCAATCCTGCCGGAGATCCGAACGCTCTCCAAAGGCGTCATAGAGGACCGTGACTCGCGTCGAGTCGACCGTTGGATGAACCGTAACAGGGCCAGCCAGAGCCATGACCACCAGCAGGGTGATCGGGAGCATACGAGCCTTCGCGATAGAGTTGGTTGACGGCCTGACGCCACGCGGAGAATAACCGCGTAATACTGCAAGCACTAACGCTCGTGGCTGCGGCATGCACCCGCTCAACACCACCATGCGCCCATGTTTCTTTGCCGAGGACTTCGACACAGAGACGATCTGCGACCAGCGGCGCCCGCTACTGGGAGTGCGAGCGCCCACGATCTCTGTATAGCTGCACGCCAGACAGTCAGACCAGACAACTTCGCCCGGCCGTGCGAACCCACGCCGCCGCACAGCGCATCACCTCTTCAGCTTCGCCCGCAGTTCGTCGAAGAAGCTCTCCACTACCACGAGCGTTGGCGTTCCCGCCATGTCCTCCCACCTGTTGTCCCGCACCATGAGAAACCGCTGGTCGTCAGGTGTGATCGCAAACGTGCCCGCGACCGGCGATCCCGCGCGGACTCCGTCCGGGATCGTGAACAGGACGCGGGGTGGTTCTGCCGAAAAGGGCGGACCCGGGTGGATCCTGACGACGTTCATCTTTCCGTTCGCGACGTAGAACAGCTCGCGCCCGTTGTGCGCCCAGAGCGGAGCACTGCCACCGCCGCTCGAGACTTGCCACTTGCCGCCGTTCACATCTGGAAACGGGCGAACGAATACCTCGTTCACGCCCTGCTCGTCCGACACGTACGCGAGCCAACGGGAATCCGGCGACAACGCCGCGCCCGTCGCGTTGGATCCCGCGGGCACGATCCTGCGCGCCAGGCTGTCCACTCCCGGGTGCGCCGCGAGAATCTCCCTCTGTGCCGAAGCGCCTGTCGACCTGGTTGCGCCGAGCACGAGCCACCGGCCGTCAGGGCTCCAGAACGCGTCCGTCGGACCATCCTTTCCCCAGAGGAGCCTGGGTTCGCCGATGCCGTCGGCGGACTGCTCCCAGACGTTGAACGGGTTTACCGGCCGGGTCGTATCGGTCGAGATGGGCCGGTCCGAGAGAAAGGTGATGGCTCGCCCGTCCGGCGTCCAGGCGGGCGATCGGTCCGCACCCGCGTACAGCGTGAGCCGTGACACCGGTCCCGTGGGCACCTGCTTTATCCAGATGTCAGTACCGAGATCAGTCAGCAGCGTGAGCGCGATGCGCCCTCCGTCCGGCGACAGGGCGAGTCCCCAATCAGTCTCCGTGAACCCGTTGTACGTGCCCCCCGTATTCACCTGCCACGCGGAATCCACCGGCTCGACGTGCCCGGTGCGATCCACCCACACGACGACTGCATTCGGCACTGGGCCGGGCGCGAATTCCGAGCGACCCAGCAGGTAATACGCGGTCCCTGCGTCCGAGACCAGGAATCCCGGAGCCTGAATCCCGTCCAGCACCGGCACCGGCCGCCCGGTAGGGGCAAGCGCCGAGTTGTCCCACGCCGCGGCCATGAGAGTGCCCGCGCTGGTCAGGTACAGCAGGTGTCCGGTGGGAACATACCAGGCTCCGATGGCGTCGTCGAAGAGCACGCGCACGGTATCTCGGCGCGCGTCGTACACGTACACGCGGCTCGGACGACAGCTGACAGGTCCCACGCACTGCGTGAGATGAGCCGTGAACAGGATGCCGCGCGAGGAAGGAAGCGGCGTGGGTAACCACGGGTAGCGTCCGCCGATTATCGCCGGCGAGACGATCACCTTCGCTGTGGCGTCTCCGGAGCCGAGGCGGCGGAGCGTGCGGGTCGGGGCGTCGTAGTAGACGATCGAGCCATCGTCAAGCCACGCTCCGCGGTTGTAGCTCGCGTCGACGGAGTCCGCGAGCTTGAGGGATGCTCCGCCCGTGCTCGGGATTCGCCGCAGTTGGCCGTTTGCGACGAATCCGATCCACGCTCCGTCGTGGGAGAAAAACGGGCCTGAGCCACCTTCCGTCCCGGCCAGCGGCCGCGCGACGACTTCGTCGCGGCGCTTGACGTAGAGTTGGCCGGGTCCCGTCAGCGGACTGCGGAATACCAGTGACGCCCCGTCGGGTGAGAGCGCCGCCTCGACCCCGAACGTAATTCCATCGAGGGCACCGGACGCGCCGAGCGTAGTCGTATAGCGAGCGACGGACGGGGTTCGACTCGGGCGAATCCAGCCCCAGGCGGCCAGCGCGATGGTCAGCAGGGTTACGGCCAGCAACGCGGGCAGGGCGACCCGACGGGAAGCCAGACCTGGGGCACCGACATTCGTGGTAGTCGCGTCGGGCCAGGTGAACGCCGGATTGCGAAGCGCTTCGGCAAACGCCTTCGCGCTACTGAAACGGTCTGCCTGGAGCTTCTCCAATGCCCTTGCGGTGGCTGCAGCGACGTGCGGCGGCACCGCCTTGCGCAACTCTCTGATCGGTCGGGCCACGTCCGCCACGATCTTCAGAATGATCGCCTGCGCCGATGGGCCGGTGTGCGGAGGTTCACCCGTCAGCATCTCGTACAGCACGGAGCCGAGCGAGTAGATGTCAGAGCGGTTGTTGATGTGCGTGTCCGTCGTCGCCTGCTCGGGCGACATGTAGTGCGGCGTGCCCAGCGACAGGCCCGTCTCCGTCATCCGGCCGCCGGCCGCGGCGCTCACCGCCAGCGCAATGCCGAAGTCCGCGACGAACGCGCGGCCGTTGCGCAGGAGAATGTTTTCGGGCTTGATGTCCCGGTGAACGACGCCCTGGTCGTGCGCGTACTGCAACGCATCCGCTACCTCGGTGGCAATGTTCACCGCCTCGTCGATGCCGAGCTGCTGCTCCCGATCGAGCTTCTCCCTGAGCGTTTCCCCTTCCACGTACGGCATGACGTAATACAGGAACCCCGTACCGCCGTGCGCCGCCGCCGTGCTGCCGCTGTCGTACAACGGCAGAATGTGCGGGTGCTGGAGTCGCGCCGTGGTCTTGATCTCCTGCAGGAACCGGTCGGCGCCGAGCACGGCCCCGAGTTCGGGCCGCAGCACCTTCAGCGCAACCTTGCGGTCGTGCTTCAGATCCTCGGCAAGATAGACGGTGGCCATGCCGCCTTCGCCGAGGCGACGCTCGATGCGGTAACGGTCGGCAAGGGCAGTGGAGAGGTGCTCAGTGATTTCAGCCATGCGCTTCGCCGCTCAGCATGCAGCGTGACACTGCTTCTGGGCCTGGGCCTGCTCGTTGGTTGACGAGACATCAGTTCGGATGGGTACCGATCCACCGTGCCAAGGTACGCCTGGCAACGGAGGCCGTCCAGACACGTCGCCTCTACGCATCGGCGTCGCCCACGGTTGACAATGAGGTTTCACGGATGCCGGGTTGCGGCCTGACCCACGGGTAAGCTGCGAGCCTTACCAGCGCTCTTCACAACTGAACTGCGATACGAGTTGTCCAGCGTTTACGAAACGATCCCCAACTTTTCCCTCAGCCGGTCCGTCGTCAGATGCTTCGCGACGTCAAAGGGCTCGCATTCGCCGCTGGCGGACGTGAACTCGATCGGTCCTACGTCGCGCGCCACCTTCAGAGCCGCCTCGTTCAACGCGACACTCCGTTTACCGATCCCCATCAGCGCCGCCGCCATCGACAGACGCACCTTCTCCGATTCCCCATCGATCGTGTTCGCAATGCGCTCGACATGGGCGAGGAAGAACTGCTCGCTCGGCGCCTTCCTCCCCGTGGATTTCGATGTCTCATAGAGTAGCCCGTAGCCACAGTCGCGGCGGACGGGATCGGCGCTGCGGATCCACTGGTCGGCAAGTTCGACCACGAACGAGGTCTTCGCGAGCGTTGCGTCGCAGGAGGCAAACACGTGCGCCAGCATACCACCGGCCAGTTCTTCGACTTGCGCCTCGGCTTGGTCACGCGTGATTTGCGCGGGGTCGTCGATGAGCAGCGCGATGACTCTCGCGTCATAGACGTCCGTCTTCCAGAGCGCCAGCGCAAGCTCCCGGTCGCGACCTATCCGCTTTGCCAGCTTACGCAGACGCGTGAGCCCGATCCCGTAGCTCCTCATCCCGGCGGTGCTGGGACCCACCTTCTCCCAGTTGCTCACACCACGCTCGTCGCGTTCAGCGTCCAGGAGGGCGAGGACTTCGGACACGGTCATCGGAGGATATCCTCCAGGTTCGAGGGGACGGCAGGCCGCCCGACGCAGTAAGTTCAGCTGCGGGCCGGCCAGCACCTGCGACATCTGACCTGCTACACGAGTTCTTACCAGCTGCCGCATACCCTGCACAGCCTGCTCGTCGGCCGACCGCTCACGCTATACGGTCAATCCGTTGTCTGATCACGCAGTGTGGCGCACGATCGCGCCAACGATCGCACGTCATGCCCCGCGGGGAAGGTCATGACCGGTGTTTTCAAATTTGAGGAGCACCGATCTCGGCGACTCGGCGTGGCCGCACGGGAGAACGACGTCCCCGGCGCCGTGGATGATTTGAAGAGGGCGGCCGGATCTCAGCTGCGAGCCTCACCCGCGCCACGCGTCGAGTCCGTGCGACTTTATCAAGGGGCCTCACGACGGCAACGCCTGCTCGCTGCATCCCTTCGTTATGCCGCACGTTGCTCAACGTCCCGCGGCGGCACGGATTGCATGTTCTGACACCATGCGTCTTTCCCCGCCGGAAAACAAGACGTCGTACTGGATAATGGAGCCGGAACGGTAGCCTTGCTGGATGGTTCCGTCACCATGAGGCGTGCTGACCGCCTCTTGTTTGCGGAACCGGAAAGCGGCCGCACCACCGGGTTCGTCCAGGACCTGTGAACCATGCCGCCAGTCGATGTGGAACGGGCCGATGCCATGGACTTGGACAACGGTGAGTTCCGGCGCGTACGCGAACATGGTCGTCCCGGCCGGCGCAAAGGCATAGGATCCGGCAGGAAGCGGTCGTAGCGCGGTACTATCGAATTCGACACCGGTACCGAAGTACCACGTCCCTTGTACAACCGTGATATGCTCGTCGACAGGGTGCGTGTGGGGCGGCACGATGGTTCCGGGCAATTCGCGGATTCGAATGACGAACGGTCGGCCTGTCGAATCGGGATGGCCGCTGAGGATCTCGACGTCAGCGGTCATATCGGTGCGCGCTACAAAGTGCACGGAGTCATTAGCGGCGGCGGACGAATCAGATACGACGCCTGATTCGGCGCCAAACGCGGAGCGCGCGCCCTCAGCGTCAGCGCTCGATCCGGCCTCTGACGCAACGTTGCAGCCGGTGACCAGCAACGCGGCAATGCTTCGAAGAAGGCGTTTCATCACCACCAAGGTTGAACGCGCGTGCCGTATAACGCCCCAGGGTGCGCCTGCACCATTTGAACTGCGATAGAGTTCCTGCCAGCTGCTACATTCCGACACAGTCTGCCCGCCAGCTTCAACAAACGGTTAGACCGCTATCCTCGATCGATCCGCGCCGCTCAATGCTGGCGCTGCCGTACAGTTGTCACAAGGCGGTCCGCCATAGCCTGGCTGTGGTGATAAAGCCAGGTGCCCGCGACAACTGCACCTGCATAGCCGAGGATCATCGCAAAACGAGCATCGCCGTCCAGTCCTTGGCGCACGAGAAACACCCCCTCAGCTATGTGGAGAGCAAGCTGCAGACTGGCCGCCGCCACCAGCGTCACTGCGAGAGCCCGAAGGCCGGCAAGAATGACAGGACGTTGTAGTGTCATTGGAGACCTCGAGCGGGAAAAGTACGTGCGATCAATGCTGGAATTCCCCTTAGGCGGAATGACTCGACGGCTCAAGATGTGATTGACCGCACGCACACGCAACGTGACGTGAGGTCTGTAAAGTTCGACACCCAGACCATCCGAAGCCGGCGTGGCGCGTCCAACGCAGCGGCATGGGTCGCGACGCGCCGTGTTGCCTTACCTGAAGCCATTCCCGGGCGCAGTCCGCACTGAGCCAGCTGGCTTCTGTACACGACAGATCTCCTCGCTCGGAACGGGACATATGCCCACCCGAACGGGCGCAATACAGGTTTATGTGCAATGTCTGTCGCCCGTTCAGGTGTGTATCCGTGAACAATACGCCAATGTTTGCGCCGAGCGTGCTCAACGCTGCAGGGGCTTTGGGGCATCCGCGTACTTCGCGTACTTGCCAAGCGCCGAGCCGATTGCGAATAGCACTGGGAACGCAAATCGTTGGATCGTCGCCGGAATCGCGGTCATACGGTATTCGCTACGGTACCGTAAGGTCAGGAAGGCTATGTCAAAGAGGCTGGGTCGGCGGCCGCCATTGCTCTTCTGCGACGCGAAGAGGGCGCCGAGGAAGTACTCGACGTTGCCCGCCGGCTTGACATACGCAGTGCAGCGGAGTTCGTCCTCGCCGGCGTTCCAGAAACGGTGGGGCTCACCGGCTCGGAACGCCACGGTGTCACCGGCTGATGCGAACCGCGGCTCCTGGCCTGCCAGTTGGAACCCCAAGCGTCCCTGCACTACCGTGAAGGCCTCTTCCTGGAGGTAGTGGACGTGCATAGGCGGTCCTGCACCGGGCGCAACTTGAGCCTCTCCAACGACTCGTTCTCCGTCGGATTCCTTGACCCGATGGCTGAATGTCAGACGTTCACCCGCACCGTTCTCTATAGTATACGGATAGCTAAACATGGCTCGCTTCACTGGCATGGATAACGGCAGGCCGCAACGCCATAGGGTCAGCTGCGAGCCTGGCCAGCGCCTTCACAGATGGACTGCGATACGAGTTGTCATCACGTTCTTCATATTGACCCATCTGCTCGTCAGCCGCACCCAACGTTATGCGGCGATCCGTATGCCCTATGTGGCG
The DNA here is from genome assembly GCA_035461085.1 of Longimicrobiales bacterium. Classification (GTDB taxonomy): domain Bacteria; phylum Gemmatimonadota; class Gemmatimonadetes; order Longimicrobiales; family RSA9; genus SH-MAG3. Next base: position 15,146 of record DATHVW010000078.1, on the reverse strand, counting down.
AAACTGAGGAGATGAGTGCGAAAGATGATTGGATCTGGACCTGTGTTCCCAAGCGGTCACCTGCACCCCGCTGATAACCATCCGGCGGTCAGGGACCGCTCGGCACCGGTAATGGGCCACCGGCCCTCGGCCATGCGGAACTTCACTTCGAGCGTCCCAGGCGTCACCGCCGCCCACGGATCGATCGGACTAAGACTTCCGTCATGCGGCGCGCGTCGTCGGTTCGCTGGCCATAGTTGACTTCTGCAAGCGCACAACCATGTTGGGCAGAAGCCAGTACAGGCCGGTACGCGTGATCAGGCGGTGATAGGATAGAACTGCCTTTCGAAGTGGCGCGTACGGCCAGAAAAAATGCGGTACCAGCGGTATGTACACCACGTCCCGCACAGACATCTCGATCCCCTTTCCGATACTGCGCAGTCGACGGATTGTATTCGCGCGGTAGTAGAGATCGAAAGGGAGTGAGCGACCCTTTAGAATACGCCATACGAGTTCGGCGCCAAACTTACCGATCGATTTGGCGATCATTGCATGATAGCCGACCAGATTGGGCGTAATTAGCACCGCTGAGCCACCCGGCCGTAGGACTCGACCTACTTCCGCCAGAAACAACGCGGGATCTGCCGCGTGCTCAATGGTGTCAACAGAGACAACAATGTCGCAGGAGCCGCTACGGAAAGGCAGTGCATACATATCTGCGCATGCGGCAGTCACGCTGCGGTTCTCTGCGACAGCAGCCAAGCTAATATCTGCGCCGAACCGCGCGTGTGCCTTCCCCCACAGATGGTCTACAACGTACTGGTACCGCCCGCAGGCCACGTCCAGGACTACCGCGCCGTCCCACGGCACAGAAATCTGCTCTACAGCAGCCCTCATCACCTGTGTCGCCTCATCGCGCATTGCTTCCTCTGAGTCAAGGCGCTGAGCTTCACGAACTGTCGGAGCACGTGCGGCGCGAGTGTTATGCGTATCGGTCATTCTTTCATCACGGCCTGTGCAGAGTGCTTGGCGCCATACTTAACCACATCGGTTAATTCCGTGTCAAGATATAGCTAGCAGGACTGAGGCTCACTCATATGAGGGTGCATTTGCCGGACACTCCACCGCCGCATAACGCCCAGAGTCACGCTGCAGGCACGTCCAGCACCTTCACAATCGAACTGCGATACGAGTCTAAGAGTCTAAGAGTCACCTTTGAAGTCCTAACCAGCTGCGTCGGCTGACTAGCGAGCCTGACAGCTTCAACGATTTCGTTAGACCGCGCGCAGGGTCATGATAGTAGCAACCTGGTCGTTTGTCGCGCCAACGTCGTTATTGCGCTCTGTGGACCACTTCGCCTCTTTGGACAACCAGCCACGGCTCTCGGAGACGTTCAATTGCATCGACCGGATTCTCGCGGACGAGCAAGAGATCTGCGGACCTTCCCACTTCCAAGCTCCCTGGCAGCGTCTTACTGGACGAAAAGCAGCGTACGATCCCCATGGAGAACGCCGAAGTAGGTGTACGACAAGTCGCCAAGTATGTGAATACACATCCCCGGCAGGATCGTACCCGTTCGCAGCGCGAGATGGCCGTACAGCATGGACACCACGAAAATCCCAGGACCAAGCATGATAACCGAGCCGAGGCCATGTGTGATGTGCGAGGCCACGAAGATAAGACTTGTAATCCATATTGCGCTGCGCGGATCTACGCGTTCCAACCCTCGCTGCATGTAACCACGAAAGGCGGATTCTTCGACGACGCCCGCAACAACTGGGCTCATAACAAACAGAGACCAGCGATAGATGCTGGTTGAGTATCCGGATAGGTCAGGGACAGGCGTGAGCCGGCCGATGGCGATCCATCCAGCGGTTAGTGTTGCGAGCAGAAGAACTGTCGCGGGTGTCGAGAGCCCGTCGGCACGCGTTTCGACACGTTGCGGCGGCCACAATCTCAGGAGCTCTCGGCGCTTCGGGGCAGACTCGCTGGGCGGCCCTCCACCGTTAAGCCAGGCCACGGTGATCATCAGGTACAGAGCCATGACTCCGGCTGCCCACGGAATGTCCGGCCGGTTGGTCGCGTTCAGGCGCGCCAGCATGGCCCACGTCCCTGCACCCGCAAGGGCGATGACCAGCCCGATCGCCACCGACCGAATGTAGGGAATGGCCGTGGGCCTGACCCAGGATCGAAGCGCTACAGCCATGGCGTCCTGATTCGGTGAGGGTCACGAAATATGACCAAGGATAGAGCGGCATAACGCCCGAGGGTAAGCTGCAAGCCCTGCCAGCGCCTTGACATCTGAACTGCTATACGAGCTATCCAGCACCATCTTGCCGACACACTCCGCCTGTCAGCTTCAAAGTTTTTCGTTAGGGCACCGGTCGTGGAGTGTGTGCGATTACCACTCCAGACACACGAGAAGCTCGTTACCGTCGGGGTCTGTGATTCGAAGCACGTCATATCCCCACCTGGATCGTTCCGCGCCTACGCCGCGCTCGGCCAACTCGCCCTTGAGCTCGTCCACTGCCTCAGGCGTGAGCTCGAGGAAGAGCCGGCTGCGGTCAGACCGGGACGCCTCCTCGGCGAGTATAATCTCGCAGTCACCCCGATCAACCTGGCACACCGTGCCAGTACCGTCCGCTTCGTGCCACTTCTTGCGGAAACGGAGCAAGCCTTCATAGAACGCCAGCGCCCGGGTCAGATCCGAGACAAAGAACACCGGGCGGGCGTACCATCGGTGTTTCGTCGCAGGAGATCCCGCCTGCTCGTTCATCATGCCTCTACTTTCCGCATGGGGCTGCGCATACCATCGATGAAGTACAGCGTGTCCAGCTGGAATCACGGCTGGTGGAGCAGCATCCAGTTCGCTCCGAACCGATCACGCAGCATTGCGAACCGGTTCGCAAACGGCGTCATCTGCAGCTCCATGAACACTTCCCCGCCCTCAGCCAGCGCACTGTAGATACTCTCCGCCTCCGCCTCAGCGTCCGCGAAGATCGTGAGATAGGAACTTCGCATCGCCTGGGCTGAGGGCACATCGGCTCCCATCAGAATCGTTGACCCCAGCCGCATCCGCGCATGCAGCACTTTGTCGCCCCAGTCACCGGGAATGTTCGGATTGGGCATCTCACCATGGCGCCGGATCTCGCCTTCCAACGTGGCACCGAGGTGGTCGCGGTAGAAGTTGAAGGCTTCTTCACACGAGCCGGGATAATTGACGTACACTGCGAGTTTCATCATCAGTTCTCCTTCACGGCGCCCTAACGCCCAAGGGTCAGCTGCGAGCGTTAACAGCGCCTTTACATCCGAACTGCGATACGAGTTGCCGCCAGCACCTTCACACTTGACCGACCTGCTTGCCAGCTTCACCCAACGTTATGTGGCGTCCCCGTTATCCAGCGTTCGGATTCTCAGTGTACCCATATCGCGTCGCCATCGCCCGCTTCTGCCGATAGGAGGCTGGACGCGCTATAATTGGACACAAACACATACACTCCGGCTGGTCCGGACGGTGTGCGTCGAGTCACAGCGATGCGCCCACCACTGCGCGACCAGCCATTGAAACTCGCAGCAAATGGCGTTAGCTGCCGTAGCCCCGTGCCATCGACATTGATGACATGCACTGTTCCCACAGCCTGGCCACTCATTCGTTCGAAAGCGATACGTCGACTGTCGGGAGACCAGGGTTGGATATCGAAGCGCACGTCGCTCATTCCGCAGCACCCGTTTGGCAATCGATCCGATACTGTCATGGCGAAAAGAGGTCGAAGATCGGTTCCGTCGTGGCTACTGACGAAGATTCGCCGGAGTCCGTCATGCTCTCGGATGAATGCCACCCTTGCGCCATCGGGCGACCAGCTGACAGAGTGGTCTCCCGGCTCGAGGAACCGTTCCATTCTCGCGCCGTCAGTACTGACAAGATAGGTACGCCGGCCCTCGTGCTCGCCCCCATAGGTCTCGAAGACGATCTCCCCCGCTGGTGACCATCCTATGACCTCCACCTCGTAGCCGAGCTCGTCGCTGAATGCCGCCGTTACGTTGCGGACCGCGTTCGTTCCGATATCCGCGACGTACACGTCGTACAGACCTCCCGTCTGGCCGATCTGGCGACTGTCGCGGTTGGACGCGAAAGCGAGCTGAGTTCCGCTTGGAGACCAACGGGGCCACGCGTTGCAACCCTCGCCGGGACCGGTAAGGCGTCGCAGGTCGTCGCCATTCGACTCCATGGTCCAGATGTCACAGCCGTCCCTGTCACTGGCAAAGGCAACTCGACGTCCGTCGGCCGAAACGCTCACGTGAAAGTAGCGCGAAGGTTCACGGGTCAAATTGACGGCAGGGTCGCCAGCAGTGGACGTGCGGTAGATGTCTCGCAGCTGGCGACCGAGCGGATCAATGGCGCCCGCGCGCGCGCTGAGAAACAGAAGGTGATCTTCAGCGTCAGGCGCCGGATCCACGCTCGACTCGTTGCAGGCCAGTACAACGAATGAGAGAGCCACAACCGTCGGACCCCGAGCCGAGGACTGTCGCTTTGGCATACCAAAAGCCTCCGTTTCCGCAGAACACTGGCCAACGCCACACGCCAATAATTCCCAGAGTGAAGCTGCAGGCCCACCCAGCACACTGCAAGCCTGTCAGCTTCAACGATTCCGTTAGACCGCCGATGAACTACTCACCGATGTCAGCTTCATCCATCAGTTGCAGCGTATGACGTACAGTGAGCATCTCGACGCGCGAGTCTGATACCTAGTAGATGTTTCGGAACTGCTCGAAGGAGATCTCGCGAGTTCCGAGCGCTGCGGACACTCTGGAGCGCGACGGCCGCTCAGGGGGAACATTCCAAGCGCTCGGCGGAGTCAAGCAGACCATCAACAACGCGTTCAGCGGCTGCAGGACGCTCCGATGCGATCCACATCCCGATTTCCACGACTCGATCGATCGCCAGCTAAGACCAGCGAACGATCACCTTCGAAGCCTCTTGAGGACGGTCTTCCTGGCAGTCGCGTGATCGACGCCCTCGCCCGTTCCAGCTGTGCTTCGCGGTTCGAATGTCTTCGACGAGCTCGGACCGCTCGACGAGCTTCTCGTATTCAGAGATGTCGAGGAGGACCGCTGCTCGACGACCGTGCTGAGTCAAAACGAGTGGCCGGCCGGTCTCCTGAACCTGGCGAACGAACTTGGCGGTGCTCGCACGGAACTCGGAGAGTGGCTGGATGTCGCGGGACAGCTTGGGTGAGCGCGGCATGAGGGCCTCCAACGCTAATCGTACCGTATAGCGTACAAAATAACGTTTCAGCCCTCCGGAATCAGTTAACGTCAACGCAGCCGGACCATGGCGAGGGCCGGCGACCGTGCACGCGGCCCAGCAAGCAGCTCGCGCGACGCCAAGATCGCAGGCGGTCTAACGCCTGGAGTTAAGCTGCGAGCCCGTTCACCGCCTTCACAACCGAACTGCGATACGAGCTCCATCCAGCTGCTGAATGCTGTCATGCGAGCTCGACAGCTTCAACGATTCCGTTAGGACGCGGATCTGTGATCCCGAGGCAGCACTTGAGCGAGTACAGTGGCAATGAAGGCTGTTTTCCCGTTGATGTATGCGGTGCGATCGCGAGGGAATCGCTTTGCCAAGTCCCGCTTCAGACCGCAATACGCCGCCGCAATCTTTGGATCGGAGCGGAGTGCGTCCCGAAATCCCAGAGTCACCGCGTAGTATCGCGAAGTTGGCTCCGCTAACGACAAGTGGTGCGTTCGAATTGGACCTCGCCGCCGGCGGAAGTAGTGGCGATCTGGTATTTCTTCGTCGGGCCGGAACTCATAGCCCAGCTCTTCGAGAGTTGGCACCAGCTTCAGACTCGCGTTCAAGTCCGGGACTGACACGAGAACATCGAGAACTGGCTTGGCGCAGAGTCCCGGAACAGCGGTGCTGCCTACGTGGTGCACGCCGACAACGGCTGGCCCAACTGCAGCGTACAGTTCGCGCGCCACGCGCGTGAACTCATCGGGCCACCGCGGATCATAGTCAACGACGACGACCGTACCACTTTCGAGGCCAAGGGAGCCGGATTGTTTCACACGCGAGTTCTCGGTTAACGCGTCCTAACGCCATAGGGTCAGCGGCGAGCCTTCCCAGCGCCTTACTCAGTATTGGAACCTCGCGTCATCTCGCACAATCTATTGCGATACCACCTTGTCACCCGCGACGAAATCGCGCCAACGCGAAAGCGCCTCGGGATCCACCGTTCGGGATCGTAGCAGCTCTTGAACAAAGCCTTCAAAGTTCGCCGCCATGGCAGCCGGCTTCGCCGACCACCACAACCTCATTCCGGGGTGAGACAGCCACCAGACGAGGGACGCTTCCCACCGTTCCCAAACGGCTTCCGGTAAGGCGTTGTCTTGAGCTTGTAGATACATGAACTCGACTGCGCCGAATAGTTCATATAGCGCCCATGAGAATCGTACACGTTCAGATCGTGTGAGCCGACCAGGACTCTCGGCGCCGATCGTAACTATCCGGTTGAGTTCCGAGTCGACGCTCAAGCGGGATTGCACGGTAGACATACGATCCAGAACTCGCGCGTAGTTTTCGGTGCGGAGTGATCTTGTGTTCTGACGCACCTGGTGAGCCAGGTACACCAGCGAGACCACAACGAAGAAGCCACCGACGAACTCTCCGAGTTTCGCTAGGGTGTCGAGATCCACTGCGTACCAAACCGTTAAGGTGGCGGAGACCTGATAATACGGCTACGAATGCGTTTGCGTCACACACGCACGCGGGCCTAACGCCCCAGGGCCAGCTGCGAGCCCTGTCAGCGCCTTCGCGTATGAACTGCAATACGAGTTGCTACCAGCTCCGTCGCGCTGACCGATCTGCTCGTCAGCTGCGCCCAACGTTATGCCGCAGAGCTATGCCTGGAGCGTTGGCTTGCCGAAGCGGGCGCATCTGAAGCCGCAACGGATTGATAACGCGCGTAGGATCTAACGCTGCGTTACTGGAGTCTCCGAAGAACGTCCCGAATACAAGTTGCGCATGAAATCTCGATCCTCACGTATCTGAGACAGATCATCCCGAAGAGCCGCAAGAGTATCCTGCACCTGATTCAGGCGTGGACCCGCAGGTTGCGCAGGCTCATCGGCGGTCGGTGTGGTCTGGCGGTTGGCCCGCCCCCAGAGCAGGAGACCTGCAGCGCCAGAGACCACTGCAGGGGCAACGAGGAGGATGGCATCCCCTCCGAACATGCCGGCTGCGAAGAACATGTATGCGGCGCCAGCCTGAAGGAGTCCTGCGATCGGCTTTTCCATTGAGCGGTTCTCCCAAGTGAAGCGGACGGTGCTGGTACGTCCAATATGGTTCGGGGTCAGTCGCGACGCTACGACCAGCTCGATGCAATGGTGCTGAAAGACTGCTTGCTGGTCATGGGTGCGATTGCACAGGCTGTACTCGAAGCGCAGACATCTCTGCGTATCACCGGCACCTGCAGCATAACGCCCAAGGGTAAGCTGCAAGCCCTGCCAGCAGCTTTGTAGCAGAACTGCCATACGTTGTCACGAGCTTCTTCACACTGACCGATCTGCTCGTCAGCTGCACCCAACGTTAGGCCACGAGTGGTGACGTAGCGCACTCGCTGCCGCGCACAAATGTCAGCGGCCCACGCCATATAGCGTTACGTGAATCGCGACGCCTGTGGCAATACCGAGAATACTCCCGAGTGCAAGTGCATTTCGACGACGGCTCTGAATCCTTTCACGAAATGCGTGCTGGTACTCTGCAGTACCGGCCGCCTCGAATTGTGGATCCGGCGGTCTGGGCCCAATGAATTCCATTGCTGCCGCCGTACCGCTCAGCGGCCACCACCCGCACCGGCCGATCGCCGATAGATACGAGGATCTACCCCCGGGCACGCCGTGTAGTTACTATTGTTATAACGTTCTCAGGGAGGGCTATGTGATAAAAGAGACCACGATCCGGGCGATCGGTAACTCCGCCGGTGCCACGATCCCCAAGGCGATGCTTGAGCGCTATCGAATCACCGAAGGTGATCGCGTCCATCTGATCGAGACCGAGGACGGCATCCTGATCACCCCCTTCGACCCCGCTTTCGCCGACGCCATGGCGGTCTACGAAGAGGGTGCGAAGAAGTATCGTAATGCCATGCGTGAGCTCGCCAAGTGAGTGAGCCACGCTGGCTATCGATGCAGGTAGTCATTGCCATCCACTCTGATCAGATCCGGGAGCACGGCGGATCACTTGGCGTCCGCGATAAGGGGCTGCTCGAATCGGCACTCGATCGGCATCGGACTCGTTTCAACTACGAGTCCGACTCGGACCTCATGGCGCTCGCGGCTGCCTACGGCTTCGGCATCGCGAAGAACCACCCGTTCGTCGACGGAAACAAGCGAGTCGCTTTCCAGGCAATGTATGTCTTCCTCGGCATCAACGGTGTCACGATCACGGCCGACGAAGAGGAAGTCGTGCGCCTGGTTCTGGCGCTGGCATCGGGAGAACTCAGCGAGAGCGAGCTCGGAGTCTGGCTTCGCAATAACACGGCTCAGCGCGGCAAAAACTGAGCACGGAATTACCCAAGCCAGCTAACGCCCAAGGGTAAGCTGCAAGCCCTGCCAGCGCCCGCGACATCCAAACTGCGATACGAGTTGTCACCAGCTCATTCGCACTGAACGATCTGCTCGTCAGCTGCACCCAACGCTATGCCGCGGTGCGAAGTCTCTGGTTCCACTGGCGTGTCCGCTTAGAGTGCCGTTACCGGTCGGTCAGAAAAAGGCAGCAACGTTGGCGCCCAGGCTGCACCGCGACGGCTGTCGCGCACGAGCAGCACCGGAACTCCAGGCACGCAGTCAGCGAGCGTCGTTGTTAATACTGTGGCCGAGCACGCTCTAAAAAAACAGCTGAGCGCGCACGCCGACTGACCGGGTGGCGGGATCGAGACCAGGAACGATCTGTGGGTCGATGTGCCCGCGACGATCTCGATGACTCCGGATGTCGGACTTCATCGAGGACAGATCGTGCACGGCAGAGAACAGCCCGATCCCGGCGCCCGTCGCAATCACCGCCCATGCTACGTCGTATTTGCTATCGGCGACGCTACAGTCCCAGCCGCAAATACCGAACGCTGGCGCAAAGGAGAGCACGACGATACCGGTGCGCAATCCGAATCCCTTGAATCCTTTGCCCGTGAGGCCCGCGGACCAATGCCCGATAGCGGGACCCAGGACAATTCCGCTTGCGACGATGAGCGCCGGGGTCGAGGGGTCCGCACCGTCGGTTGTCCACAACGCGATTCCTGTTATCGCGGGCGCAAGGGTCCCACCGAGTCCGATGGCCAGGCTCGTGCCGGGATTGGCTTGAGCGCGAAGCGGAAAAGCTACGAGTAGGAGCAGGATGCATGTCGCTGCGCACCTAGACATGATCGTCACCGCGAGAAGGGGGGACCGCCTCATTCAAGATGTATCACAAAACCAACGCGGCCACGCCATAGGGTCAGATGCGAGCCTCACCAGCGCCTACGCAACTGAACGGCCATACGAGTTGTTACGAGCTTCTTCGCACTGACCGATCTGCTCGTCAGCTGCACCCAACGTTATGGCGCATGTTATTCGAACGGCTGAACCACTGTCGCATCGTCTGATGCCCGCCTCGTCTTCAATCGCTGGAGCCGAGATGCAACCTTATACCAAGCCTTAGCTGAGTGCGGTGATCCGCCACATCGAACGATGAGCTGCCGCTGTTACTTGACCCGGATGCCTCGCCGATGGGGATCAGGCTGTGCAGCCCGGCCCGCAGCGCCAGGCGCCGTGACGTGAAGAACTCGGCGCCGACAGCGAGGTCTGCGTGGCTGAAGCTGAAGCCACCAGCTGTCGGAGCCGACGTTCGTCCGAACCCGACGCCGACCGCCGGCACGAACCTCCTAAACCACGGACCGCGCAACTCGAGTCCCGCCGTGAGTTCCGATACGGCGGAGGGATCTGACTCACCATACAACGACGCGGCGTATGAGATCCAGGGAGCGCTCCAAGGCGCGATGTTGTAGGACACAGTGAGTGCGAGACCGGTCGCGTCGGAGATCGTGGTTCTCGGAGCGTTAGGTGGGCTAAGCTCCACATCCCACGCTGATGTCTGCGCCACGTCCAGGCCCAAGGTCAGTCCACGCTGGATCCCGTACGGCGGTGCGGATTGAGATAAAGCGGAACTGGTAGCAGTGCACAGGAGCACCACCGAAACGAACAACAGGCGCGACGCCCCTGCCGACCATCGAGACACGGAAAAACTTAGAACCCCGCGAGGATTTTCCATGCACGCCTCAACTATTCGTGGCCGATGCGCCATAACGCAATAAGTTAAGCTGCAGGCCCGTCCCGCAACTTCACAATTGCCCTGCGATACGAGTTCTCACCAGCTGCGTACGACAGCACTGCAGGCCTGTCAGCTTGCCGCCAGCCGTTCAGTACTTACGAGTGCGAACGAGCGGGATCTCCCGCAGGCAGGACATCGCGTGCCCAGTCAGAATGCTTCCAGCCCGGGATCGGAGTCTGCTCCGCTGCATGCGGAACAAATCGCGAGCGTTCGACGAGCTGATATTTGTGAATATAGCGCGGGCAGTTCGGATAGATCCGGACCGCCTCGATGCGGACGATAAACTGCGCCTCAGGGTAGTGCGTCAGGAGCGGATCTTCGAACTCGATGCGCGCGAGGCCGTCCACGCGCATCCTGCGCTGGGCCTCAAAATCAATGAAAAGTAGGCCGGCCGCTCGTGTTTCGGCCACGTTGCCCATGGAAAGGAACATCCCGTTCCCGTCGTAGTTGGGAAACGCGAGATCGCGGGGGCCAGTGACCTTCACGAATCCCGGGTCGCCGCCCTTGTACGAGCACGTGGGCTGGCCGGCTTGGTCGACGGTGGCCAGAAAGAACATATCGAGGCGCTCGATGAACTGTCGGTCATCCGGCGTGAACTCACCATGGACCTTTACCTCGGCGAGCCGGTCCGCGAGTCTCCGCGTGTCGAACTGGTCCTGCAATTCGCGAGATGCCGGTGAGTACTCCAGGGGCATAGCGATACCCTCCGTCGAATCGTTCGAAACGCCCATGTGATCGGGCCCCTTTATGGCGGCATTACGCCCAGAGGTAAGCTGCGAGCCCGTCCAGCACCTTCATAACCGAACCCCGATACGAGTTCTGACCATCTGCTTCACACCGCCACGCAAGCTCGTCAGCCTTCAACGATTCCGTTAGGCCTCCGGTATGCAATGGCCTGACTCGACGACCAGTGTCGCTCAAAGCGATCCCAGTGTTGCAAAGAGAACAAGAATGTAGACCGCAATCGACGCGAGCCCGGCGACCGCCAAGCGGCGGTGAACCCTTCCTGATTCCGCTGCGAAACCGGTTGCCGCTATAGTGAAGAACACCCCATGGAACAGCAGATTTAATGCGTCCGGCAGATCTCCTGACCGAATTAGATCCTTAAGTACGCTTACGACCAGCAACGCCATCAACAGACCAAAGAACCAACGCCGCTGAACGAAGTAGTTTGCTCGAAGATCATCGCTGGAATTAGGGCCCGGAAACGCGAGAATTGCCATCAGGAACAAGATACTTGGCTGGAGCAGCACCAGGGCGAACTGCAAGAAGTTCCAGTCCGGCCAATGCCGGAGGCCGAACATCGACCACCAGGTCTGGACGTGTACAATAAGCAGGAATGCAGCCCAGCCGATTGCGGGGCCATACGCCTTGAACGTAGCCCTCTGCTCGAGCCAACGACCGAATCCGGTAAGGAGCTGAGTTATCCCGAGACCCAAGATGATGGATATCAGGACTGACAGGTACTCGAACTGGTCCAAATGCCCGCTCCGGCGTGTTCATTGTCTCGGCGTGTGGCCCCTCTCACATACACAGTGCGCGGGTCTATGGCAAGGTGGCGCGGCCCCCACGAGAGGGCGTGAAGCACCGCTCACGTTAGACCGACGCCTAGGGGACATCTACGCCCTCTACCGAGGCCTCGCGACAAGCGTGGCTGAATCGACCAGTGCAGCCACGGCTTCCCAGAACACACTGAAAAGCACCAGATCCCCATGCCGGCCATCGGACACGACCACCAGCCGCTTCTCGGCTGAAGGAGAAATCGAGTAGAGGCGCCGTGCCATTGCCGGTGGAGTAAGCCGATCTCGCTGTCCCACGACATACAGCACCGGGGCGGTCACACCCCCGGCGAGCCCTGCATTGTCTTGTGCACGCACTTGGTCATCTGCCTTCACCCGCACGAAGAGTTTCGCATACCATGGCACGCCGGCTTTCACTACTTCGTCGATGTTCGTTGGTGGGCTCTCGAGAACCGCAGCAGCGACTGGGCGATTCAGGGCGACGTACCCGGCGAAGAGCGTTCCCATTGATTGGCCATGTACTATTACGGGAAGGCCTGTGAGGGCGGAGTCGGCACGGATGCGATCGTGGAGGAGGAGCGCATCCCTCTTTGTTGATTCGAATCCCGGTCGTCCGGTGCTCCCACCGTATCCGCGATAATTCAAGAGGACGACAGAGAGTCCGAGGCGCCGGTATCCATCTAACGCAGCTGATGCGAGGGAATCGTCCTCCAGCGCTCCGGGACAGTGGCGGAGTGAGTTGCCGCCGTAGTAGAGAAGTACCGCGCGCGGCGTCGAATGGCGGAGTACGACCGCCTCCAGCCGCACGTCCGATTCAGCTGCGAGTGTCCAGCGCTCGAGATTATAACCCTTTAGCGTCGCTGGCCATGCGGCTGCGGCTGAAGCCTCGGCGCATGGCCGGGGCTGGAACAGATGCCCCGGCGTGACGCGCCTGCTCACGCACGCAGCCGCTACTCCGCAGAGCAGAGCTGAAACAACGAAGGTGTGGAGCCGCATCGCAAGTACCTGCCATTCAGGACAGACTCACCGCCATCGACGTAATAACTCGGTACCGCATTGGTGTGCGAGTGGCCGCTGATTGGTTGAGTAGCACCGCGAGATAACACACCGCAGGTTGCTGCCAATATTCGGGCGGTCTAACGCCATAGGGTCAGCTGCGAGCCTCACCAACGTCTTCACGTCTGAACCGCTATACGAGTCTTCGCAAGCTACTTCGCACTGACCGATCTGCTCGTCAGCTGCACCCAACGTTAGGCGGCCGGTCGTTGGTGCGCACGTGCGACCATGGCGTCGACGTCAGCGCTGGGTATCCGAAAAGGGCAACGATGAACGAAAGACGAGTAGGACTTCGATCACATCGCCTGATCGGCGGTAGACGATCCGATAGGGCGGACGCACCAACTCGCGAAGATCGGCATCACCCTTCTCGGGGACGATTCGTCCGGATTCCGGGAATGCTTTGAGTTGGTCGACCGCGAGATAGAGTTTACGAACCACCGCCAAGGCATACGCCGGCGAATCGGTGCTGATGAAGGACTTGATGTCCTCAAGATTGGTTACGGCTTGCTCGGTCCACCGGATCCGGATCACAGCCCGAGACGTGCCTTGGCCTCTTCGTGGCTGATCATACGGCCTGCGTCGGCGTCGGAGATTCCCTGCTCGATTTCGGCCAGGAACAACAGGCGTTCGATTGCCTCTTCGAGGGTCGCATCATCAGGAAGCTTGTCGAGCGTCTCACGGAGGAGTTTCTTGGCTGATTGAGCCATTGGGTCCACCAGGTTGAGTGCCCCGCCTGGATTGGCGGCTGCGGTCGGCGCTAGGAGAAATCTAATCAGCCCTGAGACAGTAGCCAAATAGCGCCCTTGGGGCAGGCGATCGCGAAGCGCCTAAGGCCGCCTAACGCCTGGAGGTAAGCTGCGGGCTGCAACAGCACCCTCACGCTCGAGCTGCGATACGAGTTGTTGCCAGCTTCATCACGCCGGAACTATCCGCCCGACAGCTTCACCGCACCAGTTAGGCAGCGGTGTGCACGATCAATGCTCGAACGGACTACTGAGTGCTCGGATCAGTCAAACGCAGCGCCTTCTATGTAGCGACTGCAGACGGCGCGGCCCTGTAAATCGCAAAGCCGCGGCTGAGCTCACTCCGCCTTTGCCGTCGCGGTTGAGCCCGCCGTTTTCGCTTGAGCTGCCGACCGGCGAAGAACCAAACCCACCCAGATGAGCCATACGGGGGCCAGAAGCACTCCTACGGCAGCGGCAACGGAAACCAACACGTCAACGCGGAGGACGGTACCGGCCACAACGAACCAGTAGCCGGTTCCGCTCGCAAGCCCAACATATGACAGGGGTCGGGCCCAGCGTTGCCGGGACAAGGCCAGGATGTTGACAGTCAGCAGCCATGTGCCGACGGCACCATAGGTGACCCACCCTTGTGGATCGAGGGGCACGAGGTAGAGATCCGCTTCCACCGCGGCTCGCCCCGATGGATCGGTGGTGAGGTAGCGCTCCGCAAGTGCCGGAATGAGTGCGAGCTCGCGAAGGTATTGAAGTGCAATAACCGCATACCCCACGATCCCGACCACACTCGACCAACGAAGCCAGCCTTCATGCGCCGGACGTACGATATGAGGGATTGCCACGACCACGGCAATGGCGAGTACGGCACCCACCGCGTTTGCCGAGTACTCGATCACTGCGAACCTCGGCCCATCGGCGAACGACAGAAGGTATGCGGATGGATCAGCCCATGACTGCTGAGCCGCGGGCATGAGCAGGTACGCCAACCCGGACACTGGCAGCAAGGCTCCAGCCAAGATTGCGCACGTGCCGCCAAACTTCGCGAGGCGTCGGTCTGCTGCTGGTCTCGTCGCGGGTCGATGCCCTACATCCACGGGTCTTGGAACACCTGAGTCGCTCACGTCATGTTATCCGTGTCCGAGTTACCGCTGCCTAACGCTTTTCGGATAAGCTGCAGGCCCGACCAGGGGCTGCCTGCTTGTCCAAGCTGCCCATTCGCCTGCGCCGCCGCGCCTGTATCAGCCTGCCTGCCAGCTTCATCCGACTGCTAGGCTTCAAGGTCCCGGACCGCCGGTTTCAGCCCAGCCACGAAGTCGGTAGCCAGATTGAAACGAGGCAGACTCGATCGGCAGCGTGGAGGTCAGCGGATGGCGCCCTTGAATCGTCCAAGAAGTTGCTTCCGAGCACGAACGTTCGCGATGGCCTGCAAACGCTATGTGAATGATCGTACGTAATCCGGAGGTCTCTGGAGGCACGAGCACC
>DATHVW010000077.1:0-16265 GCA_035461085.1 Longimicrobiales bacterium | reverse complement strand
GTCGACGAAGATGAGATCGCGATTGTGGTAGCGGAACGGCGTGTCAATACTGTCGCGCGTCGTGCCGGCCACCTCGCTCACGACCATCCGGTCTTCGCCGAGCAGCCGGTTGACGAAGCTGGACTTGCCGACATTCGGCTTGCCGATCACCGCGACGTAGAGACCGCTATCCTCGCTGTCGGTATCCACTTCGGGCAGCTCGGCAACGATGGCGTCGAGCAGGTCGCCCGAGCCCTTGCCGACCACGGAGCTCACCGGATGCGGCTCACCGAGACCGAGGCTCCAGAACTCGTGCTGTGCAATCTCGTCGGGAATGCGGTCCAGCTTGTTGACGGCCAGCACGACCGGAAGACTCGTGCGCCGCAGCATCGTTGCAATCCGCTCGTCATCCGCGTGCGGCCCCGTCTGTCCATCGACGAGCAGTACGATCACGTCGGACTCGGCCAGGGCCGCTTCCACCTGCACGCGGATCGCTACCGGCATCTCCTCTTCACTGCCCGGCTCCAGCCCGCCCGTATCGACGAGATAGAACGTGCGGCCGTTCCACTCCGCACGCGCGAAGTTCCGGTCGCGCGTGACGCCCGGAACATCCTCGACGATGGCGCGGCGCTCACCGAGCACGCGATTGAAGAACGTGGACTTCCCGACGTTGGGGCGGCCGACGACGGCAACGACCGGCAGACCGCGCCTCACGCGGACGCGAGGGCGGAGGTGAGCTCATGCGCCGGTATCGCGCGCGCCGGCGCGATCGCCGACTCGAGGTCGCTCAGCGGCATGCTGTCAATGAACAGCACGTCGTCGTTGAGCGCTTCGGCAGGCAGCAGCACGATGTCGAATGTGCCCGCCGCGCCCAGTGCAGCCGCTATGTCGCGACCCGCCAGAAGGCCGGCCGTGGTCACGGTCGGACCGAACAGCTCGTTCTCTACCCCGATGACGTCCACGGTCGCACCGGTGTGTCGTGCGAGCCGGCGCGCCAGAGGCTCGAACACCGCTGCCATCCGGGTGCCCGTCACGATTCCGATCCGGCGGCTCTCCATCCGCGGCACATCCGGCAGACCGGCATCGAAGTCGTCCTCCAGGCGGCGCACGGCGCCGACCCCGTTCTCCGTCAGGGGCCAGTCATCGTAATACGCCGCGGCCGGCATGGCGGCGCCGGCGATGAAGTACATCTCGTCACCGGCGTACGCCCAGCCCGTGCCCCGCTCCTGCTGCGCCCGCGTGCGTGCGGTGTCGATCTGATGGATCGCGCCCGCTGCCTCCTCGCGCGTCAGCAGCCGCACGGGCCGGTTCAGGTTGTACTGCGTGAGCCCCACGGGCACGACGCTCAGGGACAAGACATTCGGACCCAGCGCCCAGAGATCATCGATCGTCCGCTGCAGATGCGCACCGTCGTTCCACTCCGGACACAGGACCACCTGCGTGTGAACTTCCAGACCCGCCTCGGTGAGCTCGCGCAGCTGCTCGACGATCTCGCCACCGCGCGGCACGCCGAGCAGGCGCATGCGGACGTCCGGCTCGGTCGCGTGTACGCTGACGTACAGTGGCGAGAGCCGCTGCTCGATCAGGCGCCTGAACCCGGCCGGTCCGAGGTTCGTGAGGGTGACATAGCTGCCGTACGTGAAGGACAGGCGGAAATCGTCATCCTTCAGATGCAGCGACTGGCGCACGCCGTTCGGATTGCCGTCGATGAAGCAGAATACGCACTTGTTCGCGCACTGCCTGACCGGGTCAGCGGCCGGGATGATGCCGAGCGACTCGCCCGCATCCTTTTCGATCTCGTAGACGGTCGGACCGTCGCAGCCGGGCGAAGCGACCTCCAGCTCCAGCAGGCCTTCGACTTCCATGAACCGGTAGTCGATGGCGTCGCGGACGAGCTCGCCGTTGATGCGCACGACGCGGCTGCCGATCTCCAGGCGGAGGTCGGATGCAATGCTGTCGGGTGCGACTGCGGCGATTCGGACCATGAGCCTCGTGCGACGAGGGGCAGCCTGCCGGCTGCCCCGTCAATCTCGTGTGCAGCAGTGAAAGTTACCGCAACACACCCCGCGACTCAACCCGTGGAGGCAGGATCCCGGCGCGGCAGCAGGACGGCCAGAGCGGTACTGCCCCGCCCGGATCCGTTCCCCCGCCCGATCAGGCGGCCGGTGTCGGCAGCGGTGTCCCGCACGAGCTGCACACGGTATCCCCGGCGTCGAACGCCTCGCCGCAGGACGGGCACGCGAAGACGACCTCCCCCGCGTCATCCATGTGCTGTCCCAGCACGCGGGTGGCCTCCAGGTAGTCGTAGGCGGGCACGAGCACGCGTACGGGGCTCAGATCGCCGAGCTCCACGCCGAAGGAGCGGTCCTTCTGCGAGAGCACCGCGGCATCGACGCCCTCCGACTGCAGGTTCTCCTTGATCAGATCCGCCTCGACGTCGTCCGACGTCGTGTAGATCTGCGCCCAGCCCTCGATCACCGGGATGCCGCCGTGGACGGGACACGCGTGATGCATCTCGTCGGTCGCGTCGCATTCCTGGCAGACGGGGTCGCCGCAGATGACGCAGACGCCCACGGCCGGGCGATCGGCGTGCCTGCGGCAGTCGAGCGTGCCGTTATGAAGGTGGCCGCAGGCCGGGCAGGCCGGACCCTCGGCGTCGATCTCCTGTTCGCACCGGGGACAGCGAATCGTTGTTTCCATGAACTCCTCTGGCGGTTTTTTTGACCGTCAGGGTGCAAGAAGCATGCGGTAGGCGTTCAGCGGATGCGCGGCGCTCGGAACCGGGCCATGTTCTCAAGGACGGAGAGGCATGGAGCCCCGGATCGAGCTCCGGGGCTCCATGCCTCTCGATGTCCTGGCCCGCGAGCGACTCAGCTCTTTACGACGTACTTCCAGCCGGCAGCCTCTTCGGGAACCGTGAGGGTCGTCTCGAAGTTGCTGGTCGCATCGACCGCCGGCGCCGTCACGGTAATGTCCTCGCCGGCCAGCTCATTGCCGTCGCGATCGATCGCGGAGAAACGGATCGTGATCGGCGAGCCGGGCGCGGCCTTCAGATTCGTGACCCGGCCGGCCACCTGCACGGAGCCTGCGCCGGGCACGATCGTGATCCCGGAGACCTCGAACGGCAGTGCGGCGTGCTTCTCGAGGGTCGCGAGAGCGGCGTTGCGGAGTGCGTCCGCATCGCCTGTACCGAGCTCCGCAAGCGAGCGCTGCGCCTGCGCGAGCATCATCATCGCGTTGCGGTTCGTCGGGTCGAGCGCGAGGAGCTTCTCGGCCGTCGTCTGCAGCGACTGGTTGAGCCGTGTCAGCTCGGCGACGATCTCCTGCTGACGCGCCGCATTCGCACTTTCACGCTCCGTCTCCAGCGCGCCGGCCTGTGCGTAGAGCGATTGCCCGAGGTTGTAGAGCGACTCGTGCGACACGGGGTTGATCGCGATCACGCGCTCGAACGCCGTTGCGGCGCGGCCGTAGTCCTGTGCCGTGAAGAGGCCGATGCCGATGTTGAACAGCGTCGACTCGGACAGGTCCTCCTGGCTGAGCAGCTCGCGGTATGCCGCAGCGGCCTCCTCCGTCTTGCCGGCGCGCGACATGGCGACGGCGAGGTTCGCGCGCGCCATGGCATTGCCCGGCTGCGACTCGAGCAGCTGGCGGTACACCTGCTCCGCTTCCGCGAACTTCTCCTGACCGGCGTAGATGTTGGCCAGGCGCATGGACACCGTCAGCTCATCCTCCGCCCAGACGGCCAGCTCTTCTTCGGTCTGCTTCGCGCGCTCCGGCCCGCGCATGACGGCCAGGGCATCCTTGAAGACCGCTTCTGCCGCGGCGAGATCACCCTGCTGCACATACACGGAGCCCAGTGTCACCATCGCTTCGGGCCGCTTCCGGTAGAGCGAGTTCGCGACGCTGAGCGACTTGACCGCCTCCTCCATGTTGTTGGCCTGGAGGGCCGTCACGCCCGCGTTGTACGCCTCGATCCACGCGGACAGTCGCATCGGGTCGATCTCTGCCGCGTACTCCGGATACAGGCCCTCGGCCTTCGCAAACGCCGAGTCGGCCCCCGCCCAGTCCTTCAGGCCCACGTAGGCCTGACCCGCCTGGAACCACGAGCGCGGGTTGTCGGGAGACGCCTGCACTCCGGCGAACGCCGACTCGAGCGCCTTCTTCAGGAACTCGGCCTTGTCCGCCAAAACGGGCTCACGCTCAGCCTGCGACAGATACGTCTCCGCGCTGCGCGTGTGCATGTTGTTGGATGGCTTCTGCGCTTCCGCCGCGGCGGGTGCCAGAACTGCTGCGGCCGCGACCAGCACCATGCTCCAACGATTCATCGACGAACCTCCATCCAGATCAAACAGGTATCGGAACGGCGACTCATACACCGCCCGGGCCTGCTTTGTTTGTGTGCCGGCTCAGCCGCCGGATTCAGCGCTCCCGGCCTCGCCCAGGCCGGTGCGTACCTCATGCGGTGTCAGGCCCAGGGCCCGGGCAGCCGCAGCGATATCTTCGTACTCCGGTTTGGCGCGCGAGGTCCCGTCGGGCAGCCGCACCCGCTTCCACCGGATCCGCTGACCGCGCCATTCCGTCACTTCCTCAACGCGTTCCAGCACAGTGCGTTCCACCGGCCAGCGGCGGATGCCGATGGTACTGGTGGCTCGGAAAACCACCGTTTCCAGTTCACGCACGCGGGAGGCGGGCGCGAGCACCTCCAGCCGGGCGCCGGGGCGTCCCTTCTTCATGCCGACAGAGAGCAGCACGGCGTCCAGCGCGCCCGCCTCGAAGAGCGCCGCCTGCGCCGCGGCGAGGTATTCGGGCGCCAGGTCGTCGATGTCGGCCTGGAGGAGCCACAGCGGCTCGGCACGATCCTCGGCATCATGGGAGATGATCAGGCGGAGCACGTTCGGGCGGTTTTCCGGGTCACGCGTCCCGGCGCCGAAGCCCGTGCGCGCGATCGTGAATTGGTCGTCCGGGACGCGTCCCCCGGTGAGCGTCGCGAGAATGGCGGCGCCCGTCGGCGTGGTGCATTCGCCCGGCAGGTCCGCGCCTGTGAGCGGAAGGCCGCTCAGGATGTCGAACGTGGCCGGTGCGGGTACGGGATAGCGTCCATGCGCTATGTCCACCCAGCCGCTGCCAAGTGCGACGGGCCGCGTGCGGAATGCAGTGAATCCAAGCTGCTCCACCGCGGCCATGACGCAGACGATGTCGAGAATGGCATCGGTCGCGCCCACCTCGTGGAAGTGGACCTTCTCGATGGTCGTGCCGTGGACCTTCGCCTCCGCCTCGGCGATGCGGCGGAATGCCTCACGAGCGCGCGTCCGGGCCAGCTCCGTGGTGTTGCAGCGGTCGATGATCTCGACCACGTGCCGCAGGTGCCGATGTGCGTGTTCGGGCGGATAGGAGAACCGGATGTGCGGTGCGCGGATCCCGCGGCGGTTCACGCGCTCGATGTGAATGTCCACGGGACCAATGCCGAGGTCGCGGACGAAATCGCGCAGCCACTCCTCGCTCAGCCCGAGATCGAGAAGCGCCGCGAGCGTCATGTCCCCGCTGATGCCGGCGAACGGATCGAAGATGAGCGTACTCATGCGTCTCCCGACGGGATCTCCTGCGGCGCGCTCGCGCCGGAGGCTCCCTGGGCCGCGCTCAGCGACGACAGCACGCGCTCCCTTCCCTGCACGAACATGACGGCCCCGAGTGGCGGTCCGTGCTCACGTCCCGTCAGGGCCCGGCGGAGCGGTTCGTACAGTGCGCGACCCTTCATACCGCTCGAGCGGCCGATATCCTGCAGCGCGGCACGCAGGTCGTCCTCGCGCCATTCCTGCACGCCGCGGAGCGTGCTCAGCGCCGCCGGAATCACGGGACTATCGATATGCGTCGTGCGGTCGCGCGGGAAGAACTCATCGAGCTGCTCGTTGACATCGGCGAACGTCGCGTAGTGTGTCCGCGTCGCTGCGACTGCGGCACTCAGCCTGTCGCCATCCAGATCGAATCGCTCACGGTCGATGAACGGGCGGACGGCTTCGACCAGCTCATGCAGCGGCATGCGCTCGATGTGTTTTGCCGACAGCCAGCGCAGCCGCGCGGGGTCGAACATCGCATCAGCGACGCCGATGCGATCGAGTGAGATCTCCCCGATCAGCTGCTCCCTCGACAGCACATCCTCGCCCGTTGGACTCGACCAGGAGAGCAGCGAGAGGTAGTTCAACAGTCCGTCCGGGTGATAGCCCTGCGCGCGATACTCGGCCATGCCCGATGCGCCGTGGCGCTTCGACAGCTTCTGTCGATCCGGACCGAGCACCATCGGGACGTGCGCGAACACCGGGCGCGCGGCCTCCAGCGCGTCGAACAGCAGCGCCTGACGCGGCGTGTTGGACAGATGTCCGACACCGCGGATCACGTGCGAGATGCGCATCTCGATGTCGTCCACCACCACGGCGAAGTTGTACGTCGGCCGTCCGTCGGAGCGGAGGAGGACGAAGTCCGCGATCTCCTGGCTGGCGAACTCCACGCGGCCTCGCACCGCGTCATCGATCGCGATCGTCTGCCCTGCCGGTACCCGGAAGCGCAGGGTGTGCGGCTGCGAGGCGGCGCGCTGTGCAGCGACGGTCGCATCGAGTGACGCGCACTCGCAGGGCGCGCGGCGTTCCAGCGTATCCTCCGTGGGATCGGCGGCGCAGAAGCAGGGATAGGCATGGCCGCTCTCGCGCAGCCGTTCCGCGTAGCGTTGGTACGCGGGGCCGCGTTCCGACTGACGGTAGGGGCCGTAGGGGCCCTGTCCTGGGCCCTCGTCCCAGTCGAGGCCGAGCCATAGCAGGTCCTGACGGACGCCCGCTTCCGCGCCCGGCACGTTCCGCTCGACATCCGTGTCCTCGATACGCAACACGAAGCAGCCGCCCTGCTGGCGCGTGAAGAGCCAGTTCAGAACGGCGATGCGGGCGTTGCCGACGTGGAGTGAGCCGGTGGGGCTCGGCGCGAAGCGGGTGCGGATCACGTTCGCTGGCGCAGGTGCTCGACGATCTGCTCGGCGAGGCGGCTCGAGAAGCCGGGCAGGCCGGCAATGTCCGCCGGGCTGGCGGATCGCAGCGCGCGCACGCTGCCGAAGCGCTCGAGCAGGGTGCGCTGCCGTGCCGGTCCCACTCCAGGTATCGATGACAGCTCGCTCACCAGCGTCCTGCTTCCTCTGAGCTTGCGGTTGTAGCCGTGCGCGAAGCGGTGCGCTTCATTGCGCAGGCGTTGCAGCAGCCGCAGCGCGGCGCTGGTGCGCGGCAGGCGCAGCGGCTCCGGGCGGGCCACAAGGTAGATCTCCTCCTCACGCTTCGCCAGACTCGCGAACACCGCATCCGACGCGCCCGCGACCCGCGCCGCGCCCACGGCCGCATTGAGCTGGCCGCGCCCGCCATCGATGATGATCAGCTCCGGCAGCGGCTTCTGCTCCGCCAGCCGGCGCTGCACGTATCGGCCGACCACTTCCTCCATCGAGCGGAAGTCATCGTTGCCCCAGTCGCCGCGGATGCGGAAGCGACGGTACTCGCTCTTGTCCGGCTCGCCGTTGCGGAACACCACGCAGCTGCCGACCACCTCCGTGCCCTGTGTGTGCGAGATGTCGAAGCACGCGATCAGCCGCGGCACGACCTTCAGCTCGAGGGCGTCCTGCAGATCGTACAGCACGTCATCGGCACGCGTCTCGATCGACTGCCCGAGCACCGCTCGTTCCTCGAGCAGGTGACGTGCGTTCTGGTTTGCAAGCTCCACCAGCCGCAGCTTGTCACCGCGCACCGGCACGTGCGTACCGGTGCGCCGCTGCGCGACCTCGCTCAGCAGTTCCTCCACCGTCTGCCGATCCTCGAAATCGACCGGCAGCAGCACATCGCGCGGCAGGTCGGCCGTGCCGTGCTCGCCGCGACCGAAGTAGAAGCGCGTCGTCGCGGTGGACACGACCTCCGCGTCACCGCCCTCCCCGAGGTTCTCGAAGAAATCGACCTCGCGGCCGAGCAGCTTGCCCTCGCGTACGCGCAGCAGGACAGCGCACGCACTGTCGCCGTCGCGTGCGATGCCGATGATGTCCGTGTCGCCGCCACGCACGTCCAGCGCGCGCTGCCGCCGCTCCAGTCCCTCCAGGCCGTTCAGTACATCGCGCAGCGTCGCCGCGCGCTCGAAGTCGAGCGAGTCCGCCGCCCTCTGCATGTCGGCCGTGACGCGCTCGCGCACTCCGCGTGTGCGCCCTCCGAGAACCTCGAGGATCTCATCCACCATCGTGCGATAGGCATCGCGCGTTTGCAGCCCGACGCACGGTGCCAGGCAGCGACCAATGTGATAGTCGAGACACGGGCGCGCAGGTGCGTCATCCGGCAGGTTGTAGCGGCAGCTGCGCACGGTGTAGAGCCGCTTGACCACCTCGAGTGCCTGCCGCATCGCACCCACTTCCGTGTAGGGTCCGAAGTAGCGCCCGCCGTCGTTGTCCAGGCGCCGCGTCACGTACACCCGCGGAAAGCTCTCCTGAAGTGTGACCTTGATGTACGGATACCGCTTGTCGTCGCGCAGCTGAATGTTGAAGCGGGGGCGGTGCTCCTTGATGAGGTTCGCCTCCAGCAGCAGCGCCTCCGCCTCCGAGCCGACCACGATCGTGTCGATGTCCACGACCCGGCGCAGCATCTCCTGGTTCTTCAGCGAGGTCGCAGGGTCCGCCGAGAAGTGACCGCGCACGCGTGACCGCAGCGACTTCGCCTTGCCGATGTACAGAGTCTCGCCCTGGCGGTCCTTGAAGAAATAGACGCCGGGGCGATTGGGCAGCGATTTGAGCTTGTTCGTGAGACCTTCGCGGGGCACGCGCTCTCCTGCTTCGAATTCCGGTCTGTATACCCCGGAAAGCGGCGGGGGATTCGGCCGCTACGCCGGCTTCCTCAGCGCCGGACGCGGCGGAAGCGTGCCAGAGCCGTCCGCACCTCTCCGACTCCGAACAGGCTCGCCAGGGCGAAGTACAGGAGTCCGAACGGCGCCATGACCACCAGCAGCGAGATGATCAGCGGCAGCGGCGGCAGGACGTACAGCAGACCGCGCGCGGCAGCGGCGGCGAGGATCGCGGCCAGGACCAGGCGGAACAGGACGCTGCCGGCGGAAGCGTCGCCAATGCGCCGCGCGAGCGCCCGTCGCAGCAGGATCCATTCGAGCCATGCGGCAATGCCGGCGCCCGCCGCCAGGCCAGCGGCGCCGATCGGATTGCCGAGGACAGTCACTCCAGGCCCGATGCTGAGTGTGATGCCGCGTACGGTGACGGGCTCGAGGAGCAGCATGAGCGTGGCGCCGAGGATCGCGGATGTGGCGACGCGCATCACGGCGATGCGCGCGGGCGTCTTCGTGTCGTTCAGGGCGTAGAGCGCTGAGGAGTAGAGTCGCGTGGCGGTGGAGGCGAGCAGGCCGATCGAGTAGCCGGCGAGGATGAGATAGACCAGGATCGTGTCCGCGCGGGTGAACGCATCGCGCTGGTACATGGCGCCGATGATGATGTCGCCGAACGCAAGATAGCCGATCACGGATGGCACAACGAAAACGGCCATCTGCCGCAGCCCCGCTGCCACGCGCGTGCGCACGGGCTCGGCATCCGTACCGCCGGCGCGGGACAGCTCCGGGAGCTCCGCGGCGGCGATCGACATGCCGAACAGGCTGACGGGCAGCATGTAGAACGTCTGCGCGTAGCTGAGTGCCGCAACGGCACCGGCGAACAGGAACGATGCGAGGAACATGTCGGCCCAGCCGCTCAGCTGGACGACGCCGCGCCCCATGATGGCGGGGCCCGCATTGCGGATGACCGTAGCCGCTCCGTTCGACTTCAGGTCCCAGTGCAGCCGCATCCCACGCTGCAGTCGCAGGATCCAGGGCACCTGCACCAGGAACTGGAGTGCACCGCCGACCAGCGCGCCCCATGAGAGCGCGATGACCAGCCCGCGCTGATCGAGCCGCGCGCCGAACACCAGAAGCACGGTAATGATCGCGGCGTTCCACAGCACGGGTGCGGTGTAGGAGACGAAGAAGCGGCGATGGCTGTTCAGGATGCCGAGCGCCCAGGCCGACAGCACCAGGATGCCCGTCATTGGGAAGATGATGCGCGTGCAGATGATCGTGATCTCGCGCATCTCGCCCTCGAAGCCGGGCAGGAAAACGCTGACCAGGACGGGCGCCATGAGTGCCCCGAACAGGGACAGCCCGCCAGCGACCGCCAGCAGCAGCGCGAAGATGGCGCCGGCCAGCTTGCCGGCCGCTTCGTCGTCCCCCTTCTCCAGCAGCTTCGAATACACGGGGATGAACGACGCGCTCAGCGTGCCTTCGCCGAGCAGATTCTGCAGGACGTTCGGCATGCGCAGCGCGCCGCGGAATGCCGACGCGTAGCCGGAGTTGCCGAGGTACTTCGCGAAGATGATGTCGCGCGCAAAGCCGGCTATGCGGCTGAGGAAGATGCCGGCGGCGACGAGGCGTGCCGACGAGAACGTCGTTCCTGCGGGCTGCCTCGGCGTCACAGCTTCGCCTTCGGGCGAAGGCTCAGTGGTTTGATTCACCGGGCGGCAGCGCTCCCGGCGCACGCTTCTCTTCGAGCAGCTTGTGGATGAACTCGCTCTCCTCGTCCAGCCGCTGCACTTCGCGGTTGAGGCGATCGATCTCGCCTTCGAGCGCGGCGAGGCGGCGGTCGGACAGGGATTCCGGACCGCGGCCGCCCTCCATCCGTGCGGCGATGGCGCGACCGACCTGCGAGTCGAGGATCACCGCCACGAGCGGTATCATCAGTGCGACGAGTAGTACGATCAGAACCAGACTCATATGCGGCCAAGGTACGGGTGCCCGAGCGACAGTAGCAAGGACGCTGCCATGCGAACGGCGTCACTCACCTGACGCAGTGGATTGCCGGCTACAGGCAGGCGGGACCGCGCCACGACGCCGTCCCGGCCGGCTCCATGTCGAGCGCGGCTTCCATGGCTGCAATGATTCCGCGGCCGTGTGCGGCCACGTATGACAGCGGCCCGAACACGCGCTCCTGCGGCTTGCCGTCCGGATGTATTTGCGATGCGAGCCGGCGCAGCTGCTCGATCCGTATGTGATTGGCAGTCCTGAGCTGGGCTCTGATCTTCTTTTCCGCTGCCGCGGCATCGAGCAGGCTGGCATTGCGTGAGCTGCGCAGTGGGCCGCGCAGCGTCGGATCGATCCGAGCCGCCGCCGCTGTGAGGTCCTCATACGTGGTCCCGAGCGCAGCGCGCAGTGAGTCCAGGGCCCGGCTGACATCCGGCGGCATGGCTTCCGTGACCGCGTCAGCCACCACCTCGCGGAAGGGCCGGCGCAGCGCTTCGACATCGATGCCCAGCCGTTCCAGATTCCGGCCCGCCTTCTCGTCGAGCAGCGTCACACTCGGTCGCGGCACCACCACGGGAGGAAGAATGCCGTGCGCTTCGAACAGGCAGCCGATCTGCGCGAAGTAACTCAGCTCCGACGGACCGGCCACATACGCCAGGGTCGGAAAGACCGCGCTCTCGACGACGGGCCTCAGCAGCACGTTCGGCGAGAATCGATCGGGGTGCGTCTCGATCATCTCCAGCAGCGCTGCTTCGCCTATTCCGCTCCGTTCCCGCCGCGTAGCCCAGCCGCGTGCCGTTCTGACGATGCGATCGCGTCCCTGCTCGTCGATGAGCATCAGGTTCGACGCGTCTTCCGCGACCGCCACCTGCTCGGCGTAGCCGGCCTCCCGCAGCCGGCTCGTCTGGCGGGCCACGGGATCGTCGCCGGCGAGCACGCGCGCGGCGTCCGCGCGCAGCACGGGTGCGGCGGCGCGGCGCAGCGCGGGATGTCCGGAGTCCACGACCGCCAGGCGGCGGTCCCCCAGGAGGTAGCGGAGCGTGGCGGCGAATGACGCGGCGACCGTGCTGTCCGGGACGTAGGCCGCGCGCACGTGCGCCATGACCTCGTCGGCATGCACCGTGTCCGGCAGCGATGCGGCCAGCTCTGCAACGGCCTGCTCGACGCCCGCCCCCCAGGTGCGTACGTTCAGCGGCACCGGCGGCGCGTCCGTGGTGCCCTTCACAGTGATCCGGCGTACGTACTGCTGGTCATCCAGAACAGAAACGTGGTTCGCCTCGTCCCAGTCGTGGTCGTCGCTGCCGAGCCAGAACAGCGCGAGCACCGGACGGCCCAGCCGCCGTTCGAGCGCATCGGCCAGCCGGATGGCGCCGAGGATCTTGTAAATGGTGTAGAGTGGCCCGCCGAACAGCGCCGGCTGCTGACCGCTCGTGACGAAGAAGCCATCACCCGCGAGAATCCGCTCGAGTCGGCCGGCCGCGTCCCCGAACGGCTCGATCGCAGCGCCGGCAGCGGCGCGCGCACCCGCATCGAGGCGCGCCTCGACCTCCGCGGCCTTGCGCTCATATGCGGCTGGGTCGCTGTGGTGGCCCGTGTAGAATGCTGAGAGATCCCGGCCGGCGAGATAGTCCTGCAGGAGCGGCCCGCCGGGAAGTGGCCGGACGGTGATGGACAGGGCGTCCGTGAGGCCCGGCTCGAGAACGGTGCGGTCCCCGCTCATGGACGGCATGGCGCCCGCCGCGTACAGCAGCCGCTCACTCTACGTCGCGCCCTTTGTGGTACGGCTCGCCGCGGGCGATCGTGCCGGCGCGGTACAGCTGCTCGAGCAGGATCAGCCGGGCGAGGTCGTGGGGCAGCGTGAAGGTCGATAGTCGCATGCGCCGGTCTGCTTCCTTCAGTACGGTGTCGCCCAGGCCAAATGCGCCGCCGATCACGAACGCGATGCCCGGGAGCGCGTGCACCGCGCCGCGCTGAATATGGCGCGACAGACGCTCCGAGGTCCATGCGTCCCCGCGTACCGTCAGCGCGATGAGCTCGGCCCCCTTCGGCACGCGCGCGAGCAGGCGTGCCGCCTCCGCGTCGCGCACGGCGTCGTCCGTCAGCCCGCCTCGAGCCTTCTCCTCCCTGACCTCGATGACGTCCACCGGCCAGTAGCGCCGCGTGCGGGTCTCGTACTCCTCGATGGCGGGCGCCAGCACACGACCGCTTCGTCCGACCGTGATCAGCGACAGCTTCATCAGGCGTAGATGCCGCGCAGCTTGTGCACCGCTGCGACACGGTCGATCGACAGCATGTACGCGGCCGTGCGCATGTTCACGTTGTGCGCCTTCGAGTACTGCAGTACCTGGTCGAACGCGCGGATCATCACCTCGCGCAGACGCTCGATCACCGTGTCCTCACGCCAGTAATAACCCTCGCGGTTCTGCACCCACTCGAAGTAGCTGACCGTCACGCCGCCCGCGTTTGCCAGGATGTCGGGAATGACGAACACGCCCTTCTCTTCCAGGATCGCGTCCGCGAACGCCGTGGTCGGACCGTTCGCGCCTTCCGCGATGATGCGCGCCTTGATGTTGCCCGCGTTCCTGCGCGTGATCACATTCTCGAGCGCGCACGGCGCCAGCACATCGCAGTCCACCTCCAGCAGCTCCTCGTTCGTGATCGCCTCACCGCCCGGGAAGCCCTCGAGGAAACGGTTCTCACGAATCCACTCGAGCGCCTCGGAGACGTAGATCCCGTTCGGGTTGTACACCCCTCCCGTCTTGTCGCTGATCGCGACCACGGTCAGACCTTCGGCTTCCAGCAGCTTCGCGGCGACGGATCCCACGTTGCCGAATCCCTGCACGGCGATCTTGGTTCCGTTGAGCGGCATGCCGAGCTCACGGAGCGCCTCCTTCACGACGATCTTGACACCGCGCCCCGTCGCTTCGCGTCGGCCCAGCGATCCGCCCATCGTGACCGGTTTGCCCGTCACGACGGCGGTCACCGTGTGGCGCTTGTGCATGGAGTACGTGTCCATGATCCACGCCATCACCTGCTCGTTGGTGTTCACGTCCGGCGCGGGCACGTCCGATTCCGGGCCGAGCACCTCCAGGATCGACGCCGTGTAGCGCCGTGTCAGCCGCTCCAGCTCGGCCGTAGACATGCGGAACGGCTCGCAGATCACGCCGCCCTTCGCACCGCCGAACGGGATGTCCACCACGGCGCATTTCCACGTCATCCACGCCGCCAGCGCCGTCACCTCGTCCAGTGTGACACCCATGTCGAACCGGATGCCACCCTTCGCCGGTCCGCGCGACGTGTTGTACAGCACGCGGTACCCCGTGAACACCTCCACCTCGCCATTGTCCATGGCGACGGGGATCGATGTGACGATCTGCTTCTCGGGGTGCCGCAGGATCCTGTAGATGCCCTCGTCGAGATTGAGCAGCTCGGCTGCATGGTCGAAGCGCTGCATCATCGCTTCGAACGGATTCGTCTCGCCGGTTGCTGCTGGAACGGCCGCTCCGCTGACCGCTGCTTCCATAAGACTGTTGATCTCCTCAGGATCCTCCGCGCGACACGACGGTGTCGCGCAGGAATCGCTCATTGTCACGGTACGGAAAGTCCAGGTTGTAATGCAGCCCGCGGCTCTCACGGCGCTGCCGCGCGCATCTGACGATCAGGTCCGACACTTCCAGCAGATTCCGCAACTCGACCGTATTCGTATCGACCCTCGAATCGATCAGCTCACGGGTCTGCTGCCGCAGGCCAGCCAGGGTGTCGGCAGCCGCGTCCAGTCCCTGTCCGGTGCGTACGATACCCGCGCGCTCCCACATCAGATCGCGAAGTCCATTCCGCAGCGATCCGACATCGGTATCGTCCATCGGCGTCATCGCCGGCGTCATACTCGTCGAGGGCGACTCCATGGGCTGTCCGTCGGCCTGGCCGGCCCGGTCCAGCTCCTCTTCCACGTGCTGGGCCGCACGGTGGCTGTAAACAACTGCTTCGAGCAGAGAGTTGGATGCTAGACGATTTGCGCCGTGAACGCCAGTGCACGCGACCTCACCGGCGGCGTACAGGCCCGCGATCGAGGTGCGGCCGGTAGCATCCGTGACTACGCCGCCACAACTGTAGTGAGCGGCCGGCACGACCGGGATGGGGTCCGTCCGGATGTCGAGGCCGCGCTCCGCGCATTCCGTGAAGATGCCGGGGAAACGCTGCTCGATGTGCTCGGTCGGTATCGACTCGAGGTCGAGCAGCACGTAATCGTCACCGGTGCGCTTGAGCTCCAGGTCGATCGTGCGGGCGACGACGTCACGGGGGGCCAGCGATCCGAGCGGGTGGACACCCGCCATCAGGTCGGACCCGTCCTTCCTCCGCAGGACCGCGCCTTCGCCACGGACTGCTTCGGAGATGAGGAACGCCCGCTCGCTGGCGGGATAGAGCGCCGTGGGGTGGAACTGCACGAACTCCAGGTTCGCGAGAACGCCGCCGGCGCGGTAGGCCATGGCGACGCCGTCACCGGTGGCGATGTCCGGGTTTGTCGTGTGGCGGTAAGCCTGGCCGAGGCCCCCCGTGGCGAGCAATACCATCCCGGCGGTGAACTCGATGAGCTCGCCCGTCCGGTGCTCGAGCAGGAGCGCTCCCGTACACCGTTTCTGCCCGGTGCGATCGTCATGGATGCACAGCAGATCCACCGCGTGCAGGTCCTCGATGAGCTCGATGTCCGGGTGCTCGCCGACGGCCTGGATCAGGGCGCCCTCGATCTCGCGGCCGGTGAGATCCCCCGCATGCAGGATGCGTCGGCGGGAATGGCCGCCTTCGCGGCCGAGCGACAGGTCACCGCCCCTCGCGGAGAAGCGCACGCCCCAGTCGATCAGGTCCCGGACCCGGGCGGGTCCTTCGCGCACGAGCGACTCCACGGCTGCCAGGTGGCACAGGCCGGCACCCGCGACGAGCGTATCGCGCACGTGCAGCTCCAGGGAATCATCGGGCGCCATCACGGCAGCGATGCCGCCCTGCGCGTAGTTCGTGCTCGATACCGCGCGCTCCTTCTTCGTCACCACGTGCACCCTGGCATGTTCCGCCGCCTTGAGGGCGAACGTCAGGCCGGCGATCCCGCTGCCGATGACGAGGACGTCCGTGCTCGCACTCCTCATCGCAGCACCCGCCCGAGAGCGGCATCGAGGAGCGGCTCCCCTTCCTCGACCACGACCTCCTGCGTCAGTACCAGCACCTGCGTCGCGTCGAGACGACCGCGCAGCTTCACCCAGTCCTTTGCGCTCGTGATGATCGTACGTCCCGCTGCGGCTGCCCGGATGCGCGCGGCGTCCGCACCGTCGTATTCATGGTGGTCGGGGAACAACAGCTCCGTCGTCACCTGGGCCCCGGCGTCGCGCGCGTTGATCACGAACAGACCCGGATCGGCCAGTCCCGCTACGAGCAGGCACGGCCCCGTCGGCGCGCTCGCCGGCGTC
>DATHVW010000076.1:0-8718 GCA_035461085.1 Longimicrobiales bacterium | reverse complement strand
CGCCCCGGCCAGCGCCCCATGAGCACCCCCACGTCGCTGCGCGGGACCCGGTCTGCCTGCAGCGTGACGGCGCCGCCGTCGGCGGTGAACTTCACGGCGTTGGAGAGCAGGTTGTAGACGACCTGCTTCACCTTGCGTGCGTCGGCCGTCATGGTGTCGAGCGACTCGCCCAGCTGCATGTCCAGCTGCACGTGGCGCACGGCGGCCTGTCCCTTCACGATGGAGAGGCTGTTCGAGAGCAGCGGCCTGATCTCCACCGGCTCGAGGTCGAGCAGCATCTTGCCCGCCTCCACCTTGGACAGGTCGAGGATGTCGTTGATCAGCGACAGCAGGTGCTTGCCGCTCTTGAAGATGTCGTCGATGAACCGGTGCTGCTTGGGTGTCATGTCGCCGAGCAGCCCGTCGCCGAACACCTCGGAGAAGCCGATGATCGCGTTGAGGGGCGTGCGCAGCTCGTGCGACATGTTGGCCAGGAACTCCGACTTCATGCGGCTGGCGTCCTCGAGCTCGACGTTCTTCTGCTGCAGCGCGCGCTCGTACAGCTTGACCTCTGTCATGTCGCGTGCTGCGGCGAATACGCCCTGGAGCACGCGGTCGCGATCGTGGAACGTACTCGCGTTGTATGACACGACCGTCAGCGTGCCATCGCGCGCGCGTGCCGTCAGCTCGTAGTTGGTGACCTTGCCTTCGGCCAGTACGCGGTTGATGGCCGCCTGGGCGTGCGCGGAGTCGGTGAAGTAGTTCTTGAACGGCGCACCGATCAGCTCGTCGCGCGTGCAGCCCGTCAACGCCTCCATCTGCTTGTTGATGTCGGTGATGATGCCGCGCGGATCAGTCGTCATGAGGGCGTCGATATTGGACTCGAGCAGCGAGCGCGTATAGAAGTGCTGATCGCGCAGGCGCTGGTCCAGCTTCATCCGCTCGTCCTCGATCTGCTGGCGGGCCGTGTTGTCGGTACCGATCAGGAGGTAGCCGATGATCGCGTCGTGGTCATCGCGCAGCGCCGTGACGGACACGACCGCAGGGAAACGGCTCAGGTCCTTGCGGATGTACGTCAGCTCGTAGATGTCCTCGATCCCGCGCGACGCCTTGAAGACCAGTGCCTCGAATCCAGGCGTGATCGGCGTACCGAACTCCTGGCTGAGAGCCGATGCTCGTGCGATGAGCTCCTGCGGATCGGAGATGTCGGCCGGTGTGATCTTGTCCACGACGTCGCCCGCGGCATACCCCAGCATGCGCTCGGCGCCGACATTGAAGATCTGGATCACGCCCTGTGCGTCGGTGGCGATGCTCGAGAAGTTAGCGCTGTTGAAGATCGCGTTCTGGAGCGCGCTGGCCTTGAGCAATGCTTCCTCCGCGTGCCTGCGCGCGGTGTTGTCGGTGCCGATCAGCAGATAGCCGATGATCGCGTCCAGCTCATCCCGCAACGCGGTGACGGACACGACTGCGGGGAATCGGCTGCCATCCTTCCGGAAGTACGTCAGCTCGTAGATGTCCTCGATGCCGCGCGATGCCTTGAAAACCAGCGCCTCGAAGCCCGGGTTGATGGGCGTGCCCAGCTCCAGGCTGAGGGCGCGAGCGCGCTCGACGAGCTCGCGCGGGTCGGAGATATCGGCGGGTGTGATCCTGTTCACCACCTCCGCGGCGGTGAAGCCCAGCATCCGCTCGGCGCCCACATTGAAGATCTGAATGACGCCGTCCGCGTCAGTGGCAATGCTCGAAAAATTGGCGCTGTTGAAGATCGCGCTCTGCAGCGCGCCCGCCTTCAGGATGGTCTCCGAGTAGCGCCTGTCATAACTGGGTCTGCCGTTGTCGGAGATTCGTGAATCCATGACTGCCTGTCTTCCTGCTGCCGTTTCGTGCTCGAACCGGCGCGGGAGCGCAGGCCTTCATATGCATTCACACTGATGGACCAGGGGCGTGCAGCCCGGGGGTGTGGAGATGCAGCAGCCGTTCAACCATGCATTAAACGAGCCTCGTGACTGCATGACGGCTCCGCGGAAATGGGGACGCGGTGATCCCGGTGACGGGTGTCTGGTCATGATCATGTGTATTGATACACCGTTGCGGGCCGCGAGGGGCCCGAATCGTGCCACCGGATGCTGCAACTGTTCGCAGAGTAGGACTTAAGGAAAACGTGCACGGGGGTATCAGACCACGCCGGCGCCCGGCTGACCGACTCGCGCTACACCCGGTCCAGGCACTCGAGGAGGTTGGAATGACGTGTGTGTCATGCGGGGCCTCGCGTGGGCGACGTGCCCTCTTCGCAGCGCTCATCAGTGCGTGCGCGGTCGCGGCGTGTGAGCAGGGCGTCGAGCCGGACACGGGGGCGTTCTTCACCACACCCGCCGATGCACGCGTGGATTCACCGCTGGTCACCCTCGACTCCACCGCAACCATACCCGCACCGTGGGCGACAGAGATCACACCGGAAGTACCCGCCATTGCGCAACCGGCGGGGGTGCCGGGCGCGGCGGCACTTCCCAGCGAGCTGGCGCAGCTGAGTGGGATGCTCGCTGTGCCGGTGGCGGGCGTCTCGCGGGCGAGCCTGCGCGACACGTATACGGAGGCGCGCGGTGACCGGGTGCACGAGGCGATCGACATTCTCGCGCCGCGCGGGACGCCCGTGCTGTCTGCCGCGGATGGCAGAGTGCTCCGGCTCTTCAACAGCAAGCCGGGCGGGTTGATGGTCTATGCCACGGATCGGTCGGAGCGTTTCATCCTTCTCTACGGGCACCTGGATAGCTACGCCGAAGGGTTGCGCGACGGGATGCCGCTCGTGCAAGGACAGGTGATCGGCTATGTCGGCACGACGGGCAATGCGTCTCCGGATACGCCCCATCTCCATTTCGGCATCCTGCGCGGCCAGCCGAACGTGTCATGGTCGGTCGGCGTGCCCGTGAATCCGTACCCGCTGCTGCGCGGAGCAGCGCCGGAGCCGCGCTGACGCAGCGACGGTGTCGGCAAGAAAAGAACGGCCCCGCCCCGGAACAGCGGGGCGGGGCCGTCTGCCAGCGCCTGCCTGAGCGTGCAGGGGCGGCGCTGCTGACGTCAGCGTTCAGCGGATGCGTGCGCCGGCCGTCACGTCGAGCGTGGGGTTCATCCCGCCGAGCCGCAGCTGCGACGCCACTTCCGCGTGCAGGTTGGCGAGCGCAGCGCTGCTCCGGACGGCCGCACTGACACGCGTGAGCGCGTGGTCGTTCGCGTGGCCGAGACGAACCAGGTCCGCGAGCACGGCCACGGCGACCGCGCGACGCTCCTGCGGCGCATCACGGCTGATGCGGACCACTGCGCTCTCGCTGACGCCGGCCTCGAGCGCATCCGCCGTGACGGACAGCTCGCCCGCGCTGCGGCCCTCGATGCCGGCGCGCTGCAGTGCCTCGGAAGCACGCACGAGACCGGCGACGCGGGCCTCGACTGCGGCCGCGATACGCTCCTCCGCAACTGCTTTCGCACGCCCCTCCGCAATCTTGCTCTCGATCAGCTCAGCCGGAATGCTGGCGCGGGCGGCCGCTTCCATTGCTGCGTTGATGCGCGCCTGCGGGGTGCTTGCCTGCGCCCGGGCGGCCGCATTGGCCTCCGCGTTCTGCGCCGACAGCGAGGCCGGCGCGAGCAGCAGTGCCGGAACGATCAGTGTCAGGATCTTCGACTTCGTGTGTGTCATGCTGTCCTCCTCGAATGAGCGGGCGGCGTCATGGTTCTGCCGCCCATCGTGTTCTTCATGCCCCTGCCAATGAGACGATCGGGGCATACCGGATTGTCACTACGCGGCCGTTACACCCTGCTGCGTGAGAAAATCGCGCAGCGTCTCGCGCGCACGGTGCACACGCATCTTGACTGCACTCGGTGTGGCGTCCGTCATCTCCGCGACCTCGTCATACGTGTAGCCGGCATCGTGCTTGAGCAGGAACGCCTCACGCATGGGCGCCGGCAGCCGGTCCAGCGCGGCACGCATGGTGAGATCCAGCTCGCTGGACCCGCCGCGTGTGTCCTCGATCGTCTCCGCGCTCTCCATCGCACTGAGCGGGATGGTGGCGCGGCGCACGTTCTTCATGAAGTCGAGACCGAGATTGCGTGCGATGCGGAACAGCCATGCCCGGAAGTGCGCGCGATCGCGACACTCGGCCAGCCGGTCGTACGCTCTGACGAACGCGTCCTGCACCAGGTCGAGCGCGGTGTCGTGGTCGAGACCCATGCCCCGCATGTGGCGGTAGATCACGTCCTGGTGGCGGCGCACCAGATCCGCGTAGACATCGCGCTCACCGGCGAGCACACGGCCCACGAGCACGGCATCGTCATCCGGATGTGTCACGCGCGCGCTCATCCGACCACCAGCACCGCGACGTGTCCACCCATGCCGTCGTCTTTCCGGCCCGGCACGTCCTCCGGAACGAACCACGTTCCGTCCGCCGCGACGAACGCGTAGTTGTAAACGCCGGGCGCGAGCCTGACCGTGAACGTCCAGTTCTCGCCGGTGCGCTGCATCGGCTGCGGCTTCCAGTCATTGAAGTCGCCGGCGATGGATGGCGCTGACGGCGCCGCGGACACGGGCAGCTGAATGGTGGCGCGGCCGTCCACATACTCCGCAGGAACCGGCGGCGGCGGCGGCCCGACAGGACCGCCCACCTGAATCGACAGGCCGACATTCCAGGATGTCTGGGGCGGCTGCATGTACAGCGGATCGAACGTGTCGCGACGCGCGCTCGCCTCGATCGTCGTCCGTTCGTGCACCTTCAGGGAGGCACCGACCGCCCACGGCCCCGTCGTGTTGTCCGACTCCATCCAGTGTCCGACACTGCCCCAGACGCTGCCGAGGCGATGCGCGAGCACGGCCGACGCACCCGCATACGTCGCCGCATCCTCGCCTTCCGCAGCGTAGCGGCGGACGACCGGAATGAGCGCGAGCGATGACGACGGCATGATCGTGAGCTGGGCATCGGCCAGCCGCACCGTGCGTTCGACATCGAGGTCGCCAAACGACGCCAGGTAGTGCGACACGCCCGCGCGGACGTGAGCCTGGAGCATGCCGCCCTCGTACCCGATTACCGGAAGTGCCTGCCCCGCGAGCGCGTGGCCGGAGCGATCGGCGACACCCTCCAGCGGCGGCGTGAACGGCCCGGGAATGAACGGCGGCGTGTCCGGACCCGCGTTCGCGGAACGGTCGCGTGTCAGGAAGGCGTTACCGGCGAGATCGACACCGAGAACGAAGCTGCTGTGACGGATTGCGGCGCGCTTCCACCCGGCGGCACCCGCCCACAGCGATTCGACGGAGCTGGTCGGGATCCCCGTGGACAGCCGGAAGCCGGCGGTCGATGCCGTGTACTGGAGCCCGAGTGCAATGCTGGCGGTCGCATCGGCCGGGTCGAGCGTGGAACGCATCTGTCCCGCGTGCGCACTCACGTTCCACTGCTGCGCGGACAGGGGGGTGACACCGGCCGCGCACACGATCAGTAATGTCAGGCGAATGCCCATGTGCATGATACGCATCATGACCCCGCTACATCAGGTGCGAGCACGGCCAGGCGGCTGTTCAGACCGCCGAACCCATCGTTCACCGCCGGTGCGTTCGGATCCGGCACCCAGCGATCACCATCCACGATGAACGCATAGTTATGCACACCCGGCGCCAGGGGCACCACCACCGACCAGACTCCCGGCTCCGTCCGCGTCAGCGTGTGGACGGGCTGCCAGTCGGTAAAATCGCCGGCCAGCACGACCTGCTGCGCGTCCGGCGCCTCCAGCAGGAACTGCGTCAGGACCTGCTGCGTCGTCGGCTCCACTGACGCCGTTTCACGGCCGATGACCAGGCTCAACGCCAGTAGCGCGGCTGCCGCCACGCCATAGACCGGACGCCACGCCAGCGCTACCGGGCGCGGCTTCCAGATCCAGCCCGCAAAGGCGCGCAGTCCTTCGAGCGGGCTCGACGCGGCCGGCGACATCGCGGTCCCGGACAGTGCGGTGTTCCGCGCTGCGGTCGGCGGCGTCGCCCCGGCGGCCGGTGACTTCGCCCGCTGCCTGTCGCCCTCCTCGATGCGCCGCATGATGGCCGGCGCCAGGTCGGGCATCGGCCCGGCGGGCACGGCGTGCAGGACCGCCCGGATCCTGGCTTCCGCCTCGAGCAGATCGGCCTTCTCGGCGGCGGTCAGCTGCTCGCGCGGCAGCTCGCCATCGAGCGCTTTCTGTGTACGGTGGTCCATCTCATCTCCCTTTGCTTCGTCGCCTGTGCGCTCCGTCCCTGGTGTGAGACGAGTGGGGCGGGGCGGATTGTCACATCCGCCCGGGCGGGGCAGGAATGGGGCGCGTGCGTCATTTTTTCCCCGGAGATGGGCGGGTGCCGGCGCCTGACCCTCACGTCCTGTAGGGAAGAACCCGCGGCGGACGGGCGCACTGCCCCACTCCGATTCCACCGTTTCCCGACAGAGGCGGGCGCCCGGCCCCCCATAGGTTCCGGCAGCAGAAAAGTCCGTCCGACCCCGGCCACCTCAAGGACGTGCGATGCCGACCACAGCGACCACTGGCATTTCGACCTCACCGAGCATTCCGGCGGCGGGGCCGCCACCGGAACGGCTGTCCGAGCACACCGTCGAGATCGTCTCCGATTCGGGCGAGGGTGCGCAGAAATGCGGCACCGTCTTCGGCTCCGTGTCGGCGAAGATGGGCAACGGCATCTGGACGGTGGAGATCATTCCGGCGGAGATCCAGCCGCCGCCGCGGATACCGGCGGGCGCGAGCGGCATCCGGATCCGTGTGGGCTCGAACGTGGTGACGAACTGGGGAGATGCGACGAACCTGGTCATCGCGTTCAACGAGCAGGCGCTGCTGGGGCGGCACCGGCTGGGTGCGCTGGCGGAGGACGCGATCATCCTGGTGGACGACCAGTGGGCGACGCACCAGGACGAGCGGATCCGGAAGCAGTGGAGCGACGCGATGGAGGAGATGTCGTCGCGCTCCTACCGCATCATCGGCGTGCCGATGGAGGCGGAGTGCCTGACGGTGGTGGAGAACGCGCGCAAGGGCAAGAACATGTTCGCGCTCGGCGTGCTGGCGTGGATCTACGGCCGCGACGTGGAGCGGATCCACGAAGAGATCGCGTACACGTTCCGCAAGAAGTCGGAGGAAGTCTACCAGAAGAACATCACGCTGCTCGAGCTCGGCATGCGCTGGGCGGAGTCGAATCTGGACTTCCGATACGACATTCCGCCGATGCAGATGGTGGAGTCACGCGTGGTGATGAACGGCAACCAGGCGATCGCATTCGGCGCCATCGCGTCGGGGATGGAGCTGATCGCGATGTATCCGATCACGCCCGCGACGTCGGCGTCACATCAGCTGAGCGAGAGCTTCGAGGCCTACGGCGGCATCGTGCACCAGTCGGAGGACGAGATCGCGGCGGCGGGTGTTGCGATCGGATCGTCCTGGGCGGGCAAGACGGCGTTCACGATCACGTCCGGACCGGGGCTCGCGCTCAAGACCGAGTTCCTCGGGCTCGCGGTGATGACGGAGACGCCGCTGGTGGTCGTGGACGTGCAGCGCGGCGGTCCGAGCACGGGGCTGCCGACGAAGGTGGAGCAGTCCGACCTGCTGGCGGCGCTGTTCGCGTCGCCCGGCGATGCGCCGCACGTGGTGCTGGCGCCGGCGACGATCGAGGAATGCTTCCACGCGATGGTGACGGCACGCCGGATCGCGGAGACGTTCCGCATGATGGTGATGGTGCTGTCGGACGCGAATCTCGCGACGGGAATGCAGCCGTTCCGTCGGCCGGAGCCGGTGGCCGACTGGTTCGCGCCGCCGCCCGACCTGTCGCCCATCCCCGAAGGGCTGCGGGCGTACGACTGGGATCCGTCCACGGGCCTGTCGCGCCGGTTCATTCCCGGCGCGCCGGGCGGCATGCACACGACGACGGGACTCGCGCACGATGAAGCGAGCCGCGTCGCATACGACTCCGAGACGAACCAGCGCAGCTCCACGATGCGCAGCCGCAAGCTGGCCGTGCTCGCATCGACGCTTTCGCCCCCGGAGGTCCATGGGGCCGACGAGGGCGACCTGCTCGTGGTAGGCTGGGGCAGCACGAAAGGCGCGATCGAGGAGGCGGTAGACCGGGCAGTAGCGGACGGGCTGCGTGTCTCGTCGCTGCACCTGCGATTCCTGTCACCGATGGAGCCGGGCCTGCGCGAGATCTTCGCACGCTTCCGCAAGGTGATGACGGTCGAGATCAACTACAGCGACGAGCCGGGCGATCCCTACATCACCGAAGAGACACGCCGACGCGGGCAGCTCGCGTTCCTGCTGCGCGCACACACGCTGGTGGACGTTGACTGCTGGACGCGCGTGCTGGGCGAGCCGCTGCGGCCAGGTGCGATTCTGCGCGCGCTGCGCGCACATCTGCCGAAGGAGGCCTGAGCATGAACTGCTCACTGCTGCACGGGCATTCAGACGATGATCACGTCTACACGCTGGGGGAGTACGAGGCCGCGCAGCCGCGCTGGTGTCCCGGCTGCGGCGATCACGGGATCCTCTCGTCGATGCAGCGACTGCTCGTCGCGGAGCAGTTGCAGCCGGAGAACACCGTGTTCGTGTCGGGCATCGGGTGCTCGAGCCGGTTTCCGCACTACATGAAGACATACGGCTTCCACGGCATTCACGGCCGTGCGCTGCCGGTCGCGACGGGTATCCGGCTGAACCGCCCTGACCTGACCATCTTCGTGGTCATGGGCGATG
>DATHVW010000075.1:0-43400 GCA_035461085.1 Longimicrobiales bacterium | reverse complement strand
GGGACGCTGTTCCGACCGGATGAGACCATCGAGTACCTGCAGCGTCTGCGTGATGCGGGCGGCGTCTTCCGGGTCATGGACATGTCCACGCTGCTCGGCATGCAGAGCCCGTATGGGCAGAACGACCTGGCCATCCACGGCATCGAGCAGCTCGCCGGGCACCACGGCAACGAACTGGGCCGCTACCGGAATCTCATTGGTGGCGAGTTCGTCGAGAACATGATCACCACCGACCTCCGGCTTGCTGCCCTGACCAACACGGAGTACCTGGTGATCCCGAGCCGGGTGGAGGATCCGCGACTGGAGGAAGTCCACGTCGGGTCGCGAGCGGCGCTGTACCGGGTTCGTGACGTTGTGCCGCGCGCATTCCTGGTCGGGACGACCGAGGTGGTACCGGGCGATGCGGCCGCAGGGCGCTACCTGTCCGAGGAGTTCGATGCACGCACGAGCGTCATCCTGGATGAGCCGCTGCCGGCCGACATCGAAGTGCAGGCTGGTGCGACGGGTGTCGTCGAGTGGGTGGAGCGTGAGCCCGACGCGTTCACATTGCGCGTCGCGCCGGACCGGCCGGCGATGCTGGTCGTGCTCGACAACTACTTCCCGGCGTGGAAGGCGTTCGTGGACGGCCGTGAGGTCCCGATTCATCGGGCGAACTACACGTTCCGGGCGATTGCGGTGCCTGCGGGAGAGCACACGGTGACGTTCCGCTTCGTTCCGACCGAATTGCGCAGCGGAGCGGCAATCTCGCTCGTTCTGCTGGGCCTGCTGCTCGCCACCGTGCTGGTCGGCGCGTGGCGCGACCGGCGCGCAGCCGACGCACCGGCGGCAGCGGCGCCGGCATGAGTGAGCAGGGAGCCGGGGAGGCATGAAGAAGGAGCTGACGGCATACGACGTCGCGGATCATTACGACGACTCGTACTTCGCCGACCTGAGCGCGCGGTACCAGACCCGGAACCGGTTCGCCCGGCGTCGGATCCGCAACGTGTTCTCGCTGCTGCCGGACCTGGCAGGTCGCACACTGGTGGACCTCGGCTGCGGCATGGGGACGTTCACGATCGAGGCCGCCGGCCGCGGCGCGTTCGCGATCGGCATCGACCCTGCGCCCGCTGCCGTGCGCGCCGCGAGCGCCGTGGCCGCGGCGGAGAACGCGACCAGCGCACGCTTCGTCCGCGCCGACGCGGCCCGTCTGCCGCTCGACGAGGGCGCGGCCGATGTGGTGCTCGCGGCCGACCTGACCGAGCACCTCGACGATGTGACGCTCGCCCGCATTCTGCGCGAGGCGGGCCGCGTCCTGGCCCCGGGCGGACGCCTGGTGCTGTACACCCCCGACCGCCACCATTTCTTCGAACGGCTGCGTGACCGCGGCATCATGAAGCAGGACCCCTCTCACATCGGTGTGCGGAGTGCGGCCGAGCTGCGGGCCGCCGTCGAGAGTGCGGGGTTCGCGGTGGAACGTTCCGTCTGGCTGCCATCGCACCTGCCCGGCCTGGACCTC
This sequence comes from Longimicrobiales bacterium, assembly GCA_035461085.1. GTDB lineage: Bacteria > Gemmatimonadota > Gemmatimonadetes > Longimicrobiales > RSA9 > SH-MAG3. The sequence continues at coordinate 41,905 of DATHVW010000075.1, read as the reverse complement.
GCCGAACGCATGCTGGCGCGGGCCCTGCCGCTGCTGCGGCGGCGGATCGGCCTCGTCGCGATCCGTCGCGAACGGCGGGCGTGAGATCCCGCGCACTTCTGATCAGGCTGCTGCAGCTGGCGCTGCTGGCCGTCGTGGTCTGGGGGATCTATCGCGCGCTGGCGCCTCAGCTCGCCGGCCTGACCTGGGCCGATCTGACGCGCTGGCGGCCCGCACCCGTTCCCCTTGTCGGCTCCTTCGTCCTGCTGCTGGGCGTCTATCTCAGCCACGCGCTGCTCTGGCGTCGCATCATGAGGGATCTGGGAATCGGACGCCCGTCCGTGGGCGCGACGATGCGCATCTACTTCCTGTCCAGCCTGGGCCGCTACGTGCCGGGCAAGATCTGGCTGCTGGCCGGTTTCGCCGTCCTCTCACGCCGGGCAGGCCTGCCGCCCGGCTCCGCGACGGCGGCCGCACTGCTGGGGCAATTCGGCTTTCTCACCACCGGCCTGCTGTTTCTGGGACTCATGCTCCCCGAATGGCGCATCGCCGTGGACCGGCTGCCCGCCGGTGTGCCGGCCGCCCTCCCGCTCGCACTCGGCGCGGCGCTGCTGATCACCGGCGGAGCCGTCCTCTGGCTGCTGGTGGCGACCCCGCTCGGCCACGGCTTCCGCGAGCGCCTGATCCGGCGGCTCGGTCAGCGGGCGGGGGAGCGGCTGAGCGCCGCGTTCGCTCTCGCCGACCGCGTGCAGCCGCGTCATGCCGCACTCTGGGCCACCGGCTACGCCCTCTCCTGGGTCGCGCTCGGCACTGCGTTCGCCCTGTTCTGCGGCGCCTTCTATCCGCCGGCCCTCGACTCGCCCCGATACCTCGCCGGGACCGTCGCCGCCTCCTATCTGATCGGCTATCTTCTGTTCGTCCTGCCCGCGGGCGCGGGCGCCCGCGAGACTGCGATGATCCTGCTGCTCCAGCAGGTCATGCCCGCCGCTGGCGCGGCCGTCGTGGTCAGTGTCCTGTCCCGAGTCTGGTTCACGGCGGCGGAGATCGTGCCGCTGGCGTTGCTACCGTTCCTGCGGGACGGCAGGACGGCGGAGTCGGCAGAAGGTGCGCCGGACAGGATTGAAGACGAGAGCGCCGCGGGGGGCGGCGCCATGGATGGCGGTGTCGCTCCGAACGGCGCCGCGGAGGGGAAGCAGACGTGAGTCCGGGTGAGTCGAGGGCGCTGGTCATCATACCGACGTACAACGAGCGGGAGAACCTCCCGCGTCTGGTGCCGCTCGTCCTCGCGCAGGACGAGCGGATCGATGTTCTGATCATCGACGATGGGTCGCCCGATGGCACGGGCCAGGTGGCGGACGAGCTCGCGGCGGAGAGCGATCGCGTGCACGTCATGCACCGGGCCGGCAAGCTCGGACTCGGAACCGCCTACCTGGCCGGATTCCGCTGGGGCCTGGAGCGGGGTTATGCATGGCTGCTCGAGATGGACGCCGACTTCTCCCACGACCCCGCCCATCTGCCGCAGTTCCTGGAGGCGCTCGAGCATTACGATCTCGTTCTCGGCTCGCGCTATCTGGAGGGTCGCGTCACCGTCGTCAACTGGCCCATCGCGCGGCTGCTCCTGTCCTATTTCGCGAATACATACGCCCGCGTCGTTACCGGCGTCCCGCTCTGGGACGCGACGGGCGGCTTCAAGGCGTTCCGCAGGGAAGTGCTCGAGGCCATCGACCTGGACCGCGTCGAGTCCGAGGGTTACTCCTTCCAGATCGAGATGAGCCTCCGGTCGTGGAAGAAGGGCTTTCGCATCGGCGAGATCCCCATTGTCTTCGTGGACCGCACGACCGGTGAGTCCAAGATGTCCGGCAACATCATTCGTGAGGCGGTCTGGAGGGTCTGGAAGCTGCGCTTCCTCTCCGTGATGGGGAAGCTCTAGCCATGGCTGTGCGGGACCTGCTCTGGGGATGCCCCCTGTGCCGCGCCCCCGGCGGCATCCGACCCGACGGGAGTCGCGAACGCTGCCGTGCGTGCGGGGCCGAGTTCCGCCGCGGCCGCGGCAGCACGATCATCGCCAGAATCGAAGGCTCCAGCCGCGTACGCAGCGCCGGGGACTGGCTTTCCATCCTCGGGCCCGTCGAGGCGCCCCGGGCGGACGCCGATGGGCTCATCCTCGGGCCGGAACGGGTCAGAGTGAAACGGTCCCGCCGGCAGAATCCGCTCAGGTACGCGGGCGAGCTGCTGGGATGGGTCGAGCTGTACGACAGACCTCAGCGGGGGACCATGAGCCTGCGCAGCGACGGTCTCCATTTCCAGCCGGAAGAGGGCCCTGCAGTGAACTGGGCCCCCGGCGACCTTACCGGCCTCCAGCCCGCGTCGTCATCCCTCCAGCTGGGGCTGCATCGCGAGATGGCCTCCGTCAAGTTCCTCGAGGGTTCCGTGCGCCTCTGGACGCGAGCGCTGTCCGACCTGCTCCGCGAACACTACCGCCGAGGCGGCCGGGACGTGCTCGAGCTCCAGCCCTTCGTACGGACCTGCATCCTGCAGGGGGCGCCCCGTGAGTGAGCTGCCGCCCCCCGGACTCCTCTACTGGTTCATGCAGGGGCTCGGCCGCTGGGTCTGGCCGGCCTTCGGCGGCTTCGATCTGCGGGGGACGGAGAACATCCCCGAGACAGGGCCGTTCCTCCTCATCTCCAACCATCAAAGCGTCCTCGACCCCTTCTTCATACAGACCTGGCTGCCGCGGCCCGTTCACCCCATGGCCAAGAGCACCCAGTTCGCATCCCCTATATTCTCCGCGGTCATGACGCGCTGCTACGCGTTTCCGGTCCGTCGCTTCCAGGTCGATCCCCAGGCCGTCCGCACCGCGCTCCGCAGACTCGCGGCCGGCCACCCGGTCCACATCTATATCGAAGGGGAGAGGACCTGGGACGGCTCACTGCGGCCGCCCCGGCCCGGCACCGTCCGTCTCGCCCTCAAGGCCGGCGTACCCATCCTGCCCTGTGCCGTCGATGGCGCCTACGACGTGTGGCCACGCTGGGATCGACGGTTCCGGACCGGGCGCGTCAAGGTCGCCTTCGGCAAGCCGTTCCGCCTGCCTCAGATCGACGACCGCGCCCGCAGGGAGGCCGCCGTACCGGAAGCCGGCGCCCGCATCATCGGGGAAATCAGCAGCCTCCTCGGCGTCCCCGTCCCGTCCGCCGGCGACGATGATACCTGAGTTATCCACGTTGGCGGCCCACATTATGTGAACCGTGCTAAGTCGTTGGTGAATATGCGCTTGAGACACGACACATGAAATAGCTTAGAGGTCCGCAGGGCCGGTGACGGGGGCGTAGGGCACCCGGCCCGGACAGCCAACCGGCGACCCGGGCCCGGCAGGCTCGAGGGCTAGCCGGCGGCCTGACCAGCGCCTGAGACGTCGGCGAAATCGGCCGGCTCCGATGGCCTGAAGATCAGGTCGGTCGCCAGCCAGAGCTGCCTCGAGACCGGGTAGAGAACGATCGGCGCGATGATCATCAGCGCCGCCAGGCCATACATCAGCCCGTCCCACGGAACGTCCGGCCAGGTCAGTCGCAGCGCCGCGATACCACCGAAAAAAACCAGCATTTCCGCCACGATCAGGTTGATCGTATAGGCGCCAATGAAGAAATCCCGTTCGCCACGATCGAGTCGCAATCCGCACCCGGGGCAGCGCTCACGCTGCTGGAGATAGGTACGGAAGACGTTGCGGCTGCCGCAGTCGGGACAGCGGCGCGCTAGTGACCAACGCAGCCGCCGCAGCGGCACCGGCTCGGGAACGTTCGACATGGGTCCTGATACCCCCGTACCCACCCAGGTTTCGCTCGATCCGTCCGCCGCTCCCGCGGCGGTAGGCTCCCAGGGCCTGTGGGAGGCAGTTTTGTTCAGCATCCGGACAGCGGGGAGCCTGATTGTCGGTAAAACCCGGGTTATCCACCAGGCAAGTTTACATAATGTATATTATACGAAGTGGAGCTGACGGGTGAAACCGCTCCGGCACGACCCTTCCAACGGGACGGCCCGGTAACCCGCGGGCCGGGCGCCGAGTCGCCTGCCGCCGATCACTACCCGTCACCTGGGCCTCACCATGACCCCCGGCTCACCCGACCGCGACTGGCTCGCGCCGCAGCTGGCGACACTGGCCAAGGCTGCTCCCGACGGCGACGACTGGATCCACGAGATCAAGTTCGACGGCTACCGGCTGCTCGCATGGATCGACGGCGGCCGCGTGCGGCTCATGACGCGCAATCGGAAGGACTGGACGGATCGTTTTCCGCAGGTGGAGTCGGCGCTGGCAGCCTTGGGCGTCCGGGACAGCGTCTGGGACGGCGAGCTGGCCGTGGAGCTCGCGAACGGCGCGACCAGCTTCCAGGCGCTGCAGAACGCGTTGACGGACCCGACACGCGGGACGCTCAGGTTCTTCCTGTTCGATGTACTTCGCCATTCCGGCAGTGATGTCCGGCGACGACCGCTTCTGGAGCGGAAGGAGCTGCTGCGAGCCGCTCTCCCGGAGGCAGGCGGGGTCCTCCGTTACAGCGACCACGTGCGGGGCGAGGGTCCGGCGTTCTTCCGGGCGGCCTGTGAGCTGGACCTGGAGGGGATCATCTCCAAGCGGGCCGCGGCTCCCTACCGTGCGGGTCGCGGCTCGGACTGGCTGAAGGTGAAGTGCGTGCGCGTGCAGGAGTTCGTGGTGGGCGGTTTCACGGAGCCGTCCGGCTCGCGCGCGGGCATCGGGGCCCTGCACGTCGGGGCGTATGAGGGCGGGCGGCTCATTTATCGCGGCAAGGTGGGAACGGGGTTCACAGACGCGGTGCTGCGCGACCTCCGCCGTCGTCTGGAGCCGCTGGAGCGGGTGGAATCGCCATTCGTGGACGCTCCACGCGGCGCTGCGGGTCGGGCGGCCCGGTGGGTGAAGCCCGTGCTGGTGGCGCAGGTACGCTTCACGGAGATGACGGGCGACGGACGTCTGCGGCACCCGAGCTTCGAGGGCCTGCGCCAGGACAAGGATGCGCGTGACGTCACGCTCGAGCAGCCGATCGCGGATTCGCCCTCCGGAGAGGTCATGACGAAGTCGACAGGCGCGAAAAAGAAGGCCGGAAACGGGAGTCGAAAGGCATCTGCCGGCTCGCACGAGACGACGGCGGCGAAAAAATCGAAAAAACCGGCAAAAAAAACGGCCGGTAAGCCCGCGAAAGCAGGCGCCGCCGTGCAGGTCGGCGATGTGCGTCTCACGAGTCCCGGCAAGGTCCTCTACCCCGAGCAGGGTCTCACCAAGCTGGACCTCGCCGAATACTACCAGACCGTGGCGGACTGGATCCTTCCCCATATTTCGGGTCGCCCCCTGACACTGGTGCGCTGCCCCTCCGGCCGGGCGGGCTGGTGTTTCTTCCAGAAGCACATCGACGATTCGGCGCCTCCGGCCATCCATCGCGTGGAGGTCGAGGAGAAGGACGGTCCGGAACTGTACGGAGTGGTGGATGACGTGGATGGTCTGGTGTCGCTGGCGCAGATCGGCGCGCTGGAGCTGCACACGTTCAATGTGCGACAGGATCAGCTGGAGCGCCCGGACCGGTTCCTGATCGATCTCGACCCCGACGAGGACATCGGCTGGGATCTGATCGTCGAGGCGGCCGTTCACGTGCGTGATCTTCTCGCCGAGTTGGGCCTTGCCAGCTTCGTGAAGACGACCGGCGGCAAGGGTCTTCATGTGGTGGTGCCGCTGGTGCGGCGGGCGGACTGGGAGGAGGTCCGTCAGTTCTCGAAGGCCGTGGCTTCCCTGCTGGCCTCCGCCGCACCGGACCGCTACACGCTGGACATGTCGAAGAAGAAGCGGAAGGGCCGTGTTCTGCTCGACTACATGCGCAACACGCGTGGCGCCACGGCGATCGAGGCGTATTCGACGCGCGCCCGCCCCGGAGCCCCCGTGGCCGTGCCGATCACGTGGGACGAGCTCGAAAACGATGTGCGCTCGGACACGTTCAACGTCAGGAACGTCCCGGAGCGTCTGGCCGGCCTGCGGGAGGACCCGTGGAAGGAAATGGCCGCCGTGAGACAGTCTCTCACAGCGGCCATGAAGCGTCGTCTGGGTCTCTGACCCCTGCCCTGCTGCGCCGCACCGGCGGCGGGGCGCCGGGCGCTCTCAGGTCTCTACTGACCCGTGGTCGAAGTCGGCGGCGGCGTGGCCGGCTGCTCGGCACCCTGCGGAGCGGTCGCGGGCGTCGGAGCCGGCGTGGGCGGCACCGCAGCGCTGGTCGTGCCGCCGACGGCCGCGAGCGCGCGCGCCTCACCGAGGCGCAGCTCGAAGATCGGCCGCTCGGTGTTGCTCTCGGGCGTGATGTCGAGCAGACGCTGATAGAGCTCGGCGGCACCGGCGGCATCGCCGCGCTGGAGCCGGATACGGGCCGCGTTGTCGAGCGCGTCCTGCCGCTGGAAGAGGAAGCGGGCGTCCTCCGCGACTTCGAGATAGACCTCCTCGGCGCGGTGCGGCTCCTGGGCGGCCTCATAGGTGCTGGCGAGCAGCATGGCGGCGTTGACGCCCAGGCCGGAGCCCAGGTCGTCCGCGACCGGCTGAACCACCTCCTGCGCCTGCTGCGCCTGTCCTGCCTGGAGGTAGGCGCTGCCGAGCATCAGGCGCGCTTCGTCCCCGGACGGCGTGCCGCCGTAGTTGGCGAGGAACTGCTCGAGCTCGCGGATGGCCAGCTGATTGTTCCCGCTGAGCGCCACGGCACGGACCTGCGTGAGCTGGGACGCGGCCTGTGCGGTCTGCGAGCGCCGGTTCGTGATGAAGAAGATGGTGCCCAGGATCACGACGGCGGCGACGATCCCGCCGATCACGAGCATGCGGCTGTTCTGCTTCGCCCAGGCACTGGTCTCGAGGACGCCGGCGACGAACACGTCGTCGGGGGCCGAGTCCTGGCGGTGCACACGGCGGGCGGTCGGATGACGCGTCATGTCTTCGAATTCGCGGAGTTCGGGGTGCGGCTAACGCCACCGCCCGCAACCGCATTGCGGCGCGGGCGGTGCAGCGGATAGCCGCGCAAAACAGCAAGGAAACCTAGCCGCAGCCTCAGGATGCGTCAAGCTCGGTGCATGGCCCTGCGCTTGCATGGGCGGACGGCAGTGGTCCGGGTCGCCCGCATGCAGGAAAACGCGCTGGCGCGAGCACCACGTCGTGAATGACAATCGCAACGGGAGGCTGTGCCGGTGGGGTGCTGTAGCGGACCGAAGTGGCTCGGACTCGCCGCTCTCGTCGTGACATCCGGGTGCGCGACGTCCGAGGCCGCGCGCAGGTATCCCGATATCGCCGAGCGCTCCGGCACGCGCATTGACGATGTCCTTTTCGTCGATCCGGCGCCTTTCAGGGCGGACACGCTTCTTACTCTGACCGAGACGCAGCCTTCCCGCTGCAACTTCCTGGGCCTTCCCTTCTGCGTCCCGTTCACGCGCATTGGTCGTGAGGAGCACCGCCTGAGCACGGCGCGTGTGGCCGGGGACGTGGAGACGCTGGAGCGGTTCTACCGTATCGCAGGTTATTTCGGGACGCGCGTGACCCCGGCGGTCGAGCCGGACGGCGACAACGTGGACGTGCGGTTCTCCATCCTGCGCGGCGACCCGATCGTGCTGGACGCCCTGACCGTCACCGGCACCGAAGGCCTCCTCGATCCGGACTCTCTCGCCCGCACGCTCCGTCTCCAGCCCGGCGACATCTTCCACCTGGGCGAGTACATCGAGGCGTCGGAATACATCGTCCGGGTGCTGCAGCGCCGTGGACACGCGCACGCCGAGGTCTTCCGCAGCTTTTCCGTGGACACGGTGGACAACCGGGCGGAGGCGTCCATCGACCTCGCACCCGGGCCGGTGGTCACGGTCGATTCCATCATCGTGACGGGTGCACCGCATCTGAGCCGCCAGGCGACGCTGCGCCCGCTGGAGATCCGCGAGGGCCAGATCCTGCGGAGCGGTCAGCTGATCGAGAGCCAGCGCAACCTGTACAATCTCGAGCTGGTCTCTCTCGCGTCGGTCACGATCGCGCCGGACTCGCTCCAGAGGGACCCATCGGATAATTCGACGGCGACGATCCGCGTCGCCATTGCGGAGGCCCCGTTGCGCGAGGTCGAGGCGGCGGTCGGCTTCGGAACGGTCGAGTGTCTGCGCACGGATGCGCAGTGGGCACACCGCAGCTGGACAGGTGGCGCGCGGCGGCTCGCACTGCGCGGCTCGCTCAGCCGGATCGGCGTGGGCGAGCCCTTCGCCATCAACGGCGGCGAGCGCGTGTGCTCGACTCAGGTGGCGGACACCCTGTTCGGCGGCAACCAGTTCGACTACCGGTTCGCGGCCGACTTCACGCAGCCGTATTTCCTGAATCCGCGCAATCAGCTGAACGTGAGCAGCTTCGTGGAGCGGGTCTCGGAGCCCGGCGTGTTCAGCCGCGAGGCGCTGGGCGGCCGCGTCGGCGTGTCGCGGCGTCTGGCCGCACGCTCGGGGATCTCCGCGAATATCGAGGTGGAGAACGGTCAGACGATCGCGTCGCCCGCGCTGTTCTGTGCGGCGTTCCTCGTCTGCCAGCCGGCGACGATCGATTCACTCGCCGCGCGTAAGTTCCGGGCCGAGCTGGGCGGTACGTACTTCATGGACGCGACGAACGCGCCGCTGGAGCCGACCGCAGGTTACCTGGCGCGCACGACGGTCGGCTACGCCACTCCCCTGCTCGGATCCGACGTCCGGTTTTTCCGCTGGACGGGCGAGGTCTCGAACTATCGCGAGGTGCGCCCGCGGTGGGTCGCCGCGTTCTCGCTGCGCCTCGGCAACTTCTTCCGTACCGCGACCGTCAATCCGGAGGGCAACTTCCTGCCGCCCGAAGAGCGCTTCTACGCGGGTGGCGCGTCGAGCGTGCGCGGCTATCCGCGCAATGCGCTCGGCCCCGGCATCTACGTCACCGACTCCGATTCCCTCATCGCGGATGACGACGGGAATCTGAGGCCGGCGGAAGCCGCGCTGTTCGTGCCGACCGGCGGCACGGCGCTGGCCGTCACGAGCGCCGAGCTCCGCCTGCCGTCACCGGTGCTGCCGCGCATGCTCCGCCTCGCGCTGTTCGTCGATGCGGGGGCCATCGGCACCGGCAGCCTGTGGGACCTGGGTCCCGATCAGTGGAAGATCACACCGGGCGCGGGAGTCCGGCTCCAGACGCCCGTGGGACCGGTCCGCATCGATCTCGGCATCAACCCCTACGACCCGGTCACCGCGCCTCTCCTGGTCCTCGATCCGGAGACCGGGGGTCTGCGGCGGATCGGCGTGTTCACGCCTCGACGCGGCAACATTTTCAGCCGCATGCAGATCCATCTCGGCGTGGGCCACGCATTCTGATGACGCGCTTCCTGTCGCGTGAGGAATGGCCGCTCATCACCGGCGGCATCATTGCGGGAGTGCTCACCAGCGCGCTTCTGCTGTACTTCTTCGTGACCGGCATCGGCGGGAGTCCTCCGGCCATAGTCCAGGAAGCGTCGGATACGACGGTAGTCATCGGCCGCGGCGATGCTGACGGGCCGGCTGCCGACCCGGGTCGTGCCCCGGATTCGGGACGCTCGCTCATCCGGGCGCGGGAGGAGCGCGTGCGGTCCCGGCTCGCCGGCTTCGCCGTCGATGCCACTCCGATGCGCGGCCCGCTCTCCATCACGGCGCGAAATGTGGTCCTGAACGAGGACGGCGGCGCACGCTTCGCCCGGGCCGAGGTGCTGAGCGGTCAGCTCAGCGTCGATGCGCTCGCGAGCGGCGACGTCATCCTCGACAATGTGCGCGTCCGCCAGCCCGTCGTCGCACTGCGCGAGAGCGGAGGCGGCTGGAACTTCGAGCAGGTCTTCGAGGAGCTGCTCAATGGCGGCGGCAATGGCGATCCGAGGCCGGCGCGGCGCCGTGCGATCCGCCTCCGTGATGTACAGATCGAGAACGGCACCGTGGATGTCACGCGCCCCGGTCAGCGTTTCGCGTTCCGCTCCGTCCAGGGTCGGCTCCCGCTGGTCGTGTTCTCGGACCCGGGCACGGCCGAGCCGTACATCCGCGCGTCGGCGCTGACCGCGCAGTTCGTTCAGGCGGAGCCTGAGGCGCAGGTCGCGCTCGAGGTCAACGACGGCCTCTTCATCTTCCCTTCAGGCACGGTGCACTTCGAAGTGGCGGAAGCGGCGCTCGACCGGACGCGGTTGGCGGACCTGAGCGGTGTGTGGGATCCCACCGATCCGGGATACGGCGTGACAGCCACGGGCGTGGCGCTCGGCGTGAATCTCGAGGATGTGGCCTTCATGCTGCCGGAGTCGCTGCCCCGGACCGGCACTGCTTCGTTCGCATTCGAGGTGACGCCGGCGGCCCCGAACCTGACGCAGGTGCGGTTCACGGACCTGGACGCACGCACCGGAGACAGCCGCCTGCTCGGTACGGTCGAGATGCGGCTGGGTGAGGAGTATTTCGAGCTCCTCGGTGCGGACCTGCGCGTGGATCCCCTGGACCTGGCCCTGGTGGAAGGCTTCACCGGCGAGTTGCCGTACGACGGCACGCTCACGGGCACCATTCGCGGTGCGGGCGGCGACATCACGTTCGACCTCTCCGCCCGGCTCACGGCCGCGAACGTGCCGGATCCGTTCACCACCGGTATCACCGGCAGTGTCCGCTATACGGATGCGGGGATCGTGCTGCAGCGCGCGGAGCTCGACCTGGACCGTGTGCCGCTGGCAGCGCTCCGGCCCATCGCGCCGGGACTGCCTCTGACCGGCTCGGTCACGGGAGTGGTCTCGCTCACCGGCCTCCCCACCGCGTCGCCTCTCGATCTGAATGTGCGTCTCGAGCTGGGCGCGGGCGTCGCCCTCGTGGAAGGCACGCTCGACCTGACCGGTGACGTCGCGAGCTACGACCTCACAGGCAGGCTCATCGGCGTGGATCTCCAGCAAGTCCTCGAGCCCGCGGTGCCGCCGGTCACGCTCACGGCGACATTCGCGTTCGCGGGTGCCGGTTTCGATCCGGCGACAATGAATGCGACGATCGGGCTGGGTGGCCGTTTCGGCGGATGGGAGGCGGAGCCCGACGACGGGATCACCCTGGCCGCCACGATCAGGGACGGCACGCTCGGGGTGGATACGCTCTACGGATCGCTCGCCAGCGCGGACGTCAAGGCCAGCGGGACCTGGCGGTTCCTCGAGCCGCAGAGCGGTGCAGTCAGCTACGCGGCGGACGTCTCGACGCTGCGGCCATTCGGTCCGTACATACCGGTGCTCGGCGACTCGATTGCCGCCGGCTCGCTGCGCGCTGCCGGGACACTCTCGGGGACGCTGCAGCGCATGCGGCTGGCCGGCTCGGCCACCGGCGCAGGCTTACGGGTCGGGGGCTGGCAGGCCGGCGAGCTGGTGGCGGAGCACGATCTGATGTTCGGTGGCGGTGCGCTGCCGACGGCGGTCGTGGATGCCACCGCGCGCGACGTCGTGACGCCGACGGCCGGCAACTACAACGAGGGTACGCTGGCGCTCAGGCTCGCTCCACCGGGTCTCGACTTCGACCTCAGCGCCACGCGTGCCGATGGCGGCCTGGTCGAGGTCGTGGCCACCGGCGTGATCCCGGAAACGGGCCTGCGGGAGATCCGGCTGGAGCGCGCCCGTTTCGACCTCGCGGACGACCGCTGGATGCTGCTCCGTCCGGCCATGATCCGGTGGACCGCCGGAGGCCCCGTCCGTGTGGAAGGCCTGGAGCTCCAGGCGGAGCGCAGCGAGGGCCGCGTCGCCATCGACGGCCCGGTGCTGCCGCTCGAGGACATGGACGCCCGCCTGGAGGTCGCAGCGGTGCCGGTCGGCGACATTCAGCGGCTGCTCGGCCGCGAAGTCCGCGTGGACGGCCTGCTGTGGGCGGATGGCCTGGTGCGCGGCGGTGATCTCGACGCGATGGTCGACCTGACGTTCCGCGTGGACAGCGGCGCCGTCGAGGGCGTGCCGCTGCGGCGCCTCACCGGTTCCCTCCAGTATGCAGGCGGCGAGACCCGCCTGGATGCACAGGTGCTGGTCGATACCGCGGGACGCCTCGACGTCGTGGCGAACCTCCCGTCCGTTCTCCGTCTGGGCGGCTCACCGACGTTCGAGCTGGTGGACGGCGTCCCGCTCAGCGGCTCGATCACGGCCGAGGACTTCGCGCTCGCTCCGCTCGCCGCCGCCCTGCCGCAGGTCCAGGACGTTGCCGGGTACGCCGACGCTCGTGTGACTCTCGCGGGAACGGCCGACGCGCCCGAGGTGGAAGGCAGCTTTACGCTCGAGGGCGGCGGCTTCCGGGTACCCGCGCTCAACCAGGTCTTCACCGATGCCGTTGGCGACGTGGGCTTCGACGGTCGCCGACTCGTGATCAACGACCTGCGCGTGCGCAGTGAAGGCTGGATGACGGTCGGCGGTCAGATCGTGCTGGAACGGCTCACCGAGCCGGTGCTCGACCTGACCATCGCGCTCGATGCGTTCGAGCCGATGGGCGTCGATGACCATCCCGACGCCGCAGTGTGGGGCGAGGTGCAGCTCGCGGGCGGCCTCGACGCACTCGTCCTCACTGGCGCCATCGAAGTCGCCGACGGCTATATCGTCGTTCCCGAGCTCGGGCGTCCGTCTTTCCGACCGGAGCTGGTGGACATGACCCGCCCGGCGGCACTCGACACGATCACGTTCAATCCGATCGAGGAGACGGACCTCATCGGCAACCTCGCGGTCCGTAATCTCATCGTCGACATCTCCACGGACACCTGGTTCATTGCATATCAGGCGCAGGCGCAGCTGGCCGGCGAGCTGGTCGTCAACAAGACGGGCGACGTCACCCCCATCACCGGGACCCTGTCGGGCTCCCGCGGCCAGTACACGCTCATTGCCGGACCCGTCATTCGACGCTTCGACATCGTGTCCGCGCAGGTCCGTTTCCGGGGCGAGCCATCGCCCAATCCGGCGATCGACATCACCGCCCGTCGCATGGTTCTCGATCAGAGCGGCCGCCAGCTGGACGTGGACGTGCGCATCACCGGCACCGCCGAGACGCCCACGCTCCAGCTCGCGGGGGGACAGACCGGTCAGATCGCGGAATCCGAGCTGCTCAGCTTCCTGATGTTCGGCGCGCCGAGCTCCACGCTCAGCGGCGACGCGCTCCCCGGTGATCAGCTGCTGGAGCAGACGTACGTCGGCGGGTTCTTCGACCTGGTTTCGCTCGAGCTGGAACGCTCCCTGGGCGGCCTCGGGCTGGACATCCTCCAGGTCAACTTCGCTCAGAGCGTGCTCGGCGGTGAGGCACCGACGATCGTGGCGGGCAAGCAGATCCTGCCGGACGTCTTCCTGACGCTGCAGACGGCGCTGGACGGACTCCTCGGGGACGAGACGGACGTGGGCACGTTTGCGATCCGCCTCGACTGGTCGTTCGACCGCCGCTCACGCCTGCGCCTCGCGCTCGAGCCCGTTTACCGCGGACGCGGCCTCCGGTCCTCCGTGTTCGCGCTCCCGCTCCAGGACCCGCAGCAGCAGCTGCTCATCGAGCTGCGGCGGCGCTGGACCTACTGACGAACAATCGCCGCGACCCCCATCCGGGAGCCGCGGCGATGATGACTCGTCGTCCTTCCGCCCGTCTAGACGGCGACCGCCGTGGGCGTGCCTGTGGTGACGCTCAGACTGCGCAGCGCGGCATCGAGCACCGCTGTGCGCACCCGGTCGGTGGTCGCTTCGGAGAGCAGACGTACCGGCTTCACGCACGCGTCCCCCTCGAACGCCGACAGCACGTCATCGCACCCCGGCCACACGAAGACGCATGAGGCGTCCCGGCGCAGCTGCTGGAGGTCGGTGGACGGGTCGGCGACCACGACGCGCGTGCGCTCCATGTTCGGCGCCCTCTGCCGCAGCGCGGACTCCACCCGCGACGCGATCCACTGGCTGGGCACGGTGACCAGGATGGTGCCACCGGCCGCACGCTCCATCAGACTGTGCAGCAGATCGAGCGACAACGTGGCAATGATGAGCGGCCTGTGGGGCATCGCCATGCTCACGCGCGCCGCGTAATAGGGCGTCGTCACGGCGAACGCGGCGTGCGCGAACATCGACCCGCGGGCGGTCACCTCGGCCAGCCCGACCGGGCGCGCATCGATGCCCACGCACTCGCGGAGCTCTTCCGCCACGGTTCGCGCGGTTGCGGGATCCTCCTCCACGACCGGGATCGGCGTCGCTTCCACCTCGGCGACTGCGCCGAACAGGCGGAGCACCGTGTCCGTGTCCAAACCGAGCGCGCGCGCGCCATCATACGTGTTCTTCAGCCAGCGTCGCTGGAGCTTCTCCAGCGGGCCGCCGGCTCCGTTGCGCGACCCGTTCTCGCGCTCGTCGCGCAGGAAGACACCGGAGCGGGCCCTGACCTGCACCAGGCCCTCCTCCTCGAGCCGGTGATAGGCGGCCGCGGCGGTCTTCCGATCCACGGACTCGGCGTCGGCAATGTCACGAATGCTTGGCAGGCGTTCGCCGGGCTGCCAGTTTCCGAAGTAGAGACCGGTGACGATCCGGTCCCGCAGCTGATCGACGATGACGGCGCCGGGTTGCGCTCGACTCATGGCAGGATCCTCCGGTGATACGGATTCCAATGGGATCGCGCGGACGCAAGAAAAAGTCCACCCCACGATTGCCGTGCACGCTCTTCTGAATCTCGCCCTCGTGCTTCAGGTCGGCGCGGCCCTGCCTGCCGACTCCATCGAGACGCTGCGCGAGCGTGCGCGGCAGGCCGAGGCGCGGTTCGAGCGGCTCGCCCGCCGCCTGGCGCCGCTCACCTGGTCCGGCAGCGCCGGCACCGATTGCGATGAGATCGTCGGCCGCTTCTGTCTCCGCTTCGACTCCACCACGACGCGGCCGGCAAATGTCGAGGATGAGGCCGCGCGCGCGGTGGACGCCCGGCGTGAGGCCGTCGAGACCATCCGCCGGTACTTCTCGGCCGCTCCTGCCGAGCGATCTGCGGCCGGGCCCCTCGTCCGCCTGCTCATCCGCGATGGCCGCGCTGCGGAGGCCGCGTCGGCTGCGGGTGCGTTCGCGGCGCTCTCCGGCGACAGCCTCTGGGGCGAGCTGCTCCAGGGCCTCGCCTCGCACTGGGCGGGGGCGGGGACGCGGGCCGAGCGCCATTTCCTGAACGGTCTGGCGCGCCTCGACGCCACGGAGCGACGCCACTGGCTGGATCCGGCGTGGCTCCTGGACCCCGACGAACGACGCCTCGTGCGGCGCATGAGCGAGGCGGAGCGCGCGGAGTATGAGCGCCGCTTCTGGCTGACGGTGGATCCGTTCTGGCTCACGGCGGAGAACGAGCGGTGGAACGAGCACGTCGCCCGCCACGTGGAGGCGAAGCTCCTGGCCGATGTTCCGCTCGTCGCCGGCATGGTGCGCTGGGGCGCGGACCTGGATGAGCTCACGGTCCGCTACGGCGTGCCGACCACCCGCGCACGACAGGCAGCGGTCGGCTCTACCGGCGGGGGAATGGTCGAATACTGGGACACGGCCCAGCGGGCGTATGCGCCGCCG
Organism: Longimicrobiales bacterium; assembly: GCA_035461085.1. GTDB lineage: Bacteria > Gemmatimonadota > Gemmatimonadetes > Longimicrobiales > RSA9 > SH-MAG3. Next base: position 26,381 of record DATHVW010000075.1, on the reverse strand, counting down.
CGCCCGAGCGCAGGCCTGCCGACGCAGCCCGCTCCCGGTGAGAGGCCCCTGCTCTACGCAGCCCGCGCGCGCTCCGCCTACACCCTCCAGGGCGTCCAGCGCGTCATCGAGCCCGCGCACCAGGTGACGCGCTTCCTGCGCGGCGACAGCGTCCTGGTGCGCGTCGATGCCGCCATGGAATACGCCGGCGAAGCGCCGGCACCACCGCGCGCGGGTCTGTTCCTGTACGACTCCGCCTACACCCGGCGCGTCGGCAGCACGGCCACGGCGCACCTGGACGGTGATTCCGCCCGCACGGCGCTTTTCGTCAGCGTGGCAGCCGGCACGTTCATCTACAGTATCGAGCTGCTCGGTGATTCCTCCGCCCAGGCCGGCCGCGCCCGCTACCGGCTTCCGGCGCAGGTTCCCTCGGCCGGGCCGGTCATCTCCGATATCCTGACCTCGCAGCCTTTCGCGCCGGGCGGTGCGCCCGACACCCCTGATGACCCGCGCCTGAGACCGTTCGCGTCGCTCATGTTCGAGCCTGGCGCTGCGCTCGGCCTCTACGCGGAGGTCTACCGGGTGACCGGCGCGGGCTCCATCGACATCGAGGTCGCGCTGGAGGACGCGACCAGCCCTTCCCTGCTCGGCCGTTTCGCCCGCTGGATCGGACGCGGCATCGGTCTGGTCTCGCCGCAGGAGGAGGCGCGCGTCGGCTGGCGCGGTGAGCTCTCGGATGCCCGGTACGTGGTCGCGCTGAATGTCCCGCTGCCGGACGACCGTCATGGCCTGCACGACGTGGTCCTGCGGGTGAGCGACCCCGTTACCGGCCTGCGCTCGGAGGCCCGCCGCAGGATTCTGATCCGGTAGGGTTGCTAACGGAGCGGGAGCGTGAGGCCGAGCGCGAGTCTCACGTGGCTGGTCATCCCCACGTCGCCGTCGCCGGATGAGGTGTCGTCCGGATCGATCTGCATGGCCACGCCGCCCAGCTCGAACATCTCACCCGCACTTTCGTTCCCCAGCGGCGTGGGCGAGATGTGGTTCGTCAACTCGAAGGACATCAGCAGGTTCCGCCGCTGAAGCGGAATCGCGGCGCCGACCCCGATCACACCGGCCCCCGTCTGCCAGTCCCCTGACGCGAAGTGGTCGCGCGCTTCCGGCGGCATCGCCGCATCCTCCGATGCGTGATAGCGGATGAGCCCCGCCCCCACAATGCCGTACGGCGTTACACGGCCGAAGGAATGCGGAAAGCGGAATACCCCGGAGAGGTTGGCCATCCAGATCGAAAGCGACGCGTACGTCGGGTCCGCTTCGGCCGGCCGCATCGACTCGAGAGCAGCGCGCGCGATGTCCTCGTTCCATACCGTGAAGCTCGACGGCACGAACGACATTCCTGCCCGCACGCCCCAGCCGTCCCGGATCCAGTAGCTGGCCCACGCCCCCGCCGAGCCAGCCGTGCGGGCGGACACGCGGCGGGAGAAGTCGCCCAGCTCGAGGCTGCCGTCCACCGGCCGGGCCTGCGTCCGTTCGAAATCGCTGAACGCCGCGCCGCCAACCTCCACGGTCAGCATGAACGTGCCGGCGCGGAACCAGGGGTCAGCCGTGACCTGGGCATTGACGGGTCCCGGGAGTACCAGCGCGCACACGCACAGCAGCAGAGCGGATCGCCTCATGCCATCTGAGATGGCAAGCGACGTTCCACATTGCGGAGCGCGGCGGCCGGCACCCGGCAGCGTATCGCAGACAACATTAAATCAGGAGTGACAACTCACTTTGCAGCAACAACATCCGTGGCCATGACGGGCGTGGATCGAACCGGCCACCGGGCCCGGATGTCGTTATCCGGCGGTCACCGGCTTCGCGGCCGCGCGCGCTGTGAGGGGCGTGGGCTTGGCCTTCGACTGACGGTACCAGAGGAACGCAGCCACGATGAGCAGGATGATGCTCATGATCTGCGACGTGGAGAGTCCGAGCACGAAGCGGTCGCTCTTCGCGCGCACGAACTCGATGAAGAAACGCTCGATGCCGTACAGCGCGAGGAATACGGCGAAGAGCTGTCCGCTGCGCAGGCCGCGCTTCGCGCCAAGGCGCCACAGGATCAGGAACATGATCGAGGCGAGGCCGATCTCATAGAGCTGGGTGGGGTGGACCGGCACCGCCACACTGTCCGGGATGTTTGCCGGGATGTTCGTCTCCCCGATCGCGCGCAGGTTGCCGGCGGTGCTCGGCGGCGCACCGTTGGGAAACGCGATGCCGAACGGCCCGTCGGTGTAGCGCCCGTAGTCATCGCCCACCAGGAAGCAGCCCATGCGTCCGACGCCGTACGCCACGGCCAGGGCGGGCGCGGAAGCGTCGAACATGACCGCTATGGGCAGCTTGCGGCTGCGCACCTGCAGGTAGTAGGCGATGATTCCGCCGATCAGCCCGCCATACCACACCAGCCCCCCGCGACTGAAGACCGAGCCCCAGAAATCGGCTGCGAGCTCAGCGGGGTGCAGCGCGAGGTAGTAGGCCTTGGCACCGATGATTCCGCCGACGGCCACCCAGGCGAGAACGTCCCAGGCCAGCTCCTTCGGCTGACCATACCGCTCGAGCTGCTTGCCCAGGATCCAGGCGCCTGTCACGAAGGACAGGAACATCATCAGACCGAACGTCGTCACGACGAAATTGCCGATGCGGAAGAGTTCCGGGTACAAGCGGGCTCCAGGGATCGAGTGCGCGAATGCTGCGGAAAGATACAGGATCGATGGGGCCCGGTAAACGCGGGCGCGTTGAATCCTTGCGGCGCCCGCGTACGGATAGGATCTTCGGGCCGTCTCGTGCGTGTGTCACAGAGGAGGCTGGATGAGCTGTGTGCGGGTGGGGCTCGCGCAGATGAACGCGACGGTCGGCGCCGTGGAGGCGAACGTCGCAAAGATCCGCGATCAGATGGAGGCGGCGCGGGAACAGGGTGTGGACGTGATCGCGTTCCCGGAGCTGGCCGTGTGCGGATACCCGCCCGAGGATCTCCTGCTGAAGCCGGGGTTCATCGCGGCCAACCGGGAGGCGGTCGAGGCTCTGGCTCCGGCGACGACGGGCATCACGGCGGTGGTCGGCTTCGCCGATCGGCGGTTCGACCTCTTCAATGCCGCTGCCGTGCTGCACGATGGTCGCTGGCTCGCCACCTATCACAAGCAGAGACTGCCCAACTACGGGGTCTTCGACGAGCTGCGTTACTTCAAGCCCGGTGTCGGCGAGCTGCTGGTGTGTGCTCGTGGCGCCTGGATCGGCATCAGCGTCTGCGAGGATATCTGGCTGCCGGGCGGACCCGTCGGCCGGCTCGCGCGCGCGGGCGCGGACGTCATCGTGAACATCAACGCCTCACCGTATCACCGCGGCAAACAGCACGACCGGCACCGCATGCTCGCGACGCGCGCCTCCGATTACGCCGTCGCCATCGCCTACGTCAACCTGGTCGGCGGCCAGGACGAGCTGGTGTTCGATGGGGGCAGCCTGGTGTTCGGTCCGGAGGGCGAGCTGCTCGCGAGCGCGCCCACATTCCGGGAGCATCTCCTGGTCTGCGACATCGAGCTCGAACAGGTCTTTCGCGCGCGACTCCATGACCCGCGGCGGCGTCACACCCTGCGCGAGGAACCCGCAAGCGTCACCCGGGTGTTTGCCGGCGATCCGTCGAGTCACGAGAAAACCGCGCATGCCGTCGCTCGCGGACCGGGAGTGGCGGAGCCGGCAGGAAACGCGGAAGCGCACGTGGCAGCCGAAGCGGGTGCAGGAGCGGATGCCTCTCAGGCGCAGGTGATGAGCTCGGGTCCATTGCATCGCCCGGATGCGGACACCGATCGCGCCGGTGAACCGTCCGCGAGCGGCCCCGTTATCGACGACCTGGCCGAGGTCTACGCCGCGCTGGTGCTCGGCACGCGTGACTACGTGGAGAAGAACGGCTTCTCCCGGGTGGTGCTCGGGCTGTCGGGCGGAATCGACTCCGCCCTGGTCGCGGTGATCGCGGCGGACGCGCTCGGACGGGATCGTGTGACGGGAGTGAAGCTCCCGAGCCGCTACAGCTCGGAGGGCAGCCTGCGCGATGCGGAGGAGCTCGGCGCCATGCTCGGTATCGACCTGCTGGAGATCGGCATCGAGCCCGTCTTCGAGGCTTCACTCGAGGTGCTGCGCCCCCTCCTGCACGACATGCCACCGGATGTCACCGAGGAGAACCTGCAGTCCCGGGCGCGCGGGATGCTGCTCATGGCGCTGTCGAACAAGTTCGGCTGGATGCTGCTCACCACGGGCAACAAGAGCGAGGTCGCGACGGGATACGCGACGCTCTACGGTGACATGGCCGGCGGCTTCGCCGTGCTGAAGGACGTACCGAAGACGCTGGTGTACGAGCTGAGCCGCTGGCGCAACGCTCAGCCGGGCGGCGTCGTGATTCCGGTCAGCACCATCGAGAAGCCGCCATCGGCGGAGCTTCGTCCCGATCAGACGGACCAGGACTCGCTCCCGCCCTATCCCATCCTGGATGCGATACTCGAGAAATACGTCGAGGAGGACTGGAGCGTCGGTGAGATCGTGGCCGAGGGTTTCGACGAGGTGACCGTCCGTCGCGTCGTCACTCTCGTGGATCGCAGCGAGTACAAGCGGCGCCAGGCCGCCCCGGGCGTGAAGATCACCCCGCGCGCGTTCGGCAAGGATCGGCGTCTGCCGATCACGTCCGCGTTCCGCGGCCGGTGATCGGCAGAGCCGGGTGTCCCCTTCCCGTCCCTAGCGCCCGCGCTCGAACTCCACGGTGGGCGCCTGACGCGCACCCTCCTCGGCCTCGAACTGCTCCTTGCGGTCCGCGCCGATCACCTTCGCCGTAATGAGCTGTGGGAAGCGGCGGATATACGTGTTGTACGTCGTGACGGACTCGTTGTAGTCCCGTCTGGAGACACTGATCCGGTTCTCCGTCTCCGTCAGCTCGTCCTGCAGGCGAATGAAGTTCTCGTTCGCGCGCAGCGTCGGATACGCCTCCACGGCGACGTTGATGAAGAGGTCCAGGTTTCGCTGGACCTCGGCATCCGCGGCGCTCAGGTCACCGGCGTCCCCGTCATTCAGCGCTTCCGTCATCTGCTGCTGTGCGCGCGACAGCCCGGCGCGGGCTTCCGCGACTCCCGTCTGCGTCTCCTGCTCGAACGACGCCACCTCGTCCACCGTGGCGACCAGGTTCGGGATGAGATCGTTACGGCGCTGCAGCTCGGCGTCGATGTTGCCGCGCATCTGCTCGGTCTGCTCGTCCAGCTCCTGAATACGGTTATAGCCGCACCCGGACGTGAGCAGCACCAGTGCCAGGACTGCCGCGAGTCGTCGTGTCATTGCTGAGTTACCTCCCGTGAGCGTCGATGTACTCCGCCAGCTGCTGTGCGGCGGTATTGAAACGATCGGCGAGTTCGGCGGAACCCGGCTCGAGCGCCGAACGGCTGGAGCGGGCCCGGTAGACACGCTGGAATACTTCGGGGTCCGCACCGGCGAGCCGGCAGGCGTGGTCGATCACTTCCGGCGTCGTCGCGGGGACCGGCGCACCGGCCAGCCGAAGCGCCGCGCGCAGATAGGTCGTGAAGGACGGCAGTGCGTGCAGCAGCAGCTGACCCAGCCGCTTGCCGTCCTCGCCGGCGAGCAGCATACCGGAATGGAGATGGAGCAGCTTGGCGCGCAGCTCGCGCTCCGCCTGCAACCGGAGGTTGTCATGATCCGCCGCGTAATGCTCGACCGGGTCGTCGCCGAAGAGCGGTACGTGCGCGTCCTTCATGTCGGCCAGCTCGATGCTGAACACATCGCCCGCTCGACGCCACTCCTCCTGCTCCATGAGCAGCGGCATCACCCGCCGCTTCACCGAGCTGCGCGCCGTGTCCGCTCCGCGGGCGAGCAGCGGCGCGTCGATGTTGTCGACGAGCACCAGCACGTTGACATCGCTCACGCCGTCGATCCACTCGTTCCGTGCCGCAGAGCCGAACAGCGCCGCACTGCGCATCCGGTCTCCCAGGTCACGCCTGAGGCCGGTCACGAATTCGTCCGCGAGTCTGCGCGGGTCCGTCATTGACGTCCTCCCCTCACCAGCTTCGTCCAATGCCGCCGCCGCCGAACCCGCCGCCGCCGCCGAATCCGCCGAACCCGCCGCCACCAAAACCACCACCTCCGAACCCGCCGCCGCCGAACCCGCCGCCGCCGCGCCGGCCGCCCATGCTCGCGCCGATCAGGAACGGCAGGAGCATCGACAGTCCGTCACCGCGTCCGCCGCGCCCGCCCGGGCCGCCGCGACCGCGACCGCTGAAGAGCGCGATGAGGACGGCCATGCCGATGAGCCAGAAGAGATAGCCGGAGCCCGGACGCGAAGCCGGGCCCGGCTGCCGCTCCTCGATGACCGCCCCGGTGATCTCGAAGTCGAACGCCTCCGCGAACTGAAGGGCGATCTGTTCGACGCCGGCCTGGATACCCGTTCCGTAATCGTCCTGCCGGAACGCGGGCACCATGTAGTTGTCCGCGATGCGCCCGGCCTCGGTCGCCGTGATGAACGTGTTCGCGCCGAGACCGAGCTCGATCTTGAGCTCGCCGCCCGTATCGCGTGTGCGCGGCACCACCAGGATGAGCACGCCCGTATTGCGCGCGCGGTCGCCCGGCTCACCCCGCTGACCGATGCCCCATTCACGACCGATGCGGAGCGCGACTTCGTCGCGCGGGCGACCCTCCAGCGAGCTGAGCGTCACCACCACGATCTCGCCACCCGACTTCTGTCGTACCTCGTCGATGACGCGCTGCATCGCCGCTTCGCGATCCGGCGCGATCACATCGGCAAAGTCATTCACGTAGCCGACCGGCGCCGGGATCTGCTGCGCGTCGGCAGCAGACCCGAATACGCCGGCCGACGCGAGCGCCCACAGCGCGTATGACCTGAGTCGCTTCAACGGTATGAGCTGTCCCGTGTCAAATTGGATGGCCCCGGCGGGGCGCGTTGGCTGCCATCCGCGCAAGGCGCGGGCCGCGACCGTCTGCCAGAACGGCGTGGGCGCCCGTCAGTCGGGGATGACGGCCGTCGCTTCGATCTCGACCAGCGCCCCCGCCTCGAGCAAGCCGGCCACAATGACGACGGTCATGGCGGGGAAATAGCGATCGAAATGGCGCCGGTATGCGGTGCCGATATGCGCTCTCGCGTCGAGGTAGGCGGCACGATCAGTCACATACCATGTGAGCCGGACCAGGTGCTCGGGGCGCGCACCTCCGGCACGCAACACTGTCGCGACGTTTGCCAGGGCCTGCGCGGCCTGCGTGGCGAAGTCAGGCCCGACGAGCTTCTCCGTCAGCGGGTCCCAGCCGATCTGACCGGCCGTGCACAGCACGCGCCCGTGTGCGACTGCGCCATGGGCATAGCCCGCTCCGCGCGGCCAGCCTTCGGGTGTGACCTGGGCACTGTTCACGCGCTCTCCTCACGCAGCCGGTAGCGCTGCAGTTTTCCCGTCTCCGTCCGCGGCAGCTCATCGGCGAACTCGATGATGCGCGGGTACTTGTACGGTGCAATCTGTGCCTTCACGAAATCCTGGAGCACGCGCACGGTGTGTTCGTCCGCGGCTGTGCCCTCGCTCAGAACGACTACCGCCTTGACCACCTGTCCGCGCGCGTCGTCGGGCACGCCGATGACTGCACACTCCCGGACACACTCATGCTCCAGCAGCACGTTCTCGACTTCCGGCCCCGCGATGTTGTAGCCGCCGGAGATGATCATGTCGTCCGTACGCGCCTGGTACCAGAAATAGCCGTCGGCGTCCTCGACGTATGCGTCGCCCGTGATGTTCCAGCCGTTGCTCACGTACGCGCGCTGTCGCTCCGGATCCGCAAGGTAACGGCATCCGGTGGGTCCTCGCACGGCCAGCCGCCCGACACTCCCGCGCGGCAGCTCACGCCCGTCCTCGTCGAGTACACATGCGGTGTAGCCCGGTACGGACACGCCGGTCGAGCCCGCGCGGATGGCAGCGCCGGCCGCGGATATGAAAATGTGGAGCATCTCGGTCGAGCCGATGCCATCGATGATGCGGATGCCCGTCGCCTGCTCCCACGCCTCGAAGGTCGCGCGCGGCAGCGTCTCCCCCGCTGAAACACATTTGCGCAGTCTGCCGACGCCACCCTGCCGTGCGTCCTCCAGCATGGCGCGATACGCCGTCGGCGCCGTGAAGCAGATGGTGGCGCCGTGGGAACGGATGCCCTCGAGCAGCACCGGCGGTGATGCCTTTTCGAGCAGAAGTGAAGCCGCGCCGATGCGCATGGGGAACAGGATCAGGCCGCCGAGTCCGAACGTGAATGCGAACGGCGGCGAGCCGCAGAAGACGTCATCGGGCTCGGGCTGGAGCACGTGCTTCGAAAACGTGTCCGCGACGGCGAGGATGTCGCGGTGGAAGTGCATGGTGCCCTTCGCCTGACCGGTCGTGCCGGATGTGAATGCGATGAGAGCGACGTCATCGGCCGCAGTCTGCACGTTCTCGAACGTATCCGGCCTGGTCCCCATGAGCGACTCCAGCGAGCCGGCCATGCCGGGCGCATTGAAGTGGACCACGCGGTGCCGTGCATCGACGCGCGCCCGGGCCTGCTCCAGGTCGGCGGCAACGCGCGTGTCCGTGAGCGAGAGCGACACGCGTGCACGGTCGATCACGTGGGCCAGCTCACGGGCGCGCAGCAGCGGCATCGTGGACACGCAGACACCGCCCACCTTCAGCACCGCGAACCAGCACGCCGCCATCATCAGGTTGTTCGCGCCGCGCAGCAGCACGCGGTTGCCGGGTCGGACATCGAGATCCTCGACCAGCACACGCGCGATCCGGTTCGCGTGGCTGAGGAGCTCACCATAGGTCCAGCTCGTTTCGGGAGTGATGAACGCGATGCGGCCGGCGTCCTCGGCGGCGTGCCGGTCCAGCAGCTCCGTCACGCAGTTGAGATGGGGCGGGTAGCTCAGGCCGCCCATGTCCAGCACGGGCCACAGGTCGCGCGGCGGCAGATTGTCCCGCGCGAACGTATCGACGTGGGCGGTGGGCGCGGTCGCATGTGCGGTCAGCTGCGTCATGGTGCCACCTCCGGTGAAGCCTGTGCAGCGTGGCGCTCGTGAGCGCCGAGCACCTGTCCGGCTATCACGATCTTCTGGATCTCGCTCGTGCCCTCGTAGATCCGGAGAGCCCTGACCTCGCGCGACAGTCGCTCCACGGTCGATCCGAGGGCGACGCCGCGGGCTCCCAGCAACTGCACCGCCTCATCGACCACGACCTGTGCGGCGTCAGTGGCGTACAGCTTCGCCATGGCCGCCTCGCGGGTGATGCGGCCCGCTCCGCGATCGCGCGCCCAGGCGGCACGATAGACGAGCAGTGCGGCGGCATCCACCGCCACTGCCATGTCCGCAAGCTTCGCCTGCGTCAGCTGCATGTCGGCCAGCCGCTGCCCGAACACGCGCCGTACAGCGCACCATGCGAGCGCCTCGTCCAGCGCGCGCCGCGCGAACCCGAGCGCGGCCGCGCCGACGGTCGTGCGAAAGATGTCGAGCGTCCCGAGCGCGACCCTGAGGCCCGCCCCTGCCTCCCCGATCAGCGCGCTGCCCGGCACCCGGCACTCGTCCAGGGTGAGCGTGCCGAGCACGTGTGGCGCGTTTACGTCTACCCGTGCGCTGATGCCGAGTCCCGCAGTGGTCGCCTCCACGATGAACGCGGCGTAGCCCTTCTCGCCTGACTCCGGGTGGCGACACACGATGACGTAGTGGTCCGCGATGCCCGCGTTCGAGATCCATGTCTTCTCGCCGCTCAGCACGAACCCGTCTCCCTCCGAACGGGATGTCGTCTGCATGGCGGCGATATCGGAGCCCGCTTCGCTTTCCGACACCGCGAAGGCCGCCACGGCTTCACCGCGCACGACCGGGGGCAGATAGCGGGATCGCTGGGCGTCGCTGCCGAACTCCGTGATGGCCCCGGTGCCGAGGCCCTGCATGGCGAACGCGAAGTCGGCGATGCCGCTGCTATACGCCAACGCCTCGCGGATGAGACACAGCGAGCGTACATCGAGTCGCTCCCGCGTACCGCCGTACGCGGATGGCACGACGTGTCTCAGCCAGCCGCCGTCCCCCAGCGCCCGTACGGCGGCCCGGGTCGCGACGTCCACGTCCGGCCCGGATGCGGCGCGCGCGAGGGTGGGTGCGGCGGCACGGATGTCGTGCGCCACCGCGCGATGGGCATCATCCAGGAAGGGCCACTCGAGGTAGCTGGAGTCCGGCATCAGTTGCCTTCGAACACGGGCCGCTCCTTCTTCACGAACGCACGATACGCGCGCGCGAAGTCTTCCGTCTGCATGCAGATCGCCTGCGCCTGCGCCTCCGCCTCGATGGCCTCGTCCACGCCCATCGCCCACTCCTGGTGCAGTGCACGCTTCGTCATCGCGTGCGCGAATGTCGGCCCCGCGGCGAGTGTGCGGGCGAGCTCGCGTGCATCCGCCAGCACCGACTCCGGCGCGCAGATGCGGTTGTAGAAACCCCAGCGCTCCGCCTCCGTCGCGTCCATTGAGCGCCCCGTATACAGCAGCTCGCTGGCCCTGCCCTGCCCGATGATGCGCGGCAGGATCGCGCACGCGCCCATGTCGGCGCCCGAAAGGCCGACGCGGGTGAACAGGAACGCGACCTTGCTGCGGTCGGTGCCGAGCCGCATATCGCTGGCCATCGCGATGATCGCACCGGCCCCCACGCACGCACCGTCGATCGCGGCCACGATCGGCTGTGGGCAGCCGCGCATGGCCTTCACCAGATCGCCCGTCATGCGCGTGAACGCGAGCAGCTCGTCCATCCGGCCGCTCTCCTTCAGCTCCACCAGCGGACCGATGATCTCGTGCACGTCGCCGCCCGAACAGAAGTTGCCGCCCGCACCGGTCACGACCACGGCGTTCACGTCCGTCGCGTACACGAGAGACCGGAACATGTCACGCAGCTCGATGTACGATGCGAAGCTGAGCGGGTTCTTGCGTTCGGGCCGGCTGAGCGTGATGGTCGCAATGCCGGCGTCCACCTCCCATCCGAAGCTGTGCGGTCTCAGGTCCGCCGCCAGCAGCTCCGTCTTCACTGCGCTGTCCTCATCAGATCTCTCCACCGGCTATCGTGATTGCCTGTCCGCTGATTCCGGTCGCGCCGGGCGAACACAGCCACGCGACCGCCCCGGCCACTTCGGCGGGCGTGATCAGTGTCCCGCGCGGCACGGACCGCGCGATGAGTGCGCGCGCCTCGTCCTCCGTGCGATCCATGTCGCGCACGACGTTGCTCACCGCGCGCGCGGCCATGTCCGTGTCCGTGTAGGCGGGGCACACGGCGTTCACCGTGATTCCCGCGCGAGCGGTTTCCGCGGCGAGCGCGCGTGTCAGCCCGACCAGGCCGTGCTTCGATGCGCAGTACGCCGTGATGTTGCGGTACCCCTTCAGCCCGCTCGTCGATGCGATGTTGACGATGCGGCCCTCGCGCGCGCGCTGCATGCTTCCGAGCACCTGCTGCGTGCAGGTGAACGCGCCCGTGAGGTTCACCGCGAGCATCCGCTCCCACAGCTCCCGCGACGTGTCCAGGAACGGCCGGCCCTCCGACTGCCCTGCGTTGTTCACCAGAATGTATGCGTCCCCGTGCTCGCGCTGTGCCGTCGCGAACACGGAACGCACGCTGTCCGCGTCGGTGATGTCACACACCAGCGCGGCCACCATAACGCCATGCGCGCCACTGAGTTCCTGCGCGGTATCGCGCAGCCTGTCGAGGTCGCGTCCTGTGATCGTCACGGTCGCCCCCCGGCGTGCCAGTTCGTTCGCGATCGCTGCACCGATGCCGCGTCCGCCGCCCGTCACGATCGCATGCCGCCCCGCCAGCCATCGTTCGGAGGTCTGGTCCGTCTGCACGCTGCGAGCCGCGCCGCGATCAGTCATGTTGCACCGGCAATGTCCATCTCCTTCATGCGTTCGAATGATCGCTCCAGCTGGCGCTTTCCGGTGAGGTACTGCGGTGGCCAGTGCTGCGGCGTGTATCCGAGCTGGGCCGCAGCGCGCAACGTCCAGTTCGGATCGCTCAGGTGCGGACGCGCCAGTGCGCACAGGTCTGCACGACCGGCCATGATGATCGAGTTGACCTGGTCCGCGTCGCTGATGTTGCCGACGGCGATCGTCGCCACGCGTGCCTCGTTGCGGATCATGTCACTGAACGGCGTCTGATACATGCGGCCGTACACCGGCTTCGCGTCCGGAGTCGTCTGCCCCGCGGACACGTGGATGATGTCCGCACCGGCCGCCACGAACGCGCGCGCGATGGTGACGGCATCGGCATCGGTGATCCCGCCATCCACCCAGTCGGTTGCGGAGATGCGGACGGACATCGGTCTGTCCTCCGGCCAGGCTGCCCGCATCGCGATGAATACCTCCAGCGGATAGCGCAGACGATTCTCGACGGACCCGCCGTATGCATCGTCGCGCTGATTGCTCAGGGGTGTGAGAAAGCTCGAGAGCAGGTAGCCATGGGCGCAGTGCAGCTCGATCATGTCGAAGCCCGCCGCGTGGCCGGAATGGACGGCACGCACGAAGTCGTCGCGCACGCGGTCCATGTCGGCGCGCGTCATCGCGCGCGGCGTCTGGTTCGCCGGTGAATATGGCAGCGCGGACGGGCCGATGACTTCCCAGTTGCCGTTCTCCAGCGGCTCATCCATGCCCTCCCACATGAGCCGCGTCGAGCCTTTGCGGCCGGAATGCCCGAGCTGAAGGCAGATGCCGGCGCGGCTGTTCCCGTGCACGAAGCCGACGATGCGGCGCCAGGCGTCCACATGGGCATCGGCGTACATGCCGGTGCACCCGAGCGTGATGCGCGCGTCGGGGGAGGTGCAGGTCATCTCGGTCATCACCAGCCCGGCGCCGCCGAGCGCGCGGGCGCCGAGATGAACGAGATGAAAATCGTTCGGTGTACCGTCGACCGCCGAGTACATGTCCATCGGCGCCACGACGATACGGTTCATCAGCTCGAGGGAGCGCAGTCGATACGGCGTGAACATGGGCGGAGTCGGCTGCCGGGTCGTGCCGGTGCCGCGGGGCGGGCCCGAGGGGCTCTCCGAATCGAGCCTCTCGGTGGTCCCCTGCACCCGCGCCTGCATCTGGGCCCTCGACGCCCACCAGCGTTCGACGGACTCGAGGTAGCGGCGGTCGCGCAAGCGCAGGTTCTCGTGGCTGACACGCTGACTCCGCGTCAGCAGGCTGTAGGCGAACTGCTCCGGATCGAGATGGACGTAGCGGCCGACGTGCTCGAACCACTCCATCGAGTTGCGTGCCGCGTTCTGGAGTCGCAGCGCTTCGGTCATGCGTTCGTTCTGGTACTCCGTGAGCGCCGCGTCGAGCGGGGCCTCCGATCCGAGCGCACGCGCGAGTGAGATGGCGTCCTCCATGGCCAGCTTGGTGCCCGACCCGATCGAGAAGTGCGCCGTGTGTGCCGAATCGCCCACGAGCACGACGTTGCCATCGAACCAGCGCTCGTTGCTCACCCGCACGAACCGGATCCAGGGGCTGGTCGCGCGATGGGCCGCGTTGCTCACGAGCCGGTGTCCCTGCAGCCAGGGCGCGAAGAGGCGCTCGCAGAACTCGATCGTCTGCGTCGTGTCCGTGCGGTCGAGTCCGGCCGCCAGCCAGGACGCTTCGTCGCACTCCACGATGAACGTGGACCCGGTGTCGTCGAAGCGGTAGCCGTGCACCTGGAACACGCCGTGATCCGTCTCCACGACGATGAACGTGAACGCGTCGAGCGGCAGTGTCGTACCCAGCCAGATGTAGCGGGCGGAGCGTACGTCCAGGGACGGGCGGAAGCAGGCGGCGCGCTCGCGACGTATCACACTGTTCGCGCCGTCGGCGGCGACGATGACGTCGGCATCGGCCAGTCCGTGCCTCTCGAGGTCATTCAGCGATCCGATCTCGTGCTGGAAGCGCAGGTCCACGCCCAGCGACCGGGCACGCTCCTGAAGGATGTGCAGCAGGCGGCGTCGTGCGATGCCGCTGAAGCCGTGACCACCGGAGGTGATGACGCGACCCTTGAAGTGGATGTCGATGTCATCCCAGTGCGCGAAGTAGTCGGTGATGCGGTTGTAGCTCTCCTCGTCGGCGGCACGGAGGTTGTCGAGTGTCTGATTGGAGAAGACGACACCCCACCCGAACGTGTCATCCGGACGGTTCCGCTCCAGCACTGTGACCTGATGCGCGGGATTCGCGCGTTTCAGCAGCAGCGAGAGGTAGAGGCCGGCGGGGCCTCCGCCGATGGTGACTATGCGCAATGGATTCCTGCCGAGGGGAGTCGGTTGATTCGCATTGTGGCACGGCACGGCGGCGTTGGGCAAGTCGGGGCGTGCAGCGCGTCGGCAAAAGGTGCGGGGAACGGCACCTTTTTGTCGCGCACGGATTGTTGCGGCCCTGCAGCAATCGCTCACCTCCGGTCCCATAAACGGCAGTCCTGCACCGCCTTATCACGTGCGTCGCGAGAAGCCGCATCAGGAGCCGGTGTACGGAATGCGGCTTGCGGCCGTCGGCACCATACGATTCACTCCAGGAGCACCGGAGTTCCCGCATGAGTTCGCGCAAGCCGTCGCGCAAGCTGACCGTCGCCAAGCGCCGCGAGCTGGAAGTGCAGGCAGCGCTCGCACGCGAGGCCGTCACCCAGTTTCACGTCAACAGTGCCATCTCGATGATCGAGCTCGCCGCCGGCCGTGTGTCGGCGGTCAGGATGCTCGACATCTATCTGCGCATGCACGGGATCGTCGGTGCGGATGCGGAGCTGCTGTCATACAGCGTTCTCGCGGCACTGGGGCATCGCGCATCGAAGGGCAGCGCCGCCAGTCTCTTCGTTGAAGGCGAGGAGCCGGCACAGCCGGAGAATGCGACGCTGCTGAAGGTCATCACGAGGCGGCTGCGTGGGCGGGTTCACCATGATCTGCGGCGGTGGGTCGAGCTCGCGACCGGCGCGGCGCAGGCGGGCCTGCTGGACATTCATGTCCGGCACGCGGCGAAGTTCGCGCGTGAGCTGACCGAGACGCACACCATCCTGCAGACCGTTGAGCTGTACTCGGAAATGGCGGGCGTTCCAGCCGCGTTGCGCGACGCGCTGTACATCTTCCTGCTCGATCGTCTCGCGGCCGAGGAACTGCCGCGGCGCAACCAGAAGACCGCACCGCAGACGGACCGCGTGTCGTTGTTTCCCCACCGGCCGCGCCGGGCCGTCTAGCGTATCACGCCCTCCGCTGTCGTCGTCGGTTCCTCGTTGCCAACCGCCACCTCACGCGTCGTATCCGACGCCCGCTCGAAGTCTTCCGGGGCCTGGACATCCGGCGCCTCGAGGAAGTACACGGTGTCGCCGCTGCGTGCGCGAGAGTGGTTGCTGACCGGCGCGGCATAGCCGCGCTGCGCGATTACGAGAGGCAGCCTGCCGCTGTCTGAATCCGCCAGGTCACTCAGGTCCAGTTCATTCTCACCAGCGTAGCGATAGGCCTTTACTGCCGCCTTCCCACGTACGATCTCGCCCGTCCAGTGCACCAGATCGGTGCCGGAACCGAACAGGACATGTGCGCCGAGCGCGTCAACGCGCTGCGCCGGCTCGCGATCTTCGCCGGGCCCCACAATGACAATGGCATTCGCGACGCGATAGTCCCGACGAGCCTTCTGCGCGATGAGTAGGGACACGGCTTCGTTCGGGATGAGCGACACCGCTCCCCTGCGGCTCTCGAGGTCCGCTCGCTGGAGCACGGCCTCGTCCAGGATATTGCCCTCGATCGACTGGATACCCGACCTGCCGGCTTCAGCGATCTCGGCTGGATCGGTATCCACGATGACGACGTCCTCGCCCGCCTTCTTGAGCGTCAGCGCGAGCGTGCGGGCAAGTGCATTGGCGCCGGCAATCACCCAGCCGGTGTTGGTGAGACGGCGTACTCCCAACCACGACGCAATGGCACCGCCCGACAGGCCCTGGATGAGCACCGTCGCCGCGATCACGAGGAACACAAGAGCGCGAAGCTGCACGCCTTCGGGCAGGCCTTCATTCGTGAGCTGCTCGGCAAACAGCGACGCCACGGCAGCCGCCACGATGCCGCGCGGCGCCAGCCACGCGACGAACATGCGCTCGCGCACCGTCAACGTGGATCCCATCGTGCTCACTGCTACCGTGAGCGGACGGATGACGAACATGAGCAGCGCGACCGTCGCCACACCCCGCCAGCCGAGCGCCGTCACTTCCTGCAGGCGTACGTGAGCGGCGAGCAGAATGAACAGCAGACCTACCAGCATCACGGTGAGCTGCTCCTTGAACTCCCTGAGCTCACGACTCGGTCGTGACGGCATGTTGCCCACCACCATGCCCGCGATCGGCGCCGCCATGATCCCGCTTTCCGGCAGGACTGCGTCGGTGACCTCGAACAGCAGCACGAGCATCGCCAGCGTGAAGACACTCTCGAGGCCTTCGGGTATGAAGCGCTCCACGGCGATCAGCTTCGCCATGGCGTAGCCGCCGACCACACCCATGACGGTGCCGAACAGGATCCGCGTCGGTATCCCGAGCAACCCCCACGCCGCCTCGCCCAGCTCGTGGGACAGCACCACCTCCAGGGCTACAACAGCGATCACGGCGCCGATCGGATCGATCAGCACCGCTTCCGCTTCCAGCACCGTGTGCAGCTTGTGGTTGACGCGAATGCGGCGCAGCAGCGGCGTCACCACCGTCGGGCCCGTCACCACGACGAGCGTCCCGAACGGTACCGCGATACGCCAGTCCCAGCCGATGATGTAGTGAGCGGCAAGTGTCGCGAGCACTGCCGTGATCAGGGCGCCGATCGTGATCAGTTTCCGGATAGCCAGCGCCTCGCCACGCAGACGCTTGACCTGCAGGTTGAGGCCGCCCTCGAACAGGATGACCGCGACGGATGCCGCCACGATCATCTGGAGGTACGGCCCCAGTGTGTCCGGCTGCACCAGCCCCGCGACCTGCGGGCCGAGGAGCACGCCAGCCAGCAGGAGCAGCACGATGCCGGGCATGCGCAGGTGATGTGCGAGCGACTGGCACAGCATCCCCGCTGCCAGCGCTATCGCGACCGTGACCTGGGGGCTGTCGAACGTCATAGGCAGCCTTTCCAGCCTCGTGTGATAAACGGACGGCCGCTCCCGATCGAAAGCGGCCGCTGCATGCGCCCGGCAGGACTCGAACCTGCGGCCCCAAGTTTAGGAAACTTGTGCTCTATCCACCTGAGCTACGGGCGCGTGATTCTGAAATATACGGCACGGACGGCGACTCGTCACGTTCCGGCCCGCATCCCGGATTCAGGCGTGTTCACGATCGTCGGCTTCTCCGCGCTGCCCTTCGGCCGCGTTCATCCGTACACGGACATTGTCAGGGAGCAGCAGGTCATCGGCGATCGCGGCGACCTCCTCGGCCGAGCGCCATGCGAGCTCGAGCCCCTTGAGCTCACCATCGAGCGCGCGGCGCTCCTGCTCTTCGTGAAGCGCCATCTCGAGCGCGAGCTTCGTCATCTTCGTGAGCGAGGCAAGCTTCGGCCCCTCGGGCTTCCACCCCACGCCTTCATACGGCGCCCACGTTCCAACTCTGGACAGGTACGCCGTCGGCCCACCCGACTGCTCGATCTTGCGGACGGCATCCTGCACCTGCGTGGCTCTCGCCCCGGCAGCATTGAGTCTCGGCATCACGAGCCCCAGCACGCGCTCAGCCTCGGCACCCGTGAAGAAATGCTCTCCCTTTCTGCCCAGCGACAGCTGACACTCATCGTCCGCGCCCCGACCCAGGATGCCAGCACTGAGATCCGGCTGCTTCAGTTTGAGGATCGTGCCGTCGGCCCTGCGGACGCGCACCAGCGTGCGCGCATTCACCCACAGGTTCACCCACGTGCCCGATTGCGAGAGGAACGCCGTGCTGATCATTCCGGTCGCGGCACCCGCAACCACGAACGTGCCCAGGACGGCAGCGGCACCACCGCCGATCAGCAGCGCACGCCGCCGCCGTCGCCCGAACTGGTCGCCATACCGCCACGCCGCAAACTCCGGTCGCATGGGCTTCCCGATCCGGACGAGCTCCAGACCCCCCTCCAGCCGCGCCAGACCGATGTTCTCCGTGGAGACACGCGTGCGCGTGCCACGGAAGAGCCGCTCGGCGTCTTCGATCGCCTCCCACCGCTCCTCGAGCGGCGAGAGATTCCAGCGCTCACACTTCCGGCACACCACCCATAGACGGCCCCTGGCCGGGTCGAATGCCAGCCTCGTTCCGGTGGGAAACGTCTCCAGGGTGCCGTTCTCGCCCAGCGGCCGACAGCAGAAGAGGCAGGTGGAGTACATCCCGGAACGTTAACGCATGCAGATGGGGGCGTCCACGACGGTTCTGTGGCTCCTTCCGGCGGGCTCGGCCCTCGTCCCCGGCTCCAGCAGCAGGTCGTACAACTGATGCAGGAAGGCCACGAGCTGACCGCTCCGGAATCCGGGCCGGTCCAGGCCGCGCTCGCGCCACAGCCCGAGCACGCCGGCCTCCCCCTCCCGCAGCGGTCGTTCAGCCGGGGTGAACCCTGAATCACCTGCGCTGAGATGCAGCGATAACCGCGGCGCGTCGATCCGCACGTGCACTTCCGGCGGGTCCCCGGCGTCCGCCCGCAGATGCAGCCGGATCCATATCTCGTCGATACCCGACGGGCTGGACAGACGTCGCGACGCGTTGCCGATCGTGAGGAGGATCATGGGCGGTGCTCCGGGCAGAGGTGGAAGCCGACTGCCCGAAGATAAACCGAAGCTCCGCCGGAGGCCAGTCCCTTCGGCTGCCTCGGCCGGATGCTGCCGCCTAGTCGTCGCGGGCGACGAACCCCGTCACGATTGCGGCGAGCACCCGCGACAGCTCGTCCGTGCTGCCGGTGCGACCGAGGGATTGCAGGCCGTCGCCGCGGAGCTGACGGGCGAGCTCATCGAGGCGGAGTGCAACCCGCCGTGCGACATCGGCGTCGTAGCCGGTGGGCGCGTGGTGCACGCCCGCGGGGACGATGAATGCGTCGAGGGGAAAGTCGGAGCGACCGTCGGCAGCATCACGGGGGCGCGTGTCGGCGTCCCAGGGGTCGGTGGGCGCTTCATCGTCCAGGAGCAATTCGCCGATCTCGGCGAGCGCATCTCCCATGGAGGCGGGGGCGCGCTGCTCCGGAACGTCGTCGGTCCATGCGGGGACGGCATCTCCGTCCTCGGTATCCACCGGCCACGAGTCGTGCTCGCGATCGTGGATGGAGGGAGGCGGCGTGTAATCGGGCGTGGTCATCGCCGCGATTTCCCAGGGAACCGCGTCGTCGAGTGACGGCAGCGCTCCGGGAGCGATCTCCTCCACCTCCGCGTCAACTGCCGACGGCACCGGTTCAGCCGTGTCCTCGATGTCCGCAGGCGGCGGCGATCGTCCGGTTGTGTCGTCGATGTCCGGACCGGCTGGCGATGTCACCGTTTCGGCCTCATCGACGTCGGCGATGTTCGCGACGTCTGCGGGTGTCACCAGTTCGGGCCTTTCCTCGACCCCTGCGATGTCAGCGTCGGCCCCCGGCGGCAGTTCGTCGCCCGTCGGTGCTTCGGAGGGTGGCGCTGCTTCCGCCGGCGAATCCGCATCGGGTGCAGGACCGAGCTCGCGTTCGAAGCGCGCGATGATCTCGCGCCATGTCCCCGGCTCCGTGCGGCCCGTCTCTGATTGTGTCGCTCGCGGCAGCTCCGCGCCGCGCGTCACGGGTGGCAATACAGTCGGGCGTGGCCTGACCGTCGGCGCGGGGAACGACTCTTCTGTTACGGTGGGTTCTGGCGGACGGGGCGGGCGGGCCGCTTCAGGTCGGAACGACGGCACATAGGGTGGCGAAAATACGGCCTCGGTCGCGGAGGCTGTTCTCAAATGAAAACGCGTCACCGCCGGCGGCGAAAGCGCACGCCGGGGTGTATGTGACGGATTCTGGCTCATCCAATCGCGTTGCGGGGAGTTCAAGCACGTTGGCCAGACGGTTACAAACTAATGGTTCTACCCGACCGTCGGAAAGATCATCGTTTCAGCGATGTCGCCATCCGCCGGTCCGGATGGATGCGCCGATGAGCACGTTCCTGCCGGGCGCGGGCTCGTAGTACCGAGCGGCCGCCGCGTTGACGGTGAGGGAGCCGAAGTACTTCTCATCGAGGATATTGTTGACTGCGATGAAGGGTGCGAGCTCGAACGCCCCGGCGGCAAACGCGGTATGTGCGCGCATGTCGATGACCGTGTAAGCCGGATTCGAGGCCGAGTTCGCATCATCCGCGTACTGCGTGGCGTTGTGCTGGACCTCGAGGGTGACGCTCGATGCGTGGGCCGACCAGGTCGCGGCGGCGAAGAGCCGGTGCGGCGTGATGCCCGGTACGCGGTTCCCCTCGAAATCCGTGTCGGCGCTGCCGTCATCGCGGAAGCGGACATCGGTGAGGGCATAGGAAGCGGACAGGGTGACGGCGGATGTGATTGCGGCGTGCGTTGCCAGCTCGATGCCGCGGTTTCGCGTGCGGCCGGCATTGCGGAAGAAGTCGCGACCGTCGGCATCCGGGACCTGGAACTGCACGAGTGCATCACGAACGTCCATGATGTATGCCGCAGCCTCATAGCTCCACCGCGCGGAAATCCCGCCGCGCACGCCGATCTCGGAGCTGAGCGTGCGCTGCGGCTCGAGCTCCGTGTTGAATCCGACGGGGCAGCACGGTGATCCGGGAGCGGGCGGCGCGTTCAGCAGCTCGGTGGTAGTCGGCGTCTGGAATGCGGAAGCGACGTTGGCGAACAGCGTGGCGCGCGGGAGAGCGAACGTCACGCCGGCCATGACACTGGGTGCATGGAGCGTGCGTTCTCCGGACTCATCCGTTGCGGCATCGCGCCGGTCGATGGTCTGGAAGTGCACGGCGTCATAGCGCCCGCCGATCGTGAGCCCGAGTGCGCCGAGATCGAGACGCGCCTGCGCGAACGGCCCGATGCTCGCCACACGATCCTCCTGGTCGCGCCGCGGCGGGCCTGCGGGCTCGCCCGCCTCGTTGGCAAACTCGAGCCGGTCATCGCGCTGCGCTTCGGCATCGACGCCAACCGTGACCGCGGTGCGGCGGAAGTCGCGTTCGTGCAGCGCACGCACGCCGCCTGCGGTGCGACCGAGATCGATGACCGCGAACGGGAGCGGGTTCTCCAGCGTGCGGCGGAGCACATGGGCTGACACATCCGTCCGCCGATCCGTGACCTGGTGCTGGAGCCGGACGCCCGCCTGCGCCTGACGCATGCTCTCGCCGGACCCCGTTGCGACGTTGCGCGGCCACGCCATGTCGGGCGTGCTGCGGGCGGAATCGAGCGGCAGCGAGCCGGGGTTCTCGGCAACCGGCATATCGGCAACGTTGACGACCAGTGTCAGGCGCGTCGCGGCGCCGGCGGCATATCCGGCGCGCGCGTTCACGAGCGACTGCCGTGCGCGACCGTGGTCGCGGTATCCGTCCGCGTTCAGCCGGGAGGCGCTGACCAGGTAGTCGAAGGCACCGGCGGTTTCCGCCACCTTCGCCTGGGCCTTCCACAGCCTCGTCAGCTCGCCGCGACCCTGGTCGCCCACTGTGACGCGAGCTTCGGCCGATCGCGGACCGGGCGCCGGCTCCGTTTCCACCGCGATCACGCCTCCGGCCGCGTTGCCGAAGAGCGACGAGGCGGGACCGCGCAGCACGTGGATGGACCCTGCGGATCCGAGATCGACGTTGTTCAGGTTCGTCTGTCCGTCGGGCATCGTCAGTGGAATGCCATCCACCATGACCCGTACACCACGCACGCCGAACGCGGCACGCGCGCCGAGTCCGCGGATGACGATGCGGCTGCCGAGCGAAAAGTTCTGGCGGTTGTCCACGATCAGGCCCGGCACGGATGCGAGCGCCTCGTCCAGACCCACGGTGGCGCGGGCGTCCTGAATCCGGTCGCGGCTCACCAGCGAGAGTGAAACGGGTGCGCGTGCGGCCGCCACGGCCGTCCGCGTGATCGGGACCTGCAGGGTATCGAGACGGAAGCGCGACGTGTCTGGCGGAGTCTGTCCTGTGAGCGGCGCGACACCGACTGCGAGCGCGCACGCGGCAGGGAGAACGCGGGCCGCAGCGAGCTTCATTCCGCCCACCCGAAGCGGCCGAGCAGCGGTACGAACGTGCACGCTGTGATGTCCTCGCGCCGCACGCCGTCGGCGGTCTTCTCGAACAGCGTGAGCGTCTGCTCGTTGCGATCACCGATCGGAATGAGCATGCGCCCTCCCTCCGCGAGCTGGTCCAGCAGCGCCTGCGGCACATCGGGCGAGGCGGCGGCCACGAGGATCGCGTCGTACGGCGCGTAACGCGACCAGCCGATGGTCCCGTCACCGACGAGGAGAGCGATGTTCGAGAAGCGGAGGTCATCCAGCACCGTGCGCGCGCGCGCCGAGAGCTCGCGGATCCGCTCCACCGAATACACGTGACCCGCCAGATGCCCGAGCAAAGCCGTCTGGTAGCCGCTGCCCGTGCCGATCTCCAGCACCTTGTGATGATTCTGGATCTTCAGGACCTGGAGATACAGCGCCTGCAGCGACGGCTGTGACGCGGTCTGGCCGAACCCGATCGGGACGGGTGCATCCTCGTACGCGCGATGCTGAACGGCTTCGGGAACGAACAGGTGACGCGGCACGAGATCGAACACCCGCAGCACCTCGAGGTCTTCGATTCCGCGGTCGCGGATCGTCTCGATCAGCTGCCGTCTCTGTCGTTCGTACCGGCGGTCGCTCAGAGCGTCAGACCCCACCCGCTCAACCCTTCCATCAATCGGTAATTCGTCAGGTCCAGGTGCAGCGGCGTGACCGAGATGAAATGCTCGTGGATCGCACGGAAGTCGGAATCCGGACCGCCCCACCACTTGCTCTCACCGCCGCCGATCCAGAAGTACTCGCGCCCGTTCGGATCCGCCGCCCGCGTCAGCGAGCCGACGTACGCGCGACGGCCGAGTGAGGTGACGCGCACCCCGGCAACCTCGTCCGGCGGCACGGCCGGCAGGTTCACGTTGAGCAGAGTCTCTGCGGGAAAATCGCTGCGCTGCACGAGCTGCTTGAGCAGCCTGATCAGGAGGTCGTTCCAGTCGCCGAGCCGCTCGTGGTCCTTGCCCGCATACGAGAGGGCAATGGCGGGAATGCCGAGGATCGTGGCCTCCATGGCGGCCGCGACCGTGCCCGAGTACAGCACGTCGTCGCCCAGGTTCGGCCCGTGATTGATGCCGGACAATACGAAGTCCGGGCGCTCCTCGAGCAGCTCACCGATCGCGAGCATCACGCAGTCCGTCGGCGTCCCGTCCACGACGTGCACGCCCTCACGCGTGAGGCGCACGCGCAGCGGATAGTGCAGTGTCAGCGAATGGCTGGTGGCGCTCTGTTCACGGTCCGGCGCGACCACGGTCACATTGCCGAGCTCCGCCGCAGCGCGTGCGAGCGTCTGAATGCCGCCGGCGAGGTAGCCATCATCATTGGCGACGAGAATGCGCATTAGTCGCTCGCGGCCAGCAGGTCACGCAGCGAATCGAGCTCTTCGCGCAGCACAGCGACCATCTGCTCGTCCAGCGCGGTCGCCGTCGCCCGGGCCAGGTCGCCGCCCTTGCGCAGCTGGTCGAGCCGCTGCTTCGCGCCCTCGACAGTGTACTTCTCAACGTGGAGCAGCTGCTTCACCAGCAGGATGAGCTTGATCTCCTTGCGCTGGTAAACGCGGTTGCCGGACCGGTTCTTCGACGGACTCAGGACGGTGAACTGCGACTCCCAGTAGCGCAGCACATGCGCCGGCAGGCCCACCAGGTCCGCCACCTCGCTGATTGAATAGTATTCCTTGCGTACGAGAGGGCGCGCCGCGTGATCGGCGCGCGCCGGAGAACTCGTCTCACCCGCGCGGTCGGCATCGCGCGATTCCGTGGGTTCCGTCATCGCCAGAGCTCTGCCTTGGGTTCGCGCATCATCAGATTCTCCACCGCTTCCGCCGCCGTCCTTCCCTCGAAGAGTACGGCGTGCACCTCTGCGACAATGGGCATTTCGATGTCGGAGCGCAACGCGAGCGCGTGAGCGGCGCGCGTGGTCTGCACGCCCTCGGCAATCATGGTCATTTCAGCCAGCACCTCGTCGAGAGTGCGACCCTTGCCCAGCTCGACACCGACATGACGATTGCGACTGAGTCCACCCGTGCATGTCAGGATGAGGTCGCCCATACCCGCCAGCCCCGCGAGTGTGAGCGGGTTGGAGCCCAGCTTCACACCCAGGCGCGTGATTTCGGCAAGGCCCCGGGTGATGAGCGCCGCAGTGGCATTGTGCCCCAGTCCGAGTCCCACGGCCATGCCTGCGGCCACGGCAATCACGTTCTTCAGAGCGCCACCGAGCTCGACACCGGTCACGTCACTGCTCGTGTAGCACCGGAAGTACGGCGTCTGAAAGATCTCCTGCGCCTGCGTGCCCGCGGCCTCGTCGTGACTGGCGATCGTGACCGCGGTCGGCTGCTCCTGGGCGACCTCGAGCGCGAAGCTCGGACCGGACAGGTAGCACGAACGCGCGGCGGCCTCGGCGGGCAGCACTTCTGCCAGCACCTGCGCCATTGTCTTGAGCGTGTCCGTCTCGATGCCCTTCGATGCGCCGACGACGATCGCGTCCTCGCGCATGGATCCGGCCGCCTGCGCCATCACGTTCCGCACGTGCTGTGCAGGACTGACGGACAGGATGCAGGAGGCGCCGGCAACGGCTTCCTCTAGCGATGTCGTCGCTTCCAGGCGCTCGTCGAGCTCAATGTCGGTAAGATATCCGGAGTTGCGGTGGCGTTCGTTGATCGATTCTGCGACATCGGGTTCGAACGACCAGATGCACACCGGATACCCCTTCTTTGCCAGCAGGTTGGCGAGCGCCGTACCCCAGCTACCCGCCCCGACTACGCCAATGCGTTCATTCACCTCGTTCGCTCCTCTGAAGTGGGTGGCGCCTGCGCGTGTCGTCCCTTCCTGAACCGATGCTCCTCGCCGTGCAGGAGCCGTCGCATGTTCGCGCGATGCGCGTATATGACGAAGATCGACAGTCCAACCGACAGCGCCAGGACTGGGCCGGGTGCGCCGATGAGCGCGATGAGCAGCGGCAGCGCGGCGGCGGACGCGATGGATGCGAGCGACACATAGCCGGTCGCGAACACGAGTACCATCCAGATCAGCAGGCTGCCCAGCGCGGCGATCGGTGCGAGAGCGAGAAAGACGCCTGCACCCGTCGCCACACCCTTGCCGCCGCGGAACCCGACGTAGATCGAGTACATGTGACCGATAATGGCCGCCGCGCCGTACGCCAGCGTCCAGGCAATCGGTTCCACGCCATCGATGGCGGGAAAGAACCAGGCGGGCGCGAATCCCTTGGCGACATCGATGACGAAGATGGGTGTCGCGGCTCGCCAGCCGAGGACGCGGAACGCGTTCGTCGCTCCGAGATTGCCGCTGCCGTGCTTTCGCAGGTCTATGCCGCGCGTGAGGCGGCCGACGATATAACTGGTGGGAAACGCGCCGATCAGATACGCCGCAAGCAGGAGCAGCGCCGGGATCATGTCGGATTCTCCTGCTCCCGTCGCGCGCGCAGTCTGAGTCGTATGGGTGTGCCGATGAAGCCCCAGGCGGCGCGGAAGCCGTTCTGCAGATAACGCTGATAATGCTCGGGTACGCCCTTCGGCTGGTTCACGAAGATCACAAACGTCGGGGGCTTCACGGCGACCTGAGTGGCGTAGAGCAGCTTGATCGGCATGCCCCGAAAATGCGGCGGCATGGTACGCACCGCCAGCTTGTGGACCACTTCGTTCACCTCGCGCGTCGGGACCCTTCGCTCGCGCTGCTCAGCGACCTCGATGATCAGGTCCAGAACCTTGCGCACGCGCAGCCCGGTCAGGGCTGACGTGAAGATCACAGGCGTCCAGCGCAACGGTGGTGCACGCTCATGCAGCTTTCGCTCGAACTCCACCGCTGTGTTCGTCTCCTTCTCGACCAGGTCCCACTTGTTGGCCACGATGATCAGTGCACAGCCGCTGCGCCACGCCTTCTCGGCGATCTTCAGATCCTGGACGTGAATCGGCTCGGTCGCATCCACCAGCAGCATGCACACGTCTGCGCGCTCGATCGCCAGCTCCGTGCGCAGCGAGCTGTAGAACTCCAGGCCCCGATCGATCTTCGCCTGGCGCCGCAGCCCGGCGGTGTCGACGAAGATGAGATCGCGATTGTGGTAGCGGAACGGCGTGTCAATACTGTCGCGCGTCGTGCCGGCCACCTCGCTCACGACCATCCGGTCTTCGCCGAGCAGCCGGTTGACGAAGCTGGACTTGCCGACATTCGGCTT
>DATHVW010000074.1:0-3709 GCA_035461085.1 Longimicrobiales bacterium | reverse complement strand
GGTCGATGCGCGCGCCGACCTCTGGGCGCTCGGCGTGCTGCTCTACGAGCTGCTGACGGGGCGTCGGCCGTTCGAGGACGAGAACGAGCGCTCCGTCTCGCGCGCCATCCTGCACGACGAGCCGATACCCCCGTCCGCACTGCGAGCCGAGCTCGATCCCGAGCTGGAGCAGCTCGTTCTGCAGCTGCTGAGGAAGGATGCGACCGAACGCCCGACCTCTGCCGATGAGGTCGGGTCGCGGTTGAACGCGCTGGCGAGTCCGCCGCTCCCCCTCGGCGGAGCGCGCCAGGGCCGCCGGCGCAGCCTTCAGCCGGTTGCCGTTGTGCTGGTGATCGTGGCGGTGGCCGGCGTGATCGCCGGAGTGCGTCTCCTCGCCGATCACGTGGGATCGCCATCGGTGCGGGAGAACGCGGTCATGGTCATGCCGTTCCGCACCAGTGAACGCAGCCCGAACGCCGACCTCGGTGAGGGGCTGGCCGACCTGCTGTCGTTGCGCCTGACCGGCGAGCCGGGCCCCGAGGCGATCGACATGCGGATGACGCTCAATGCCCTGCGTGCGGCGGGCGATCCGTCGCCGGCGCAGCTCACCTCGATGGCAGCCCTGCGCATCGCGCGGTCCGCCGGCGTCGGCCAGGTCGTGCTCGGCGAGATCATCGAAGCCCGCGGCCGGCTGGTCGTGACCGGCACGCTCCACGACGGGAGCGGAGCGCGCAAGACGACGGTCTCGGGCGCGCCCGACAGCCTGCTCTCTCTCGCCGACCGCCTCGCCGCGCAGCTGCTGGGTCGCGCCGCCGGCGAGGATGAGCAGTCGCTGGAATCGATGACGAGCTCCTCCCTGGCCGCCGTGCGCGCCTACCTCCTCGGCAGGTCGGCGTATCGCCGCGGTGAATTCGGCACGGCCGTCAGGTCGTACCGCACCGCGCTGGATTACGACTCCACGTTTGCGCTCGCCGCGCTCGGCCTCGAGCTGGCCGTCGTGTGGGGCCAGCCCGATGCCCTCGGCGCGTGGGGGAGTCGTCTCGCCGTGCAGCACCGGGACCGGCTGCCGCCTCGAGATCGCGCGCTCGTGGAGCTGCTGTACATGAATCTCGATGAACCACCTCGTGAGCGGCTGCGCCGCTTCGAGCAGTACACGCAGCGCTATCCCGATCGGCCCGAGGGCTGGGTCGGCCTGGGCGAGCACCTCTACCATGCCGGCGGCGACGCCGTCGTGGGCCCGATCGGTGAGCTCAGCCTCGCCGCCTTCAGGAGAGCCATCGAGCTGGAGCCGCGACACCCCGCCGCCTACATCCACGTGATCGATGTGCTGGCCTTCCGTGAGGACACCGCGACCCTGCGGCAAACGACGGATGCGTTCCGCACCATTCTGTCCGCGTCGTCGACTTCGACATCGGCCGCGGCCGCGAGCCTGTGGCTGGCCGCCACGGTGCTCGAAGACTCCGTCCGGCTCGCCTCCATCCGGGCCGGCCTGGAGTCCTTGCCGGACAACGGTCTCACTTCCATTCCGCTGTATGCCTGGCGGAGCGCCGTCGATCCCACCGATGCAGAGCACGCTCTGGACATCGCGGAGCGACGCGCCTCGACTGCCGAACGGCTCGCGCACGTGCGCTACATACGTTTTATGCTGTTCCTCAATACCGGAAGGCCAGGGCTCGCACGGGCGGCCCTCGAACGCTGGGGTCAGGCAGTCGACGATCCGGGACGCACGTGGTCGCAGGTGCTCCACATCGCCTATCCCGAGGGGGATACGACCGGGACGGGCATCGGCGAGCGGAGGCTGGCCTCGCTCATGATCGACGGTGACCCGTACGCCGACGGCCGCCGATACTGCATGCTCGGGCTGATCGCGCACCGGAAAGGTCGACTGACCTCGGCTCACCTCCCGGCGCTGCGCAGGCGCGTCGCGGCCGGCGGCGAGGCTCTGCCGCTGCTGCCCTGTCTGCGCGCCCTGGAGGCGGTGCTCGCACACGCGAACGAGGTACCGGACGCGCGCGCACGCCTGGCCGTGCTGGATTCCGTTCTCGAACGCACGCCGTATTCACCGACGTGGTCGGTTCAGTGGCCGCAGCTCATCTCGGTGCAGCTACATCGCGAGCGTGGCGAGCTCGAGGCCGCGCTGCACGCCGTGAACCTCATTTGCGGGGGCTGCTTCCTCCACACCCCCGCCACGCTCGAACGGGCCCGGATCAACGCTCTGCTCGGCAACCACGCCGAGGCGATACACTATTACCGTCACTACCTCCGGCTGCTGGCGAATCCCGAGCCGGGACCGGCGACAGAGCTGGCGAAGACCGCACGAACGGAGCTCGCCCGGCTGCTCCCGTAGTGACTGCCGCCCGTTCCGGGCCGGCCGGACTCCGGCTGTTGTTCCGGCGCGCCTGTCGATCGTTCAGGATGGCACCACGGGCGCCATGTGCTGCGTGACGATCAGCCACGTGCCCGCGCGCTTCTGAACTACCCACGTCTTCGTGGTGCGGACCACGCCCGGCTCGCTCTCGGGAAGTCCCGGAGGAACCGATTGCAAACCCGCCAGAGCGGCCTGCAGATACACGACTGCGATCGTACCCGTCAGGAACCTGATGTCCATGATCTGCAGAGTCTCGGTAGTCCCGGCGAACGGCCCCGAGAACAGGAAGGCGTGCTGGGCGCGGATCGCCTCGCGGCCCTCGGCCACCTGCCCGGTCGGCCCCAGGAATCGCGCGTCTTGGCTGAACGTCGCGGCGAACGCTGTCGCGTCCTTCGCACTCCACGTCGCCATCTGCGCGTCCGCGAGCGCATGAATCTCCGACTCCGCGGCCACGGAGGCGGCCTGCAGCCCGCCGTACCCCTGGCTCTCTCCCGATCCCGAGCCGAGCGGCTGCTCGTTGCAGGCGAGCAGCAAAGCGGTCGCGAGTAACGCGGATCTGATGGGTCGCCGGGCCATGATGTACCTCCGGGGGGTGACGTGAACGACGCGCCTCACCCTTCCCAGCGTAATCCGCCGGCGAAACGGCTCGCTCCGCTAGAGTATGCAGGCTCCGGTTCGGGCGATCAGAAGGCCGGCGCCCCCCGTGGGGAGCCGCAGCAGCGCACAACACGGCTGCTCGTGCCCGGGCCGTCGTTGCCTGCGCTGGCGCCCCGGACCGCGTCCACCTGCACACGCATTTCTGCCCCGCTCGTTTCCGCTGCCGGGACACTTCGCCCGGGATTGTAACGGGCCGCACGGCGCAGGCGGGGCGCAGGCGACGTCTCAATCCCCGACGTCGCATGCGCTTACCTTCGCGCGCACCGACCGCTGACTTCCCGGAACGCATATCGCTACACACGTGTGCGCTCACGCACGCCGTGAGCACGAGTCGAATTTCACCCACGTGGAGTGCATATGCGATCGGCCGTGCAGCGGCTGTGGCCCGAGCTGGAGTGGATCGCCGACCCGCTCCTGCGCGAAGCGACGGCGCGTACCTGGGAGCAGGCGCTCGCGCAGAGCCCGCTCGACCCGGACGACCTGGAGACGATCCCGTTCACGCTGCTGGTGAAGGACTGCCCGGCCAGCTTCATGGCGCACAAGCGCTGCGTGGTGCACATCGCGCGGCGCGCCGCGGAAGCGATGCGGGACTTCCTGACGGCGCTGCCGATCGACCTGGATGTCGTCATCGCGGGTGCGATCCTCGCCGACGTCGGCAAGCTGCTCGAGTACGAGCGCATCGACGGGAAGGCGCGCCAGAGCCGG
>DATHVW010000073.1:0-45746 GCA_035461085.1 Longimicrobiales bacterium | reverse complement strand
AGAGCGAACTGGGAGACCGCCGATACCAAGATGATAACTGTCACAGCCGGAACCGGCGGAAATAGAGTCAGAGCGCTCAAGAAGGGAAGAAACGCGAGCGATGAGCGCGCCTGCCGACCGGATCCAATACGAAAGTCAACTGCCATGCCTTCAGCCAGAATGCCGAAGACGGCGCAAGCGGCCAGCCCACCCCAGTCTAACTCTTTATCTACTACAATTGCGGGTAATTCAAAATACAGAGCGAGCGCGTACGCACCCGCTGCAATGAGGGTTGTAAATGCTAAGAATGAAGTCGCCTTACGGTTCATGCTAATGTGGAGCCCCCGAATGGATCAGATGATCTGTACGTAACCGCCGCTCAGCAGACCAACCAATGCGCCGACCATATCGATCATTGCGTCAAACACCCAGCCTCACCTCCTTCGGAGTGACGTCGACCGTCTAGACGTTGGTCGCGACTCTCCGCTACTTCGCTTGCTGGGCTCCGCTATTACTGTACGACTTTGTGACTGAGCGGTCCGGGGGCTCCGTGTTCCTTATTCGTTGAAGTACCTGAGTGTCAGTGACCTGCGCGCGCGCGATTCTGCGCGCGCGCGTCGGTGAACGATCCGAGCGCCGTGAGCACGGCCGCAGTGGCGGAAGCGGCCATGCTGTCGATCAACGGTGCTGCGCCGGCCCGCGGCGGTGCATTGCCAGGCTCGCGCACCGTCGCCACACAATAGTTCGTCTTCGCGATCGTGATGAAGCCCACCCCATCCAGCATCGCGGTCGTCAGACCGCCCGCGCGGAGCGCATCCACCGCCACGCGCGCGGCCAGCTCGGCCTCGGCTGAGGGGCTGTCAGGCACTTCGGCGATAGCCGAGTACCGCCGCTCGCCGAGCGCGAGGACGGTACGGCAGCGCAACGTACCCGCGCGCCGCTCGACATCGATTCGTTCCAGCGTCAGTCCCTCAGCCATCTCGCCGGTCGGGCGGCGCGCTATCAGGTCAGCTGCTGCCGCCACGATCTCTGCCGGTGCGCTGGATGGGCGGACGACCACCGTGCCCGTCGGCGCCGCATCGCGGTGCGTCCGCGCTCCGGCTGGAGCGCCATTCGCCTTGCGTTTGGCGGCACCATTCTCCGCCGCGTCCTTCACAGCACTGTTGCCATTCCTCGCCGCACCGTTGGGCTTCGTGCCCTGCCCGTTGGGGGCAACGCCTTTGGCCGAACCGACCGCCTTGGCGCCACCGTTTCCGTTCCCGTGTCCGCCATTCCCCGGCTGTCCGGTCCGCTTCACCTCGGCCTGGACTGCGGCACTCTCGATCCCGTCGTCAGAGAGCACGTCGCCGATGACATCGAGCGCTTCGAATACCGCGGTATCGTCGTGCACGTGGATCTGCGTTGGCAGCAGCTGCACGCCGAAGCCGGCCTGGAGGCCGGAGACGATGTTGCGGATCAGCTGATGCGGCTGGGTGTTACGGTCGCGGAGGATATGCACGGCACGCAGGGTGTGCGCACGCCACAGCATGCGAACATCGGACACGCCCACCAGGGAACGGAGCAGGCGGTCGATCCGCTGCGTTGTCATCGTCGACACGGCGGGTTTGTCCATCAGTGTCCTTGTTCCCCCGGCGGAGGTGCAAATCGGCCCGCATTGGCGCGGGCCGGCCTGTGTCGAAGCCGATTGCGCCGACACGTGGAATGTTCGGAGCGCCGGGGGGAACCAGCAATCCGCAAATCTTGCTTCCGCTATTTGGCAGGTAACTGCCCTGAAGATTCATGGCGGAACGGCCAAAAGTCAAGCCTCCAGAGGACTTGCGGGTGGTCGGTTGCGTGGCCGCCGGCGCCGTGCCGCTCCTAAGTTGGGGATACGACCCCATTTGGTCGGAGGAAACCGGGCGCGCCGGGCGCGCCGGGCCGACGGCTGGCCACGCGACACCGGCTGGACGTGCCGCGTCGGCCATGGCTAGAATCACGCATGGATTACGCAGGAAGAGGGGGCTGGATCGAGGTCGTGAGCGGCGTGATGTTCAGCGGCAAGTCGGAGGAGCTGCTGCGTCGGATCCGCCGGGCCACGCTGGCCCGCCACCAGGTACAGGTCTTCAAGTCTCACCTGGACGAGCGCTACGGCGGCCTCCAGATGGTGAGCACGCACAATGGCGGCCGTATTGAGTCGGAGCCGATATCGAGCTCCGTCGAAGTGATGGAGCGGCTGCGACCGGGGACCGGCGTGGTGGGAATCGATGAGGTGCAGTTCCTCGATAACGGAATCGTCGACGTGGCCAACGCGCTGGCAGATGCGGGGATACGCGTGATCGCCGCGGGGACCGACATGGACTTCCGTGGCGAGCCGTTCGGACCGATCGGCGCACTGCTGGCCGTCGCGGAGCGGATCGACAAGCTGCAGGCGATCTGCGTCCGGTGCGGTCAGCTGGCCACGCGCAACCAGCGTCTCATCGACGGGCGGCCCGCTCCCGCAGAAGGGCCGACCATCCAGGTCGGCGGGCTGGAATCCTACGAGGCCCGCTGCCGCGCATGCCACGAGGTGCCATCGCTCGGCCGCGCCCAGATTTCCCTGCTCGAGGGGTGACGCCCCGGCGCACGCGCCGCCAGATCCATCAGACGCGGAGGCCGATGACGCAGGAACGGGACTGGTTCGCGTCCACGCGGATCCTGATTGTCGAGGATGACCCCGCAGTTCAGAGGGTGCTCGAGCGGATGCTGCGGAGCAGCGGGTTCGGTCACGTCACACGGGTACGTGATGCCGAGACGGCGCTGGATGTGTGGGCCACCATGCCGCCCGATCTCATCCTGATGGACCTGCATCTGCCCGGCACGAGCGGCCTGGACTTCCTCGAGCGGATCCGCGAGGAGGACGCCGAATCCGAGTTTCTGCCCGTAATCATGCTGACCGGTGATGAGAGCCCGGAGGTCCGCCGGCGCGCTCTCGATCTCGGCGCCCACGACTTCCTCACGAAGCCGTTCGACGTGGCCGAGGTTCTCCTCCGCATCCGCAACCTGCTGCGCACGCGGCTGCTGAACCGGCGCCTGCTCGATACCAATAGCGTGCTCGAGGCGCGTGTGCGTGAACGGACGCGTACACTGGAGGAGTCGCGGCGCGAAGCACTCGAGCACCTGGCCCGGGCCGCCGAGTTTCGTGACGACGTCACCGGCCAGCACACCCAGCGTGTGGGCAGCCTTTCGGCGGACATTGCCCATGCGCTCGGATGGGATCGCGCGGAGGTGGAGTTGATCCGCAATGCCGCTCCGTTGCACGACATCGGCAAGATCGGGATCCCCGATTCGATCCTGATGAAGCCGGGCCGTCTTTCACGCGAAGAGTTCGACGTCATGAAGACCCACACCACCATCGGCGGCGCAATCCTCGCCGGGAGCCATGCGCCGGTCTTCGTGCTCGCCCGCGAGATCGCGCTCACGCACCACGAGCGATGGGATGGGTCAGGCTACCCGGTCGGGGCACAGGGTGAGCGGATCTCTCTGGCGGGCCGGATCGTCTGTGCGGCCGATGTCTACGACGCGCTCACGCATGAGCGTCCGTACAAGCACGCGATGCCGGCCGGCAATGCGCTGGCCGAGATCACGTCGCAGGCAGGGCATCACTTCGATCCGGCAGTCGCGGCAGCCCTCGAGCAGGTGCTCGACGAGCGCGCGCAACGCCGGCAACCCTGACCGCCGTCGGCGTCAGGAGCCGAGCAGAGGCAGGCTGATCCTCGGATACACCGTCTGGAACGCGCGCACCACGGCCGGATCGAACTTGCGACCGGCCTGTTCATCGATCCACGTCAATGCCTCATCGATCGTCCGCGCCTTCTGATACGGCCGGTCCTTCGTCATGGCGAAGAACGTGTCGACGACCGCAACGATGCGCGCGGGGAGCGGGATGGACTCGCCGGCGAGCCCGGGCGTGTAGCCGGTGCCATCCCAGTTCTCGTGATGGTACAGTGCGATCTCCTCGGCCATGCGCAGGATGGGCGAGCTGCTGCCGCTGAACACGCGCGAGCCGATCGACGTGTGCGTCTTGAGCAGGTCCAGCTCCTCGAGGCTGAGGCTGCCCGGCTTCACCAGGATCTCCGGCATGCCGACCATCCCGATGTCATGCAGCGGCGCGGCATATCGGATGAGGTCGATCTGCTCGTCCGACATTTCCAGTTCTTCGGCAATGCCCGCGCAGAGCATGCCGAACTGCGCGGGCAGTGAGCCGTCCATCGACTCGCGATACTCCGCGACACGCGCCAGGCGCTCCGCCATCTCGATCTGCGTTTCACGAAGCTCTCGCTGGTGGCGC
The DNA here is from genome assembly GCA_035461085.1 of Longimicrobiales bacterium. Classification (GTDB taxonomy): domain Bacteria; phylum Gemmatimonadota; class Gemmatimonadetes; order Longimicrobiales; family RSA9; genus SH-MAG3. Next base: position 41,461 of record DATHVW010000073.1, on the reverse strand, counting down.
TCCACCTGCGCGTGCACCTCGTGATACTGATTTCGGAGATCCAGCAGGTTGCGCATGCGCAGAAGTACGTCCGTCGGATCGAACGGCTTGAGCAGGAAGTCGTTCGCACCCGCCGACAGCGCCAGCTCGCGCGCTTGCGGAGTCGTGTCACCCGTCACCAGGACTACCGGCAGGAATTCGCCGGGCGTATTCCTCTGGCGGAGCTGACCCATGACGTTGATGCCGTCGAGGAAGGGCATCCGCAGGTCCATCAGCACCAGGTCGGGCTCGAACTCGCGAAACAGCGGCAGCGCGAGACGGGCGTCCGTTGCACTGCGCACGTTCTCGTACCCACCACGACGCAGGATCCGCTCGAGCAGCGAGATGATCGCCTCATCGTCGTCAATGATGAGAATGCGTGCGGAGGAAGTGGCCGTCTGGTCCATGTACTCACCCGGTTTCAGGAACTGCTGCTATCGTACATCATTCTGCGAGCGGGGTCCAGCCGGCCCTAGGACGTTCCCATGCTCCTGCGGCTGCGCTCGCTGATACGTCCGCCGCGATCGAGGAACCGCTTCAGGAGGTCGAGCGCCTCTTCGATGTCGACGCCGCGAGACACCTCGCGGCGCACTGCGGTCTCGATCTCCTCCCACAGTATGGTCCATTCCCGCGACAGTGCATCGCTCGTCCAGCCCAGCTGTGCGCGCTGCCTGCCATGCAGCTCGGCCACCACACGCTGGATCTCGCTGCCATCCTGAAGCAGCCGGTCCGGTACCGCCTGGCTGGTCTCGATCGCCACCAGCGACTGGGCAATGTCGGTGAGAAACGTGGACGCGTGATCCTCCAGGTCCGCCTGACCGAGACCGTCCGCCGGGATCTCCGGCTCGCGTCGCAGCCGCTTCATGTATCGATCGAGAATCGTGGAGATCTGCCGCTGCAGGCTGTAGCCCGCGGCCGCGAGGTTGCGTGGCGCCGCATCCATTGTAGCCTCGAGCGCCGCTTCATCGAGCGACGTGCTTTCGTTCGGCAGCCACAGCGTGAACGTCGAGCCTCGACCCCGCTCACTCTCGACCGTGAGATCGCCGCCCATCAGCCGGGCCAGGTGACGGCTGATGGTGAGACCGAGACCCGTGCCGCCGCGCGAGCGCGTGGTACCGCCTTCGACCTGCGTGAAAGGCTGGAACACGTGGCCAATGTGCTCCGGCGCGATGCCGATCCCCGTGTCCGCCACGCGCAGGAATGTCAGCGGACCGTCGCCGGACGCGTCCAGCTGCGGACGCGCGCCGTCCGTCACGCCGCAGCTGACCCGGACCTGGCCGCCCGGCTCGGTGAACTTCACTGCGTTCGACAGCAGGTTCACGAGGATCTGACGCACACGCGCCTCGTCGCCGAGATAGGACGTCGTCGTGTCGGAAGAGCATTCGTCCACGATGTCGATGTTACGCTCCGCCGCCTGCGGCCGTATCAGCGCGAGCGCGGCATTCACCGTCGCCGATACGAACACTCGTTCCCGCTCGACGTCCATCCGGCCGGCCTCGACCTTTGACACGTCGAGCACATCCTCGACGATGGCGAGCAGATGCTGGCTGCTGGCACGCACCCGTTCGAGCTGCGCCCGCTGATCAGCGGTTACCGGACCCGTGATGCCCAGCGCGAGCAGGTCCGTGTACCCGATGATGGCATTGATCGGAGTGCGGATCTCGTGACTCATGTTCGCGAGGAACTGACTCTTCGCCCGACTCGCCTCCTCCGCCTCCTGCCGCGCACGCTGGGCCTCCCGCCGCGACACGACATGGTCCGTCACGTCCGACCCGTGCGCGACCACCCCGGTCCGTGTCCCGTCCGCTTCCGTGATCGGGTAGTAGACGAAGTCGAGATATCGTTGTTCCGGCTCACGCCCCGGCGCCTGGACGAGGTTGATCGCGATCTCGCGACCGACGTACGGCACCCCCGTGGTCATCACCTCGTCGAGCAGCTCCTCGAAGCCCTGACCCCGGATCTCCGGCAGCGCCTCGAGTACGGGCCTGCCGATCAGGTCGCGGTGGCCCGTGAGCTGGTAGTAGGACGAGTTGACATACTCGAAGACGTGATCCTTGCCGCGCAGCACCGCCATGAACGCCGGCGCCTGTGTGAACACTTCGCGCAGGCGTGCCTCGGCGCGCTCGGCGTTCGCACGCGAGATCCGGAGGTCCCGCTCGGCACCGATGCGGGCCGTCGTCTCCGACACCACATTGAGCATCGCGACGATCCGGCCATCCTCGTCGCGGACCGGGCTCAGTGCAAACGTGAACCACGCATTGGGCTCTCCGCGCCCCGCTTCCTCCGCGTCGCCGACCCGCTTCACGACGAATGGCGCATCCTCGGCATACACGGGAGGGCCGCCCGCACGGATCTGATCGAACATGGGGGCAATGGCGTCCCAGATCTCCGCCCAGACTTCCGGGCCGGGCCGACCCAGAGATGCCGGGTGCTTGCTGCCGAGCACCGCCGTGTATGCCTCATTGTAGATCAGGACCAGCTCGTCGCCGCACCAGAGATTGATCGGGAACGGCGACTCGAGGCACGTGCGCACGGCACCGCGCAACGCGGGCGGCCATCGCTCGACGGGTCCCAGCGGCGTGGCTGCCCAGTCAATGGCGCGGCACAGGGCCGGGACCTCGCCCGGCCCGACGAACGGGTCGTTCTGCTGAAGCTCTGTCATTGTCACGGCTCGAGGGAGTCCTGCGATCACCGCCGGACTGTGGCAAAGGCCAGACCGCGAGGCGCGGCCCGGCCGGGTTTGCCTCCCTCGGAGAACCCCCTACCACTCGCAGCGGAGCGACGTCCATACCATGTCGGGCATGCCGATCGGCTGCCCCGGAGGGACGCCGGGAGCGGCCGCGGGCGGACGGATCGGCTCCAGCGGCCGTTCCATGAACCGTCCGATCTCGGCTGCGATCGCCATCCGGTGTGCGGCCTGCGGGGCGGCACCACCACCCGGCAGCCCCGTTTCCACCAGCCGCATCAGCTCGTAACTGGCCAGCGCACGGACCTGCGCCATGGGTGCGTTCGCAGCGAGCGACATCAGCCGGTCCACGTAGACACGCTGCACGGCGCGCGCGATCTCCTGTTCGTATGCATCGCTCGTGCGCGGCTGCATCACGGCACGCGTCGTCGTCTCCAGCACGTCTTCCAGGCCGGGCAGAGACGAGTCGAGCGCCTTCTGCTGCACCAGTCGCGCGGCCCGCTGCGGATCGAGCAGCAGCGACAGCGACATGTCGGCCGCGCTGGCCGCGGGCGCCACCGCATCGAACACCAGGCCGGTGTACCGGTCGAACAGCTCCTGCGAGCCGCCCACGCCGTACGGCCGCGGCGGCAGCATGTCCACCACGCTGCGCGGCAGCTTCAACACCGACGGCTGGACCGTGCGCAGCACCGCCTCCAGCGCCGCTTGCTGCTCGGCCGCCTGCACGCGCCGGTACTCGGCCTCGTTCTCGTTCCGCAGCGCGTAGTTGTAGAACACGCCGCCCACCGATTTGACCGCCGCCTCTGTCTGATAGCGATGGTGCAGATACAGCGGCACCAATGCTTCCTCGATCATCGCCAGCGGCCGCCCGGTGCGGATCGCGCGCTCGCCGAACCGCTCCAGCGCCGTCGCCCGCACCCTCAACATGCGATCCAGCTCCTGCACGGCATTCACGCCCGTATCCCACAGGTGCGTCTGCGGGTGCGCACTGCCCACCGGTCGCGCATCCTGGTCGCTCATGAACGTCAGCCCGCGGCGCGCGCCATCCGCCAGGATCGAGTCCAGCGCTGCCTCTTCATCGACACTGGCCGGGAAGTCCTGGTAACCATACGCCACCGCGATCTTGTCCCATTCACCGATCTTCTGATCGTACGCGTTCGACAGATCGATCCGGCCATCGCCCGTCAGCTGAACGAGCGGGTGCGGATAGTCCATCACGCTCGCACGACCGTCCGCGCCCTGCGCGCTCGAGATGTAATTGTGCGCAATGCCGATCGTGTGCCCGATCTCATGCGCACTCAGTTGACGCAGGCGCGCGAGCGCCATCGCCGCCAGCTCGGGCGGCACCTCGTTGCCCGTTTCGTACGGCGACAGCAGACCCTCGGCAAGAAGATAGTCCTGCCGCACCCGCAGCGAGCCGAGCGTGACGTGACCCTTCAGAATCTCGCCCGTGCGCGGGTCCGTCACCGAGCTGCCGTAACTCCACCCGCGCGTGGAACGATGCACCCACTGGATCACGTTGTAGCGGATGTCCATCGGGTCCGCCGTGTCAGGCAGGACCTCCACACGGAACGCGTTGCGATAGCCCGCCGCCTCGAACGCCTGGTTCCACCAGCGGCCGCCCTCGATCAGCGCACTGCGAACGGGTTCCGGTGTGCCCGGGTCCAGGTAATAGATGATGGGCTCTACTGCATCACTCACGGCCGCTGCCGGATCGACCTTCTCCAGCCGGTGCCGGGCGATGTACCGCTTCGTCATCTCCTCGCCGATCGGTACCGCATAGTCCATGTAGCTCGTCCCGAAGAAGCCTGCCCGCGGATCCGCTTCGCGCGGCGTGTAGCCCGTCGGCAGCTCGACGAAGCTGTGATGCTGTCGCACCGTGAGCGCGTCCGCCGTCGGCGTGACACTGCGCACCAGGCCGCCCGGCGCATCGCTCGTGAACGTCAGCGTGACCTCCACCTCGGTGTTCTGCGGGAAGCCCTTCGTCCTGTCCATGTAGAACGCACTGCGCGATGCGTCCATCCGGTACGTGCCCTGATTCGTTCGGCGCAGCGTGCCGATGACGCCATGCGCATCGCGCACGAAGAACTCCGTCGCATCAACCAGCACCCGGTCGCCCGTCTCCGCGCCCACGGTGAAGCCCCAGATGATCGACGCCGCGAATGCATCATCGACCGCCTTGCGCTCCATCGCATTGTCCGACGTCGCCCGGTAATCCAGGTTCGGCTGTACCATCAATACCTTCGGGCCGACCCGCTCGAAGTGCACGACGTACCGCGGACCCAGGTCGCCGCGGTTGAGACCGATGTCGTTGTGACCGACGCCGGCCGGCAGCGAGACGTAATACAGGATCTGCTCGTTCAGCCGGGGGATCTCCATCCACATCCTGCCGTCGCGCTCGCTCCAGTAGAGCGGCATGAAGCCGTCGATGCGCTGCATGCCTTCGGTCTTTGCAGCAATCGACGGGATGGGTGCGGCTGCATCGCTGCGCTGCTGCGCGGATGCGTCCGGCGTCGCTATACTTCCCAGCAGCAGAATGGCGAGCAGGACATGGCGCGTGACTGCGCGCATGTGGGCCTCCGGGTGATGTCGTTGCGGGTACGCCGGACTTCGGATCGGGTAAGGCCTGGCCGGCGGCGGACGTCATGGAACGTGCACAATGTGCCCTCCGTCATTGCACGCCGCCAGCCCACCTCTCCATGACGCCCCTTTCACGGAGAACGCCGTGATGACGAGGATCGCAGTCGCCCTGCTCGGGCTTCTCGCATTCAGCGCCGTCAACGTTCACGCACAGGAGCCCGTACCGCGTGACTCCGTGCCGCGAGCCATGCTCGATCGCGCGGCCCGCAGCAACTGGTACCTGCGGACGGTTACGATCGATGCGCCGCATGACACGATCGCCGGGCGCATACGCATGGCCGGCGGCCGCTATCGCATCGGCGATGAATGGGTCGAACGGGGAGCCATCCAGACGCTCGAGCGGCGCATCGAAGAAGGGAGCGGTGCGCTCATTGGTGGCCTCATCGGGGCCATCGTGGTCGGTGCTGCGGCAGAGGGCCTGAGCCACTGGAACCAGCGGGACGACGGATCAACGAATTTCTTCGCCCTCGGACTGGGCGCCGGCGCAGGTGCGATGTTCGGCATGTTCACGGGTCACGCGGTGCATCCCGGCCGGGTCTACTGGCAGCCGATCTGGCCTGAGTAGTCGCTCTGCTCCTCCCGTAACGTGATACAGTTTTCCGCAGGCCGTGATTCTTTGACCGGGCGCCCGGGCGGTGACCGTCCCGCCTGACAGCGGCAATTATCAGCCGGACGCCCACTTACACGCTTCCTGCGGATCTGGCGCGATAGTTCCAGCACGTCTCCCGACTCGCGGCGCGAGGTCTGTCTCCCCATCCCGCCGCACACTCCACCGAAAATCCCAGAGGCCGGATGTACGAAGCCGACACCTTCCTCGAGGACGCAGCGCTCAGCTCCGAAAGCACGCCACTCCGCTGGCCACCGCCGGGGCTGGAGGCATTGCAGGGACTCGCCTGGCGCGCCATTGCACTGCTCGCCGGCGGCACGGGCATCATGATCACGCCCATGCTCCTCGCGGTCGCCCGTGCGCAGAACTTCTGGAGCATTGGCGTGTTCGGGGGCAGCTGGTGGATCCCCGTGTTCTCCTCGATGATCGGTCTGCTCATCCTGCTCGGCGGGATGGAGCGCCTGACCCGCATGCTCTTCGACGGCGCGAAGGCCGTCCAGCGCGGCCACGACTGGCTCACCGTCGCGTACGTCCTGAGCGATGCGCGGCACGATGCCGGGTTCCTGCTTCAGGGCGCACGGCAATACGCCAGTCTCGAGGAGCGTGACCGGCGCATGCTGCTCGCAGCGCGCGTCGTGGCCGTCACAGGATATTCCGCAGCCCTGATCTGGATGCCCGTCGCGTTTGCAGCCGGTGTCATCCTCGCGGGCCGCGGTCTCATCAACGGTGCCGGAGTGCTGACATCGATCGTTGTCGTGCCCGGCGGCATGCTGATGATGGCCGCGTTCATCGCCCATGTTTTCGAGGCCCGCACCACGCGCGGCATGGCGCGCGCGTGGCGGCGGGAAATGACGAGTGAGACGCGGCTGCTCGACGAGGTGAGCGACTGGCGTGCTGACCGCGCCACGCGCCTGATCCATCTCACGCCCGCGACACACCGGACGCTGCCCGCGCGCATCACGGCGATCGCCTTCGTGGTGCTGGCGCTGCTGCTGCCGCTGCCGATCGTTACGCTGGCACTCGCGAGCGCAATGGGACCGGCGCTCGGCGAGTTTGCAGTGCCGCGCGTGGAATCATCCGCAGCACGGATTGCCAAAGCCGGCATGCTCGCGCCGTACGCCGTCGCTGTAAACGACACGATCACTCCGCTCGAGGCGGGCGAGATGCTGCACGCGCTGGCGTACACCGGGACGCGCGCTACGCGGAGTGCCATCGAGCGTGAGCCGGTCAGGCGGTATGATCCCTGGCCGCGCGAGTCGAAGCCCGTGACCATGCCGAACCTGGAAGCGTTCGGAACGCAGTTGATTCCGCGTGCGACCGCTCTTACCGAAGAGGAGATCGCCTATCTCGAGCGCGTCGTGCAGTACCCCGCGCTTGCCGACCTGTCGAGAGTCTCGCACGCGCGCCGCGCCGACATTGCCGGCGCACGCTGGGACACCGGACTGCTGGCGAGTGCGTCGCTCGTCGAGCTGCCGGTCGCGCGGTTCACCGGCCTGCGCGATGCCACCCAGTTCCATACCGCAAAGGCGATCCTCGAGGTGGCGCGCGGCGACGCTGCCGCGGCGGAGAATACGCTGCGGGAGGTCATCTCCATCGGCCTGCTCGTCATGCGTGAGGGCCCGACACTGATCGATGTGCTCGTCGGCACGAGCATCGTCGCCAGCGGCGGCGCCGCCCTCGAGTCCTTCTATCGGACGACCGGCCGCTTCGATGAGGCCGAAGCCCTGCGCCGGCCACAGGAGGGCATTGACCGTATGGAGGGGATCACCCGCGCTCTGCGCTCGGACGGCAACGTGGACGCGCTCCTCCAGCGGTCCATGATCATGACCACCAACGAGGCGCTGCCGCGCGGCATGCGCTGGGAGGCACTGCTCGCCATCCAGGTCGGCGCCGGCTGCCTGAACCCGCATACCGTGGTGTTCGGTCAGGGCGCGCAATACGAGCAGTGGCTCGAGACGACGCGCGCATCGCTGGTGCGCTACCCATCCGAGCAGGCCCTCTTCGACCTCGCGCTGCGCGGACCCATGCTGCCCGAAGAGCTGCACCGGCGCGCCACCGTGCTTCAGCGCCTGCTCGGCATCACACTCGGCCGCACCGAAACCGCCGGCACGTGCGCCGGACTGATGACCGGCCTCACAGCCCGATAGAGGCTAGTTCAGGGGCGGACCGGAATCGTGACCGGCCGCCCCCGCCACCAGCTCGAAACGCGGCACCTCCGCGCGGAACTTCGATCCGTCCGGTCGCACGAACTCGTACCAGCCCTCCATCCAGCCGTGCGTTCCGCGCAGCACGCAGAAGCTCTCATATTCGTGCACCTGGCCGGGCTCGATCACGGGCTGCTCGCCCACCACCCCCTCGCCCTCCACCTGCGTGTCGTCGAGCAGCGCATCATCGTGGATATCCCAGTGCCGCCACATCAGCTGCGCGGTCTGATCACCGACGTTCTCGATCCGGATGTGATAGACGAACACGTGCCGCGGCTCGGATGGGTCGGAGTGATCCTCCGCGTAGCGCGGCCGCACGGTGATGCGGACTCCGTTGGTAATGCGATAAAACATGACTGACTGCTCGTTTGCAGGGTTCGAGGTACAGCCTTAACGTAGTGCCGCCTCGCACCTGCCGTCGATACTCCCGCTCCACGACCTCACCTGAGATCGGCCCCGTCAGCCATGGATGTGCCCCGGTTTGCGGCCCTTCTTTCCTGCCGTGAACGACGATGAGATTCGCGCCACTGCATGCGGGCTTGCCGGCCGCGGCGGCCTGACACGACTGCTCCTGCTGCTCGGCTTCACCGGCCTGCCGCACAGGCAGAACTGGACGAAGTCCCTGCGAACTCCCGCACGCGCGGTGCACACCGTGTCGCGCGAGACACTGCGCGCGCACGTGGTGGAGCTGCGCGGACAGTTCCACGCGGACATGCTGCGCGACGTAACCCGGGCGGTGCGCAGCAGGGAGCCATTCGCGCATCACATCCTCGTGCTGAGCGAGCCGCGCAGGAATCGCGTGATCATTGCATGCGATGTGTTGAACGACGGCACGCGACACGTGGTGATCGAGCCATCCGCCCTGCGCCACAGTGACATCGACACGCTGCGCGAACTCGCCGCGCAGCCTCCCGAATCCGGAACGGCAGCCGCACTGCGCATTCATCGCGCGCTCGACCGGCGGCGCCTCACGACGCGCTTCTTTCGCGATATCCGCGGTGTGCGGGACACCGTGGCGCGCTCCTGGACCGGCCTTCCTTCGCGTGCGGACACCGAACGCGATGCGCTCGCACTCCTGCTGATCTCGCGGCTGATGTTCCTGTACTTTCTCCAGCAGCGCGGACTGCTCGACGGTGATGCCCGCTTCCTGCCGCAACTGCTCTCACGCTGGCGCCGGCGGACCCACGCCTCGCGCACGTTCTACCGCACTGTGCTGCGGACGCTCTTCTTCGGCGTTCTGAACCGGCGCCCCGCGCGGCGCACCGCCCGTGCGCGGGCACTGGGCGAGCTGCCCTACCTGAACGGCGGTCTGTTCGAGAAGCACGCACTCGAGCGGCTCCGACCCGCGCTCGACATTGATGATGATGTCATTGCCTGTGTCTTCGACTCCCTGCTCGAGAAGTACCGCTTCACGAGTGGCGGATCCGCAGCGCCGCACGATGACAGCATCGGTGCGGGTATCGACCCGGAGATGCTGGGTCGCATCTTCGAGGGCCTGATGCCCCGCGCGCACCGCAGCCGCACGGGCACGTTCTACACCCCGCCGGAAGCAGTCGACGCACTCGTCACAGGCGTGCTCGCGGCGCATCTCGGGCACGCGGCAGGGGTAGATCCCGTCACTGTCCGCAGCGTATTGCTGAGCGCTCCCTCGGACGCGTCGGACCGCGACCTCGCGGCAATCGCCGGGGCCGCTTCGGAAATCCGGGTGCTCGATCCGGCCTGCGGGTCCGGCGCCTTCCTCCTGGGCGCGCTCGACCGGCTCGAGACCGCACGCTGCTGTGCTCGTGATGCATCTCTCGCCCGGTCTGCAGTCAGGCGGGACATCGTGGCACAATCGCTTCACGGCGTGGATCTCCTCGATGACGCCGCGCTCATCTGCTCCCTGCGCCTGTGGCTGGCGCTCATTCCGGGTTTCAGTCGCATTGCCGACGTGCCGCCACTGCCGAACCTGGACCGGCGCATCCGGCAGGGTGACGCTCTCGTCGATCCGCTGGACATGACCTCGGCCGCTGCCGGTCGGCCGCTCGGCACGGCGCCGCCGGAGCTGCGGTCCCTCGTTTCCCGGCTGGAGCCTGCTTCGCTGCAGTACGTCACGTCCTCCCCGGAAAGCAGACCGGCTCTGCGCCGCGCGCTGCAGTCCCTGGAGCGGCGCTTTGCGCGCGCGTGGCTCGACACACTTCGCCGGCAGCTGGAGAACGAATCACGCGAGATGAGAGCGCGTGCGGTCGATATCGACCTGTTCGGTACGCCGACTCCCGCCGCAGTTCATGCGCGTGCACGACTGCCCGCGCTCACATCACGGCTCGAGGAGATGAACGGTCTCGGTCGTGACATTCGCGACAAGGGCGCGCTGCCGTTCTTCAGCTTTCGCGTGCACTTCGCTGAAACCGGCGCGTTCGACGTCGTACTCAGCAATCCGCCCTGGGTGCGCGCCCACAACTGGCCTGCTGCCGTGCGCACGCTGCTGCGCGAACGTTATCGCGTGTGCGCCGATGCCGGCTGGCCGTTCGCAGCGTCACTCACAGCCACGCCGCACGCCACCGGCGCGCAGGTGGACCTCGCCTTCCTGTTTCTCGAGCGATCACTCCGGTTGTTGCGCGTGCGCGGCACACTGGGGATGGTGCTGCCGGCGAAGCTGTTTCGATCGCTGGCTCCAGGCGGTGCGCGCGCGCTCCTGCTCGGTGACACACACCTGTCTTCGATCGCGGACCACAGCCTGGATCAGCGGGCCGTGTTCGATGCCGATGCCTTCACCGCAGTCGTGATCGCACAGCGCATTGACCCCGCGGAGCCAATCGCACCGCCCGCCGTTTCCGTGCGCATGACGCGCAACGACGGCGGTCCGCTGAACTTCGTCGTGGATCACGCGGACCTTCCCCTTCGCGCTGGCGATGTACGTTCGCCGTGGCTGCTCGCGCCGCCCGGCTGCGCAGCCGCGCTGCGCAGGATGCAGGGCGCCGGTCCGCTGCTGGCGGAAGCGGGCCTGAGCGTGAGGCGCGGTGCCATGACCGCCGCGAACGACGTGATGATCGTCCGTGATGTGCAACCGAGGATCGGAGACCTCGCACACATCCGCACAGAGGGCTACTACCGCAGCGGCAGTGCGGATCGCCGCCGATTTGCCGGCCACGTGGAGGCCAGCGCGCTGAGGCCGGTGCTTCGCGGCACCGACGTCAAGCCGTGGCGAATTTGCATTGAACGTCACCTGCTGTGGACGCCGGCCAATTACGATCCGCGCGCGCCGGCGCCGCGCCGGCTTGCGGCGTTTCTCGCGCGACATCGCGATGCCCTGAAACAGCCCGTGCATCGATTGGGCACGCTGCAGCGGCTGTCGGCCGGCATGTACGGGCACAAGGTCGTCTGGTCTGACCTCGCAGCCGACCTGCGCGCTGCAGCCGTACCTGCATCCGTGCGAACGGTCGTGGGGACCGAGAACGCGGTTGTTCCCCTGAACACCGTCTACTTCATCGGTACGACGACCGATCACGATGCCCTCCTGCTGGCCGCCTATCTGAATTCGATGCCCGTACGCACGTTCGCCCGTGCCATCGCGGAGCGCGCCAAGGATGCGCACTTCCGGTTCTTCGCATGGACCATTGCCATGCTCCCGCTGCCGGCGACGTGGCGCGACGGCATGACGGCGGGCCGGGTCCTCGAAATCTCGCTCCGCGCACACCGCGACGGCGCTATCGAGCCGTGCGACCGTGAGGAGCTCGATCTGCTGATTGCGCGGGCGTACGGTCTGGATCAACAGCACATCGAGGAGATCGCAGCGTTCGACGCGTGGCTCAGCGGAAAGGACACCGCGGCATGAACACGCTCATCGATGATGCGGCGCGACCAGCGCTGCGGCAGCGGATCGGCCGGCTGCTCGCAACGTGCGTGCGCGCCGAGATCGCTGTGGGTCACGTCCGTCTGGCGGCGCTGGACCTCAAGGAGGAGGAAACGCGATGCGTCAGGCGGTGCCGCATCCTCCTCGGCCGGCTCGAGGTGCGCGCGCTCACGGACTTCGGCTTCGCGGACCCCGGCGCTGACGAAAGGATGGCGGCGCTCCTGGCGTTTCTCGAGTCCGGGCGCGTCGAGATTCGCAGCGCGGGGCTGGGCGCGTGGTCGCCCGACTTCTCCATCTACCGCGGAGCACCCGGCGACGACAGCGTGTGTCTCCTGGGCGCGCACTATTTCCGGGAGCCGCCCTCGCCGAACGGCCCGTCCTTCACGGCGCTGCTGAACGATCCCTGTTCGACAGCCATCGCACTCGCCCGGTTCGAGTCGCTCTGGGCCTGCGCGCACGATGTGCTCGAGCCGGTCGTGTCAGCCGTGCACAGGCGGCAGTCGTTCAGTGGTTCGTGAGGATGCCAGCGCGGCAGCCATGCGCGTGCTGGACGCGTGCTTCGCTTCGCGTGACGCAGCCGCGCAGGGTGATCCTGCCGCCGCGAAGAGTGCTGGACTGGAGCCGTTTCAGACGGATGCGTTTCACCGCCTGCGTGACATCATCGTGCGCAGGGGCGGAGGCATCCTCGCCGACAGTGTCGGACTCGGCAAGACGCATGTCGCCGTCGCACTGCTTCGCGCAGAGCTCGACAACGGCGGAACCGCCCTCGTTGTCGCACCGGCGCAGCTGCGCTCACACTGGAAGCGGCACCTCCGCGGACTCGCACACTGCCGATGGGTATCGCACACGTCGCTGTCGTGCACGAGGCCTCGTGCGACCGCTTCCTTCATCGTCGTTGACGAGGCTCACGCGTTCCGCAATCCGCACACGCGCCGTTATGCGTCCCTGGCACTCCTCTGCGAGCACACACGCGTACTTCTTCTGACCGCGACGCCCGTCAACAATTCGCTCCTCGATTTCTATCATCTCATTCGTCTCTTCAGCGGCCGTGATGCGTTCGCCGACATCGGCATCCCCGACCTGCTTTCCGCCGTCGATGCCGCCATGCGTGGCGGGAGCGCGGCGGAGCTCCGACGCGTGGCCGATGACGTAATGGTGAGGCGCACGCGTCGTGCGGTTGCGTTCGCACAGCATGATTCTACCGAACCGTCTCGACTGCGCTTCCCGGTTTGCGGTCCCGTCGAGGTGCTGCGCTGCAGCCCGTCTGCGGAACGGGCACACCTGATGGATCTCGTGCATGAAGCCATACCCGCGCTGACATTCCCCGCCCACAGCCTGTCCGGTTCTGATGCCCCGCGCGAGCTCATGCGGCTCGGTCTGCTGAAGCGCCTGGAGTCGAGTCCGTGGGCATTTCATGCATCCGTGCGCCGGCACGTGCGGCTGCTCGAACGCTTCGTCGAGGCCGCACGTGACGGGCTGCTGTTCGATCCGCGCGACGGAGAAGGAATGAGCGGCGACGTGGATGGCGCGGTGCAGCTTTCGTTGCAGAGCCTGGCGCTACGACCGTGGCCTCCATCTCTCGATCGCGCACAACTGACGCTGGCCGCACAGAGCGACCTCGCGCATCTGCGTCATCTCTGCACTGCGCTTCCCGCCGTCCTCGCCGCGGCAGACCCGAAACTGCTCCTGCTCCATTCGGTGCTCGATTCGACGGACGAGAAGGTTCTGGTCTTCACGGAGTACCAGGATACGGCGCGCGGGATATGGCATGCCGTCGCGGACCGCGGTGGCGTTGCGCTGATCCATGGCAACGACGCCCGGCTTGGTCGCGGCAGGGCCGGACGGCGCACGGTCATCGAGCGTTTTGCACCCGTGGCGAACCATGTCCGCCCGCCGCGCGCAGCCGAGAGTCTGCGGCTCCTCATCGCGACCGATGTACTGGCTGAGGGGCTCAACCTTCAGGACGCTTCGATCGTGGTGAGCTATGACCTGCCCTGGAACCCCGTCCGGCTGGCACAGCGCATCGGCCGTATCGACCGTCTCGGCTCACCACACCCCCGCATCCGGGCGATCGCATTCGCACCCGAGCGGGATGTTGAGGCACTGCTCGGTCTCATGAGGCGAATACGACGCAAGCTGCGCCAGATTCGCATGGTTGGCGGCGATGCGCCCTGGTCGCTCGCCGGTGCCCGCAGACCAGCACGCCTCATCGCCGAAATCGATGCCGCAGGCGAGGCGCGCGAGCACGCGCGCGCGTTGTGGAACGACATGGTGGAGGCAGGGATGGGGCGCGCCCACCCGATCGACGGCGCAGTGTCCGTCGCAGTGGTCCCGCGGCGCCACGACAGCGATCTGGCGTTGGCCTGCTTCAGGGCGGGCCGCGAGGCCATCCTGGTGCTGATCCGCGACGGGGCCCCACCGCAGATCGGCACCGCTGCGTGCTGGAACCCCCTGGCGGACGCGGTTGGCCGCGTGATCGCCGCTACATCGGGCCGACCCCGCGATGACACCAGCATGCGTCGCGACGACACCACCGCGCCAAGGGCACGGCCCGGAGATCCTGGCGTTGATCTGCGGGCAGCAGCTCACCGCGCCGAAGCCGCGGCCCGCAAAGCGCTGCGGACGAGCCCGCGGCCTCCGACGCGCCGCGACCGTGGCGCAGCGCAGGCCGGTGCAGTGGTGCTCCGCTGGCTTGCCGATCGGCCTGGCGGAGCGGGACTCGAGGACGCAGAGGCGGCCGATCTCATCCTGAAGAAACTCGGCGCCGGCAGCCGCGCGGGTACGGACATACGGCTTCAATCCGCCGTGCACGACACACGGTCGCCCGACGCGGCCATCGCGTCGCTCCTGTCTTCGCTGTCGGCGGCCGAGCCACCCGGTGGCCTGGCTCCCGACGCGCCGGAACCGGAGCTGATTGCCGTCCTGCTGTTCCGGTCCACGCAGTCCTGACCGTTCGTGCCGGGCGGCAATCCATTGCCCGCCGGACGCCGGTTTTTCACCGTCCGCTGCTGTTGACCGGCTCAGTCGCCGTGTTTATCTTTGGAGGCTCCAACATTCCCGCGTAGCTCAGTTGGTAGAGCAGGTGACTGTTAATCACCGGGTCAGAGGTTCGAGTCCTCTCGCGGGAGCTTGATTACCGCCGCCGAATTCCGTTACCAGGTAACGGACGTCGGCGGCGGTTTTGTTTCGAGCCCTGCCGCTGACCGCCCCGTCCGCAGGATCGTCGTACACCCGCTGGGATCACCCTTCCGACTGCCGAACACCGCCCGCGGATACAAAGCCGCGCACACCGGTGCATACCCGGTCTGGAACCTGCACCACCGCCCTTCCTCGCGACCTGATGCCCGGCCGCGGAAAGGAGCTCGTTTGACGCCTTCAGCCTGAAGTTCCGGGCCTGGGCCGCGGGCTCCTGTTCGTTGTGGCATGGCAAAAGTGGGCGGAAAGCTGATGGATGCCCGCGACAGGTTGAAGCGGATCTGCGACATTCGCACCGCGATATCGTAAATAATTTAGCCGATTCCCCGGCGACGCCCGGCCGCTTTCTACCCGCGACGTCACCCGTTTTACATCACCCTCTCCGCCCCCCCAGGCAGAGGTGACCTTGCGAAAGCGCATCATCGTACTGGCAGCACTTGCATTGGCAGGATGTAGCGACACCGCGCCCACCGATCCGGGCGCGGTCTACCGGCCGCAGTTTTCTCAGAGCACACATACGAGCGAGTTCTTCGCTTTCCTGTCGCCGGTGCCCCCGGGCTCCCAGACGCCGCCGGGTGTTTTCCACGCGTACGCGGACCCGCGCCTGGAGATCTGTCGGGTCGTAGCCGCGGACCAGTGCACGTACGTGACGCACGCGACGCTCTCGGATGGTGGCGCCGGCATCGATCCCCTGAGCGTATCGACGGGGCAGTACCAGACCAACTGGACGAATCTCAACGGCCTGCCGCGCGGGACCTATCGCCTGACCGTCGAGGCGAAGCCGCTCAACAGCAGCTCAGCGCCGGAGCACCTGGGCACGGTCGAGGTGGAGCTGACGGCCACCGGCGGCAGCGGGCTCCAGGTCGGCGGCAACACGCTGCCGATCAAGTTCACCATCCTGGTCGGCGCGTTCTGCGAATTCGACGGCTGTGAGGAGTTCGCCGTGGACAACACCACGGGCGGCCAGTTCATCCTGGATGAGAACGGGACCGTCGGCGATTTCGGCATTCAGTTCGACCCGGGCTTCCTGTGCGGGCCGAACCAGACGAACTGCGCGGACGGGAGCATCGTCGTGACGATCGAGCGGTACAGCGGTCCGGAGCGCTGCATTCCGGTCACGTACGACGCCATCCAGATCGAGAGCTGCATCACGATCCGGGCACAGCCTTTCGGCGTGAAGGTGTCGGGCGTGACGATCGGCATGTGCATCGAGCCCTTTGGCGATGAGTACGCCAACACCGGGCACCTCCGCGTGCTCAAGGTGAAGGAGGACGAGGCAGGCACGATCGTGCCCGGCGACATCACGGACCTGAACGCGCAGGTCTCGAGCTCCTTCTTCTTCGAGTGCGACGAAGAGTTCGTGCCCTCGGTGAACATCGGCAGTACCGCCGCACCGGCGTCCCGGCTTTCGCGGCTCGCGCATGCCGCCGTGGATGTGCTCCGGCCGATCGCACAGCTGCTGACGCCATCGCCGCTGCACGCCCGGTTCAGCCGCGGACCCGTAATCGCGTCCCTGTCGGACTTCAGCCGCATCGGTCCGGTCATTCCTGTGCGCGCGGAGTTCGACCAGGACAACGGCGTCGGCTTCCCCGGCACGCTGCTGACCGGCAACCAGGCGCCGCGCGTGCGCGTCCTCGCCACGACCGCTCCGGGGGGCACATATGCCACCACGGGTGACGTCGGCGTCGGTGATGTCCGCGTGGTGTTCACGCCGGAAGTCGATCCGGCCCAGACCGTGTATACGGACAACGACGGCTACGCGCTGGCGAGCTGGACGATCGGCAGCGTCGCCGACAATCCCCATGCGCTGGAGGCGGAAGTCTTCTACCCGGACGTGTCCGGTCTGAACCCGGCCGACATGCCGGGTGACGACTTCCCGAACTTCCTGACGCCGTGGGCGACGCATACGTTCACGGCCATCGCCCAGGAGTTCAACGTCTACTTCCTGTCTCCGCTCGGCACCAGCAGCGGCGGCCAGCCGAACGTCACGACCGTGACGCCGTCGGTGCGCGTGTGCGGACCGCTGGCGGAGGGCGCGACGAACGCGGCCGGCCAGACGTGCGCTGCATCTCTGACGACTTGGCTGGAGGCGCCCGTCCTCACCCGTAAGGGCGACGCCTGGACCACGGCATGGAAGACGACGAAGGAGACGATCAACGACAGTCTCTATCGCATTGATGTGGTGGTGAACGGCTATTCCACCGGCGGGTTCCTCGTCCGTCGCGGCGGCGGCGGCGGATCCGATCCGGCGGGAACGTATCAGTTCCAGCAGGGCAGCAATCTGCCCCTGAAGTTCACACTGGAGCGATGACGGTCGTGCGGTCTGACGTGCCCGGCGTCGTGATTCTGCGACGCCGGGCGCGCTACCAGGGATTTCAAGCAGTCGAGCTTACGTCATGAAGTTCTTCAACGAGCTGAAGGAACGGCGGATCGTCCGGTTCGCCATCTCGTTCATCGGCATCGGCTGGGTGGCCCTCGAGGTCGTGGACCAGCTCGCCGATCGGGGCATCCTGCCCGAGGTACTGTACAACGTGGTGCTGATCTGGTTTCTGCTGGGCATCCCGGCCAGCCTGCTGATCGGCTGGCACCACGGTGAGAAGGGCCGCCAGCGGGCGCCGCTGAGCGAGGTGGCGCTCCTGCTGATGCTCGCGGTCATGGGAACCGGCTGGAGCGTCTCCACCGTCACCCGCGAGCGCGAAGTTCAGCGGCTGGCGCAGGCGCCGGAAAACCCGCTCGAGATGCGCAGGATCGCCATCCCCTATTTCTTCGTGGAGAGCGTCGATTCATCGCTCCAGTACCTCGCCGACGGTCTCACCGAAGATCTGATCACGAAGCTGAGCCAGGTGGAAGGACTCACCGTCATCAGCCGGAACGGTGTTTTGCCGCTCCGCGGCGAGGACATCCCCATCGACAGCATCGCGCGACTGTTCGGCGCGGGCACGATCGTGCATGGCACCGTTGAGCGACGCCGCGGCAGGCTGCGCGTGGACGTCGGCCTGTATGGAAGCGAGGGCGATCGCTGGAAGGGCGTCGGCCTGGAGCTTGGCGAGGACGAGAGTCTGATCGCGCGCGACAGTGTCGCCTCGGCGATCGCCGGACTGCTGCGTGAATGGCTCGGTAAAGAGGTGCGCGTGCGTGAGACCGCCACCGAGACGCGCAGCACCGGCGCCTGGTCGCTGCTCCAGCAGGGAGAGAAGGTACGGAAGGATGCGGAAGCCGCATTCGCGGCGGGCGACACCGACGCGGCCGCAGCGCTGTTCTCCACCGCCGACTCGCTCCTGGCGCAGGCCGAAGCGTTGGACCCGGCGTGGGCCGAGCCGCCGGTGAGCCGCGCGGGCCTCGCGTATCGGCAGGCATACCTGGCGCAGCAAACGCCCGATGTCGCCCTGGAGCTGATCGAGAAGGCTGTAGGGCACGCCGACAAGGCGCTCGAAGTTTCCAATACTGAGGCGCGTGCGTACGAGCTGCGGGGAACGACCAACTATTTCCGGCGACTGCTCCAGCTTGCGGAAGATGCGGGCGAAGAGGACAGGCTGCTGGCGAGCGCACGCTCGGACCTGGAGCGCGCCGTCAGATTCGATCGCCTGCTCGCGAGCGCCCACGCGACGCTCAGTCATCTCTATTACTCCGAGGGCGACACGAACAGCGGCATGCTCGCGGCGCAGATGGCCTACAACACGGACATGTACCTCGAGTCCGCCCCGCTCGTGCTGTGGCGCCTGTTCAATGGCGCGCTGGAACAGGGCAGCTTCGTCACGGCGCGGGAATGGTGCACGGAAGGCACCCGCCGGTTCCCCGCCGATTTCAGGCTGGCGTCGTGCGATCTGCGCCTGATGTGGACGCCGCACGTGGCCGACCCGGACATCGCGGCGGCGTGGGCCGTCGTCGAGAAGGTGGACAGTCTGGCACCGCCGGCACGGCGCGAGGGACAGCGCGTACGCAACGAGATGATCATCGCGGGAGTGATCGCCAGGGCGGCCAACCGTCAGAACAACGCGGCGCTCCGCGACAGTGCCCGGTCCGTGCTCGAGCGGGCCACCGCCGCCGTGACCCTGCAGCTCGATCCGACGCGCGAAACGCTTCCGATCGCTGCGTACAGCTGGATCCTGATCGGCGAGCATGAACGCGCGGTGACAGTCCTCCAGCAGCATGCGGCAGCCGACCCCGGGTTCTACGACAGCACGCGCGGCGAGGCCACGTCCTGGTGGTGGCGCCCGATCGATGACCACCCGAAGTTCCGCGCCATCACGGGCGCGAACTGATTCCTGACGCCCCCGACCCCGCGCCGGGGGCGTCATTTTTCGACCCGCAGCACTCCCGTCCCGCGGCGCCTGCCGGTAGATTTCAGATTACGGAATCACCGGCAGGAGCTTCTCAATGCAAATCAATCCGCGCTTCATTGCGCTGATGCTGGCGGTCGCCGCGGCATCGGCCTGTTCGACCGACAGCATCATCGATCCGTCGGACCGGCCGGACCCGCCGCCGGCCGAAGCGTTCGACCTGGACCTGTCGTTCTTCGACGAGACGACGCCCGCACCGAACGGCGCCACCACCGCGTGGGCGCAGGCCCTGCAGACGGTGGCGGCGGCACAATCCGACATGGCCATGCTCGAGGTCACCGAAGCGCTGCTGCGCGCGGCCGCATCGGCCACGGCCACCCGGCAGGACCAGCACTGGAGCTGGCCGTTCAGCACCACCATCGACGGCGATCCCTACGACGGCCGGCTGCGCAGCACGGTCGCAGGCAACGAATACGAGTGGAACCTGTTCGTGACCGCGCCCCAGCATTCGCCGCAGCTGAGCGACTATCTGTGGGCGCAGGGATACACGCAGCCTGGCAATGACGAAGGGCTCTGGTGGCTCGTGGACGCCGAGGCCGGCACGGATACCATCGTGGCGGCGGTCTCCTGGTTCCGGAATCTCGAGGACGGCATCAACTTCGGATTCTCGGATTCCGACAGCACGCGCTGGATGTTCGAGCGTGCGTCTGCCGGCAACGTTCTGACGTGGATGGTCTTCAATCAGCCCCGGCGTCGCATCACGTGGTTCCCGGCCTCCGGAACAGGCCAGACATGGACCAGCGCGACCAACAACGCGTGCTGGGACGAGAACCAGCATGACATCGCCTGCTGACCCGCTGCTGCATTCCCCCGTCACTGATGGGTAGACGTTCGTCGCGCGTGCTCGCGGCGGCGGCCGTGCTGATCACGATCGCGTGCGAGGGCAGCGAGCCGGCCGGTCCCCCGCCGCCGGCCTCTGCCCTCCGCTTCGACATGCTCGATGCCGGCTATTACCACACGTGCGGGCTCACACCCGCGGGCAGCGCCTGGTGCTGGGGCGGGAACGCCTTTGGCACTCTGGGCGATGGCAGCGTCGCGGACCGTACCGCGCCGACGCGCGTGGCGGGCACCCGCACCTTTAGCTGGCTGGACGCTGGCGCCGGCCACAACTGCGCCGTCACCGCGTCTGGAAGTGCGTGGTGCTGGGGCCAGAACGATGAGGGCCAGCTCGGCGACGGCACGTTCACGCTCCGGAGCAGTCCGGTCGCGGTGTCGGGTGGACATGCGTTCTCGAGAGTGTCGGCCGGACACGCGCACTCGTGCGGCCTGACTGCGCAGGGTGCAGCGTGGTGCTGGGGCGACGACTCACTCGGCCAGCTGGGTGACGGCGGGCCCGCTCTGCCCGGGAAGTCGGCGCAGCCCGTTCGTGTTCTGTTCGACGAGCCGTTTGCCGACATCCATGCCGGCTACTATCAGACGTGTGGCGTGACCACGCACGCCGAGGTCTGGTGCTGGGGAATGAACGGCGCCGGTCAGACCGGTGACGGCACGACGTTCGACCGGCACGCCCCGGTCGCCGTAGCGGGTGACCACCAGTTCACCGCCATCGCGCCGGGCGACCGCTTCGTCTGCGGCGTTTCCGGCGGAGTATGGTGCTGGGGCCTGAACACACACGGGCAGATCGGCGTGAATGCGCCCGACACGTCGCTCGTCCCGCTCGCCGTGGAAGGTACGGCGGCACTGCACGATGTCCGCGTGTCGGCCGGTGCCTCCACGGTGGCCGGGACGGAGTCCTATGCCTGCGGGCTGCGTTTCGACGGCCGGGTGTTCTGCTGGGGCGGGGCCATACCCGCGCTGCGCGAGCGTGGCGCCCCGGCTCCGCTCGATGACCGGATTCGCGCGGCGGTAGTGGCGCCGGGCGCACAGCACGTCTGCGTGCTCAGCCGCGATGGCTTTGCCTATTGTGGTGGGGCCAACTTCGCCGGACAGCTCGGCGATGGCAGCCGGACCGCACGCGGCCCGCTCATTCCGGTGAACGGGCCCGGCGGGGCGTGAACGTCAGCGGATGCCGCGTCCGGGGAAGCCCCCGCCGCGCGGCAGTGACGGTCGCTGCGTCGTGCGGGGTGCCCGCTCGTTGATCAGCGCGCCACGGCGCGGATCGCGGTCGTTGACCAGCACCGTCGGCCCGCCTCCAACCGTGCCTCCTCGTCGGTGTATGGCGCAATCATCGTCGATCCCGCCGGCGCCGCCGCGGATGATCACCGCGCCATCGCGACCGGTCGCGCCGACCGGCCCGCCGATCCCCGGCAGAGGGTTCGGCTCATCCATGATCCCCGGATCCCCCCAGTTCCTGTCAGGAACCGGTCCGAGGCCGGTGCTCACACCGCGCGGCTTGCCGCCGCCCTCCTCCGCCTCGGCCACGGGATCGGGCGCCTTCGGATGGACATGGCTCGATTCCACCGGCGCCGGTGCGACCGCGGTAATGGGCGAGGCGTTCAGCGCGCCGTCGTCATCCCTGCCGATCGGCTCCGGCATCGGCTCCGGCGCAGATTCGCGCGGTGGCGTCGGCACGCTCTCGCGCGGCGGCGCGGCCGGCTCGGTCTGGCCGACCTCGACATCCGATGCGACCGGCGTAGCGCCGGTGGGCGCCGTCAGCGCGAGATCGGGACTCGCGTCACGGTCGTCATCGGTGATGGTTTCCGCATCGGGCCTGGAACATGCCGCGGCGAGAAGAAACACACCGGCCAGGAAAATTCGCGGGCGCACTGGCGCCTCCGGGGTGAGAGTCGACAGCTTGAAGTCAGCAGCTGTGGATCGTTCCGCACGCCGCATTTCCCGCGCCGTACGACGAGCCGGGCAACGGAGCCGCCGCGGGTCCCATCGTGTCACCCGGGAGCGACAGAACGGCGTCCCAGAATAAGGACGACTCCGACGTGCGCACATCAATCACAGGGCCAGCCGCGGCGCGGCGCAGCGCGCTCGCCGTCGTTCTGGCGATGGGCTCCGCCTGCGCGCCCGCGGCCGTTGACGCGCCGGATGAGGCGCTCGCCGACACGCTGGCGCAGCGGATCGAGGACGCCTACGACTTCACGCGCCCCGATGTCGTCGAGCGGATGAGCGCGCTCTATCCCGACAGCGGACGCGTGATCTCCGCGAGCGGCGGTTTCGTGACGACGTCCGTCGATTCGCTCCGGCAGGGCCTCGCGGACTTCTGGGCGAACGTCGGCGTCAATATGACGAACCCGCGCTGGGAGTGGGGTGTCATGTACGTGGATCGGCTGTCGGATGATGCGGCTGTGCTGACGGCGACCTGGTCGATCCCGCACATTGCACCCACGGGTCGGCCGCACACGATCAGCGGCGCATGGACGGCCGTGTTCCGCCGTCTCGACGGTGAGTGGAAGATCATTCAGGAGCACCTGTCCGTACCACCGGAGGGACAATGAAGCGAGCGATCGTGCTGCCCTGCCTGCTGCTGGCGATAAGCTCCGCCGGCGCGCACGGCCAGGGCACGATCGATGAGGTTGTCGAAGCGGCGCTCGGCCGCGCGATCACTCCGGGCGCCGTGGTCGCGGTGGTCGTGCGCGACAGCATTGCATTCCTGCAGGCTTATGGCCGGACGGATCTGGAGGCCGACGCACCGCCGCTCACGGCCGACGCGCTGTTCCGTGCGGGGGCGCTGAGCGAGCTGCTGAATGCACTCGCTGTGGCGCGGCTCGCGGAGACGAACGCAGTGCAGGTGGATGCTCCACTCGCAGACCTGATCCCCGAGCTGCCGCGCAAACTGCGCGACGTCACACTGGAGCAGCTGCTGACGCACACCGGCGGCCTGTCATACCAGGTGGCCGTGCCCGGACGCGGCGGCGCCGACGACCTGGGCGCCGCCGCACGCGGATTGACGCCGCTCGACCGCTTTGCGCCCGGCGGTGCGTTCTACTCCTACTCGACCCCCGGCGTTCAGCTGGTCGGACTCGCGATCGAGCGCGCCGTGAAACTGCCGTACGCTACGGCCATGGAGAAGACCATTCTGGCGCCGCTCGGCATGTCGCGCTCGACTTTCGATTTCAAGGAAGCGCGGCCGGACCTCACGCCTGGCTGGCATGAGTCCACGTCGGTGGATGCGCGCATCCAGCCCGCCACGTTCACAGCCGATACCGCGATGCGGGTGCCGCTGCGCGGCTTCCACACGACTGCGACGGACGCCGCTCGCCTGGCCGCCGCCCTGCTGAGTGACGGCGTCGTCGGAGGTGAACGACTGCTGCCGCCGGGCGTCGCTGCATCGCTGCTGGAGGCGCGCGCGGACGTTCCATTCAGTACCGCGCGCGCGGGCCGTGGCGTCCGCATCTCGCAGTGGAACGGGCGCCGCACCGTGGTCGTTTCGGGCGCTGGCATCGGCCACAGCGTGTCGATGCAGCTGCTCCCGGCAGAGCGTCTGGCCGTGGTCGTGCTCACCAACAAGTCCGGCGTCGGCCTCGGCGGCGTGGCCGATTTCGTGTTTCGCAGGCTTCTCGGCGACATCCAGGCGCCGTCACCGGAGCCGCGCGCGGCCCCGGACTCTGCTTCACTCCAGCAGCTCGCTGCGGCTGCAGGCAGATACCTCAACGGTGCGGAGCTGATAGAGATGATCGAGCAGGATGGCCGACCCATGCTGAAGAGCGGCGAGCTGGTGCTTCCCATCAGGCCGTTGGAAGATGGCGCGTTCGCCGCGCTGATCGATGGCCGCGTCGCGCTCAGGTTCCGCCTCAGTACCGACAGCCACGGGCGTCCGTTCTTGTGGCTCGGCAACCGCGCGCTCGGTCGGGAGGAGCCGAGGTGAGGCGCGTGTGGGGATTATGGCGCGGCATGCGCACGTCCGTGCGCTCCGCGAGCGATCTGTCCGGCATGCGCGCGTGCGCGACTGCATTCGCCTGCCTGCTCGCAGCGGCCTCAGCAGCGCACGCACAGGCGCAGGAGCGGCCCAACATCCTGTTCATCTTCTCCGACGATCACGCCGCTCACGCGCTCTCTGCGTATCGTGAGCATCTGTCGTACGGCGCGCGTCTGCCGGACACGCCCAACCTCGATCGCCTGGCGCGCGACGGCATGCTGTTCGTGAATGCGTTCGTCACCAATTCCATCTGCGGCCCGAGCCGCGCAACGGTGCTGACGGGGCAGTACGGTCACCTGAACGGCGTGATGACGAACGACGCGCCACTGCATCCGACCCACACGACGTTCCCGCGCCTGCTCCGCGACGGCGGCTACGAGACCGCACTGATCGGCAAGTGGCACCTGCGGACCGCACCGACCGGCTTCGATTATTACGAGATCATGTCAGGGCAGGGGCCGTACTACAATCCGGTGATGCACAGCAACACGCGCCCGGACAGCGTGCCCTACACGGGCTACACGCAGGATGTCATCACGGACCGCGCGCTCGGCTGGCTCGCCGCGCGCGACAGTGCGCGTGCCGGCCGCGGCGACACCGCGCGCGAAGCACGCGTCTCCGCGGGCGCTGCGGCCCGGCCGTTCGCGCTGCTGCTGCATTACAATGCCACGCATCGCTACTGGGATCCCGGGCCGGGCCAGCTCGAGCTCTATCGCGATACGGTATTCGCCGAGCCTGCGACGTTCTTCGATGATGGCGCACGTCGCGCGTCGGGATTCCGGCTCCAGGAGATGGATGTCGCACTCGACCTCTTCCCGCGCGACCTCAAGCTGGAAGAGCCGAACAACCTGAATGCCGAGCAGCTCGAGCGCTGGCGTGCGAGCTACGACGGAGAGAATGCCGCGTTCGTCGCAGCAGCACCCTCAGGCGACGCGCTGAAGAGCTGGAACTATCAGCGCTACATCCAGGACTACATGCGCGTCGTCGCGGGACTCGATGCCGCGATCGGCCGCGTTCTCGATTACCTCGATGAGAGCGGCCTCGCCCGCAACACAATGGTCGTCTACACGTCGGACCAGGGCTTCTTCCTGGGCGATCACGGCTGGTTCGACAAGCGCTGGATGTACGAGGAGTCATTGCGCACGCCGCTGATCGTGCGCTGGCCGGGCGTAGTGGAGCCGGGATCGGTGAACACGGATCTGGTCATGAATCTGGACTACGCACAGACGCTGCTCGACGCGGGGGGTGTCGCAGCGCCAGCGACGATGCAGGGACGCAGTCTGCTCCCGCTGCTGCGCGGCAGCACGCCGTCAGACTGGCGCGATGCCATCTACTACCAGTACTTCGCGTACCCCGACTGGCACATGGTGCAGCGGCAGTACGGCGTGCGCACGCAGCGTCACAAGCTCATCCACTACTACGAGATCGGCGAGTGGGAGATGTTCGATCTCGCGCGTGATCCGAACGAGCTGAACAGCGTCTACGACGATCCTGCATACGCCGCGGTGGTCGCGACACTGAAACAGCGCCTCGAGGACCTGCGCCGGGAGTACGCTGTGCCTGCGAGCGACCCCGTGCCGCACACGCCGTTCGATCCACCACCGGGCCTGCGCCGCCCGCCGGAGCTGCGACACGACCACTGATGACGGCGTCCCCACGACAGGCATTGCAGCACGACGTCTTCCGCTTCGGCGGCCTGCCATTCACGCTGATCCGACGGCGCGATCTGGCTCCCCTGGTTCGGAGCTGGGCCGCACACCCGTCAGCATCGATCACGATGACGCTGACGGGTGCACACGGCGTTGCGGAGAGTCGTCACAGTCCCCCCATTCGCGCAGCGCACGAGGACGCCGACTTCGTGCTGTGTGATGGCACGCCGCCGTGGCTGGGCGCTTTCATCCGCGGTTACGGCGACCATGTCGACCGCATTCCGGGCCGCGACGCAATGCGCGAGATCGCCCGCGCCGCGGCCGCGCACGGACTGCCGCAGGCATTCATCGGCGGGCCGCCCGGCCTGGCCGAGCGCACCATCCAGGGCCTGGAAACCGCGATCGGTGCATCGATCGATGGGATCGCCTGGTCGCCTCCGTTCGCCGACTCGATCAACGACGCATACGCCGAGACCGTTGCGGCACGGCTGAGCGGTGTGCGGACCCCGGCCATCGTGTGGATCGGGCTCAGCACGCCCAAGCAGGAGCTCCTCGCGCAGCGGCTCAAGCGGCGGCTGCCGGACGGATTGTTCTTCGTCGCCGTGGGCGCGGCATTCGACATGTATGCGGGAACCCGGCCGCCGCCGCCGCACATCGTGTCCCGGCTGGGTCTCGAGTGGCTGTATCGAAGCGTCCAGGAGCCGCGCCGTCTGCCCGCCCGCTACGCGCGCGCGTTTCCGGTGGTAGCGGCTTCCCTCGCAGGGTCTGCCTGGGCGCGGCTGCGCGGACGATGAGCTGAGCCGTCCCGGCTCAGGGCTCCGGATCGATCATGTCGCCGGGCGCGATCGCATCGCGGCCGTATTTGCGCCGGACCTGGTCCGCAGCACGCGCCAGCCTGCGGTCGCGCTCCGTCTCCAGGCTGCTTTCCTCCGCGTCGAAAAGCGCGGTCTGCGCCGCGGCGCCACTCGCTGCGTCGGCCAGGTTCGATGCGGCGATGCCGAGCAGGCGTGCCGGCATGCGCCGCTCCGCGCGTAGCCGCGCCAGCAGCGGCACGGCTACGGAATGGATCGCGACGTCCGTCTCGATTCCTTCCGTCACGGTGTGTGATGCCTGCCGCGTCCTGAAATCGGCATCGCGAATGCGCACGGTGATCGTGCGGGCCCGCAGACCCTCCGACCGCACGTCGGATGCGAGGCGCCGCCCCAGCACGCGCAGACGGTGCCGGAGCTCGGCATCATCCGATATGTCATGAGCGAACGTCTCGTCACGCGACATCGATCGCGCCGTGTGCCGGGTGTCCAGTGGCGTATCATCCTGTCCGCGCATTCTGCGGTAGAGCCAGGGTCCGCGGCGCTCGCCGAGCATCGCGACGAGCTGCTTCTCCGTCAGGGTCAACGCGTCCGTCACCCGCTCGAGACCGAAGCGGAGGAGCTCCTTCGTCAGCACCGGTCCCACGCCCGGGATGTCACCGATCGCATGGTCCGCCAGGAACGCCGCCTCCGCACCCGGCTCCACGATGTGCACGCCAGCCGGCTTCGCGCGTGACACCGCGAGCTTCGCCACCAGCCGGTTCGCTCCACCGCCGATGCTCACGTGGATGTTCGTGTGCTCGAGCACGGCGGCCTGGATGCGCTCGGCAGTGCGGCGCAGCGGCTCACCGTGATAGAGACGCTCCGTTCCGGTCAGATCCAGATACGCCTCGTCGATCGATGCCGGCTCCACCACCGGCGTGAACCGCTCGAGGACGTCCCGGATCGCACGGCTCTTCTCGCCGCACAGCCCGCGCGGGACCGGCACCGTGCGTGCCTTCGGGCAGAGCCGGAGCGCCTGCGACGTCGGCATGCCGGACCGCACGCCGAACGCCCTGGTCTCGTATGATGCGGACGTGACCACGCCGCGACCTTCCGCCGAGCCGCCTACCAGCAGCAGCGGCTCACGGCCCGCGCCTTCCGGATCGGCGATGCGGGCGCACTGGACGAAGAATTGATCGCAGTCCACCAGGAGTATTCGTCGCACCCCTAACGTTCACGGACCGGAGCGACAGATTCAAGACACCCGCGTTCGCGTCGCCGTCCACGCACGTGAACCGACGGGTGCGCCTCTCATCCGGCGTCGCCATCCCGTCATCGGGGGGCCTGCTGCGAACCCTGACCCCCGACGACGCTGGCAGACATGTTGCCACGATGAAACGCAACACATTGACCCGCAAAGGAATCCGACAATGCCGGAACGAATCGTCACTGACTCACGCGGCCAGCGGTGGGACGTCGTACAGCAGGATGCGAAGAGCGGGAGCGCGGTGTTCCGCCACCAGTCCGGCCGGGAGCTGCGCGCCGATGTGAAATCCTCCATCGATGAGCTCTCGAGCGATGATCTGCTCGCAGCGCTCGATGAGGCCCGCCGGCGCGAAGGTCTCGATGAGGTCGGCCACGGCGGCCTGGACGTGGCGTTCGACGCGGACGGCTACGAAACCGGCCGTTAGTCGCGCTGCGACGAAACCGGCCGTTAATCGCGCGCTACGACGCCGGCTGGTAGTCGCGCGGGGCGCGCGCCGGTCCGCGGCCGGCATCCGTGCGAAGCAGTCGCTGCCAACGGGGTCCGCCGCGCGGTGCGCTCGTGAGTGTCACGATCGCCATCTCCGGGCGCGTGAGGAAACGCACGGGCAGATGTACCGTCCCGATGCCGCGGGAAGTGTACACCTGTGTCCACGGGCGACGGCGGACTCCGGCCTCATAAAGGTCCGCGTGCTCCGCTGAGTTCACGATGGCCCCGATGCCCGGCAGTCGCACCTGACCGCCGTGGGTGTGTCCGCTCAGCACCAGATCGACCTTGTCGATGCCGCGCCGCGCCTGCTCCGCCTGATCGGGATTGTGCGCCAGCAGGATCGTGAAGTCGCGCTCCGAACGGCCGTGCACCACGTCCAGCCGCGGGCGACCTTCCGCCAGGTCATCGACGCCGGCGATGCACAGCCGCGCCGAGTCGCCCACGGCCGCTCGTCCCGCCCGGTGCTCCATCGTAACCGCCAGCCGCGGGATCGCTGCCGGTACATCGATGACCCGTGCGCGGTTGGTGAGATCGGTCAGGCTGCGGCGGCGGGAAACGGCATCGTGCCACCGCTCGATCCCGACATCGCGGTAGTCGTGATTACCGGGCACGATGTACACGCCCAGCGGAGCGCGCAGCTCTGCGAGCTCGTCGAGCGTCGGCTCGAGCATCGCCTCGCTCTCCGCTATGTCCCCCGTGATCGCGATCATGTCGGGACGTTCGCGCATGGCCATGCGTACGGCCCGCGCAATCAGCCCCCGCGGTGTGTCACCGCTGGCGTGCAGGTCCGTCAGCAGTGCGATGCGGAGGCCCTCGAGCGGCGCCGGCAAATGGGCGAAGTGCATGGTCGTGCGCGTGCACTGCAGCCAGCGCGGCTCGATGAAGATGGCGTACGCGGCCGTTGCTGCCGCAGCGCCCGCAGCGGCCATTGCGATGTTTCTGAGTTTCACGCTCACGCCACCCGCAGGTGCAATCCCTACGCCACGGCAGGCCTCGCCGATCCCGATCCCGAGCTCGTAAAAACGGACTACCCCCGCGACCACTGGTCGCGAGGGTAGTGCGCGTGCGTCAGAACCGGATCGCGCCGGTTCGATTCAGGACTTCCGGACGACCCGGCCTAGAAACGGATGCCGAGGCTGACCGGAATGAAACGGACCGAGTCACCCTCGCCGAAGATGTTGTGCAGGCGTGCCTCTGCGAAAACGCCGCCCAGGCCGACCAGGCCCATGCGCACGCCGGCGCCGACGTTGACACCGAAGTCGTTGGAGTCGGCATCCTGATCAGCGACCTCGATCTTGGTGTTGTAATAGCCGACACCGCCGATGATGTAGGGGGTGATGCCCGGCGTCGGGAGGTTGATGACGGCGTTGATCCCGCCGTTGAGCACCTGGACGTGCGCGTCATCGATGTCCGAGACGTTGAAGCGGGTCCACATGGCGTCGGCCTCGAGGCCGATCGGCAGCATGGGCAGCGAGAACGCCGCAGCGACCTTGGCGTGGTAGCCCATGTCCAGCCCGTCACCGAAGTCACCCGTCGCGAAGCTGGGTCCACCGGCGATCGAGAAGCCGACCTGCGCCTGCGTCTCGGCGGCCGAGAAGGCCAGCGCCGCCGCGACGATTGCAAATGAAGATCTCACGATCCTGTTCATTATGTCTCCTGTAAGTGGCCGAGTTTGATTCCGTTACTGCTGCGTTGCAGTGACGGTCAGCGGCACCACGAACTCCGCGCCCGGTTCGGCGTGTCCGCTTCCGACCGCGCCGTGGTGCAGTACGAACGTGAGCGTGGTGGCTCCGGCCGCATGGCCGGTCACCCGCCCGGTGAAGCCCTCCGCTGCCGTACCCTGCCAGGTCGCGGTAGCGGAGTTCGCCGGCGTCACCTCGACCCAGTACTCGTGCGGGTCGAGCGCAACGTCGGAGCCCTCATGGTCGATGAACGTCACGGTCAGCTCCGGGGACTGCGTCCCGACTGCTACCGTGAGCGCGCCCGTCACACCGTCGTCGCCGATGCGGACCACTTCCGTACCGCTGGCGCGAAGCACCATTCCGTCCGGCTCGGCGTGATCCTCCTCGTGCGACACCGGGTTGTCACAGGCGCCGACCACGCCCGCCATCAGCAGGACGGCGAGCGGCGAGCGGAAATTTATGTTATTCATGTCATATACTCCATGATCTTGTGTCGAGGACACCGTTGCGGGCTCCGCACGACCCTGCACCGGGTCGCTGCCCGGCCGCGACGGCCTCGACAAGCGCTTAGAGACACTGGTGATCGAATCAATGTTCCTCGCCCTCCCGCGCACGCTGCGCTCCGCAGGCCGCAAATGCCTGTGGCTGCTGATGCTGACTGCACTCGCATGTAACCGCGACCCCGGTGGATTCCAGCCTCTCGCGGCGGGCGACCGGGCTCCCGATTTCGGTGCGCCCGTCTTCGATGGCGACTCGCTGCACCTGTCCTCGCTGCGGGGCCGGCCGGTCCTCCTGAACGTCTGGGCCACCTGGTGCCCACCCTGCCGTGAGGAAATGCCGGCGCTCCAGGCGCTCCACGAAGAGATCGGCCCGCGCGGCCTGCGCGTCATTGGCGTCTCCGTCGATTCGCGCGGGTCGGAGGAAACGATCCGGCGCTTCCTCGAGGAGGGCGGCTACACGTTCACGATACTGCATGACGCGTCGGACGCCGTGTCCCGGCAGTTCCGCACGATCGGTGTGCCGGAGAGCTTCCTGATCGATGGCGAGGGCCGCGTGGTGCGTCGCTGGATCGGGAAGTTCGATCCGCTCGCGGCGGATGTGGTGCGCGACATCGAGGCGCTGCTGCCGGCCGGCTGAGTCTGCTCGCTCGCCGGCCTCTTCCCCCGGTCGATCAGTGGGCCCGCGCACGGTGGCCGGCGCCGTGCGCCGCCTTGACGGGTATGGTAAGATCAATGGTTGAGCTGCAGGACACTGTATCCCCGAGACGCCGTTCGAAGGCATGACCCCGATGGACACGAGTAACGACTACGACTTTACCTTCCAGCGCCGGCACAACGGACCTGGACGCGCCGAGATCAGCCGGATGCTCGACGCGATCGGATACGATACGCTGGATGACCTGATCGATGTCGCCATTCCCGACGCCATCCGCCTGCGACAGCCCCTGAAGATCGAGCAGGGCGCGAGCGAGCACGACGCGCTGCGCGAGCTGCGCGCCATCGCCGCCCGTAACCGCGTGTTCCGCTCATACATCGGCATGGGCTACAATGACACGATCACGCCGCCCGTCATTCAGCGGAAGGTGCTGGAGAACCCGGCGTGGTACACGGCCTACACGCCGTACCAGGCGGAGATCGCGCAGGGGCGGCTGGAAGCACTGCTGACCTTTCAGACGGTCGTCATCGACCTGACTGCGCTGCCGATCGCCAACGCCTCTCTGCTCGATGAGGCGACCGCCGCCGCCGAGGCGATGGCCATGGCGGAGGGTGTGAAGGGGAAGGGCCGGTCGCGCTTCTTCGTCTCCGAGCTGTGCCACCCGCAGACGATCGATGTCGTGCGCACGCGCGCACGCGCACGCGGCTGGGACGTGGTCGTCGGCGATCACGAGACGTTCGAGTTCGACGACACCGTGTTCGGCGCGCTGGTCCAGTATCCCGCCACCGACGGCATCGTCCACGACTATCGAGCGTTCGTCGCACGTGCCCACGCAGTGGATGCGCTGGTGACCGTGGCCGCGGACCTGCTCGCGCTCACGCTCCTCACACCGCCCGGCGAGTGGGGCGCCGACATCGTCGTCGGCAACACGCAGCGGCTCGGTGTGCCGCTCGGCTATGGCGGCCCGCATGCGGCGTTCTTCGCCACCCGCGACGAGTTCAAGCGCCAGATCCCCGGCCGCATCATCGGCGTGTCCCGCGACTCACGCGGCAAGCCCGCGCTCCGCATGGCGCTTCAGACCCGCGAGCAGCACATCCGCCGGGAAAAGGCGACCTCCAACATCTGCACCGCGCAGGTGCTCCTCGCCGTCATCGCGAGCTTCTACGCCGTCTATCACGGTCCGGAAGGCCTCAGCGAGATCGCGCGCCGCATCCGCCGCCATGCCCTGACGCTCGCTGCCGGACTGCGGGCGCTGCGCTACGACGTGGCCGACGGCGACATATTCGACTCCGTCCGGGTCGAGTGCGGCGCCGAGCGGGACGCGATCCTGGTGCGCGCCGTCGAGCGCGGCATCAACCTGCGTCCGCTGGGCGAGACCGCGATCGTCGTCGCCCTGGACGAGACCGTGTCGCTCGATGATGTGGAGGACGTTCTCGGTGCGTTCGCGCGCGCGGACGGCACTGCGCCGTCGCCGGCCAAGCTCGCGGCCGATGTCGATGTCGATTACGGCGAAACGTTCGCGCGGACATCGTCGTTCATGACGCATCCCGTATTCCACCGGTACCGCGCCGAGCACGAGATGCTGCGCTACATCCATCGCCTGGAATCGCGCGACCTCTCCCTCGTGCACTCCATGATCCCGCTCGGATCCTGCACGATGAAGCTCAATGCGGCCGCCGAGATGCTGCCCATCTCGTGGCCGGAGTTCGCAAGGATCCACCCGTTCGCGCCAGCGGACCAGGCGGCCGGTTACCGCATCCTGTTCGACCAGCTCGATGCCTGGCTCTCGGAGATCACCGGCTTCGAGCGCGTTTCCCTTCAGCCGAACGCCGGCTCGCAGGGCGAGTATACCGGCCTGCTCGTGATTCGCGCCTATCACGAATCTAACGATGAGGCCCGTCGCGACGTCTGTCTCATACCGCAGTCCGCACACGGCACCAACCCCGCCTCGGCCGTCATGGCCGGCTTCGAGGTGGTCGTCGTCAAGTCCGACGAGCGCGGCAACATCGATATTCAGGACCTGCGCGCGAAGGCGGAGAAGTACGCGGACCGGCTCGGTGCGCTGATGGTGACGTACCCATCGACGCACGGGATATTCGAGGAAGGGATCCGCACGATCTGCGAGATCGTGCACGAGCATGGCGGTCTGGTGTATATGGATGGCGCCAACATGAACGCGATGGTCGGCCTGTGCCGGCCGGGCGACATCGGCGCCGACGTGTGTCACCTCAACCTGCACAAGACGTTCACGATCCCGCACGGCGGCGGCGGTCCGGGCATGGGCCCGATCGGCGTCACGAAGGCCCTCGCCCCCTTCCTGCCCGGACATCCGGTCGTGAAGACGGGCGGAGAGAAGGCGATCGGCGCCGTCTCGGCCGCGCCCTGGGGCAGCCCGGGGATCCTCCCGATCCCGTGGATGTACATCCGCATGATGGGAGGTCCCGGCCTCACGTTTGCAACGAAGGTCGCCATCCTGAGCGCCAATTACGTGGCCCGCCGTCTGCAAGAGCATTATCCGGTGCTCTACACGGGTCGCGACGGGACGGTCGCTCATGAGTGCATCATCGACCCGCGCCCCCTGCGCAACGGCAGCGGCGTCGAGGCCGGCGATATCGCCAAGCGCCTGATGGATTACGGTTTCCACGCGCCGACGGTATCGTTCCCGGTCGCGGGGACGCTCATGATCGAGCCGACGGAGAGCGAGTCGCTCGAGGAGCTGGACCGCTTCTGCGACGCACTGATCGGCATCCGCGAAGAGATTCGCGAGGTCGAGATCGGCGTGGCGGACCGGACCGACAATCTGTTGAAGAACGCGCCGCACACAGCCGACATGGTCACGGCCGACGAGTGGAATCACTCCTATGGCCGCGAGCGCGCCGCCTGGCCGGCGCCATGGACGAGGGAACAGAAGTTCTGGCCGGCCGTCGGCCTCGTGGAGAGTGCCGCCGGCGACCGTAATCTGATCTGCGCGTGCATTCCGATCGAGGAATACGCGGAGGTCTGACCCCTACATATCTGACCGGCCGCGCACGGACGCGCGACCGCTGTCGCTTGATGAGGAGCGTGATGCCGGACGGTGCGGACGCACCGCCCCGGCTCACGGCAGTTCCGCTTGCGTCGGGCGGAATCTGCATGCAATGCCGCACGCACGACGCACCCTTCAGCAGCCTGCGCGGGAGACCTGCCGTCTCCCGCAAGCGGATCGACCGCCTGCCCGCGGACACCGTCGGCTGCTTCCGAAATGACGGAGCGAATACGTACAGTGAGTAGCACAGAGACGGCCGGCGTACTGGACATTACGTCCGGGGGCGCGGGATTCATCCGACGCCCAGAGCACGGCTACCTTCCGACGGACGGCGACGTCTACGTCGCACAGAAGCTGATCCAGCGATACCGGCTGCGCACGGGTGATGAGATCATGGGCGAGGCCGGCCCCTCACCGGGCCGGGGCAAGAACCCTCCGCTCACGACCGTGGCATCCGTCAACGGTCTTCCCCCCGAAGAGATCTCAGGCCGTCCCGAATTCCACCGGTTGAGCGCCCTGCACCCGAAGGATCAGCTGGTACTGGAGTGCAATCTCGATCGCGGCGAGAAGGACTACACCAATCGCATCATCGACCTGTTCTGCCCGTTCGGTAAGGGGCAGCGCGCGATGATCGTCGCCCCCGCCAAGGCGGGCAAGACGATGGTGCTGCAGGCTGTGGCGGAGGGCGTAGTGAAGAACTATCCGAACGCCACTGTCTTCATCCTGCTCGTCGATGAGCGGCCGGAAGAGGTGACGGAGATGGAGATGTGCGGTTACGGCGAGGTGGTGGCGTCGAGCTTCGACCATCCTGCCGACCGTCACGTGGGCATCGCCGAGATCACGCTCGAGCGTGCACGCCGGAAGGTGGAGATGGGTCAGGACGTGGTCATCATCCTGGACTCGATCACCCGCCTCGCCCGTGCGTACAACACCAACGAGCGCAGCAGCGGCAAGACGCTGACCGGCGGCCTGGACTCCAACGCGCTGGAGAAGCCGAAGCGGTTCCTCGGCAGCGCCCGCAACATCGACCCGAAGCAGGGCGGCGGCTCGCTCACGATCATCGCGACGGCGCTGATCGAGACGGGATCGCGCATGGATGACGTGATCTTCGAGGAGTTCAAGGGCACGGGCAACAGCGAGCTCGTGCTGAGCCGCGAGCTGGCCGACAAGCGCATCTGGCCGGCGATCGATCTGACTGCGAGCGCCACGCGGCGCGAGGAGTTGCTGCTCAGCGAGGATGCGCTCACGGCGTCGCACAAGCTCCGCCGTGACTTCTCCGACCTCAATCCGCCCGAGGCGATGGACCAGCTGCTGGCGCGGATGCGTCGCACGAAGACGAACGAGGAGCTCATCGCACAGATCACGAGCGGTCGTGTGTAAGACCGGGAGGGTGGCACGGTTCGCACGACCTGTTGTGGCACTCGGCTTGCCCTCCGTCTTTTCATGACTGACGTGACAAAGAGCGAATCGAAGGTCGCGATCATCGACGGATCCAACGTCGCCCACTCCTCGGAGGGTGATCAGGCACGCCTGCAGAATATCCGGCTCGTGTCGGCCAGGCTGGTCGAGGAGGGCTATGCACCCGTCGTCGTGGTGGACGCGGCGCTCCGTCACCAGATCGATGACAGGCGCGCGTTCGAGGAGATGGTCGAGAACGGCAGCATCAAGCAGGCGCCAGCCGGCACCGATGCGGATTATTTCATCCTGTCGTTCGCGCGTGAGCTCGATGCCGTTGTGGTGTCGAACGATCGCTTCAAGGACCGGCTCGAAGCGTTCCCGGAAGCGCGTGAACAGGTCATCCGCTACATGATCGTGAACGACGAGGTCGTCTTCGAGCGCCGCACCAGCCGGCGCGGCTGATCTCACGAGGCTGCGAGCTCCGTGTCAGGCTACTGCGATGCCGCGCCGGGTCACCCGTACCACGGTCCGTATCACGATCTCGAGTACGGCTTCCCGATCACGGATGATGCCGCACTGTTCGAGCGGCTCGTTCTCGAGATCAATCAGGCCGGTCTCTCCTGGCTCACCATCCTGAAGAAGCGCGACGGATTCCGCGCGGCATTCGACGGCTTCGACATCGATACCGTGGCGGCCTACGGTGAGACCGAGCGCGCCCGACTGCTGGCGGACGCGTCCATCATACGGAACCGGCTGAAGGTGGACGCCGTCATCGAGAACGCCCGCCGGCTCGTCGCCATACGCGCGGAGCACGGCTCGTTCGCAGCCTGGCTCGATGCCCACCATCCCCTGCCGAAGGACGAATGGGTCAGGCTGTTCAAGCGCACGTTCCGCTTCACAGGGGGCGAGATCGTCGGCGAGTTCCTCATGAGCACCGGATACCTGCCCGGTGCGCACCGCGACAGCTGCCCGGTCCAGGCGGTCGTGCTGGCGGCCCGTCCCCCTTGGACATGGCATTGACCCCAGCCTCCCGGACCCGGCTTCGGTTTGCAGTTACGCGCAATCCATCCATGCGCGATCCACAGTGGCGGAGCGGCCGGAAAGAACGGCCGGGCGCACCCTTATTGTGGAAATCTCATGCGTGAACCGGCGACAACCGCAAAGTGAAGCCGGGTCCGGTGTCAGTTTTCGTTGGGGCGCGCAGGGCGGACCACCTCCACCGCCGCCTCGCCGGCAGCTTCCGCCGCCAGCTGCGCACGACGTGCGGCGTCTCCAGCCGCCAGGTGGGCGCGCTTCGCCGCATCGCTCGCGGCGACTTGGGCGCGACGCGCTGCCGCGGACGCTGATGCACCCACTTCCGCTGCCGCATCGCTCGCGCGCCTGTAGTACTTCTCGCTGAACTCACGGGCAGAAACGCTGCGCGCGTAGATCACATTGGCCAGACGGAATGCCGCCAGCAGCCGGATGTACACCCAGCCGATATCGAACTCGTACCACTTCGCCTTGAACTTCGCGGACCGCGGATCGGCATGGTGGTTGTTATGCAACTCCTCGCCGACGATCCACAGGCCGAGCGGGATAATGTTCCGGCTCTCGTCCTTCGTGTCGAAATTGCGGTAGCCCGCGTGGTGACCGACACCATTGATGATGTTGCCGAAGATGGGGATCCACACGGCCATGCACGCCCAGGCGATCAGGCCCCATCCGATGCCGAACAGGTAGAGATCGACGAGGAGCATGATCAGGATGCCGAGGGCGGGACGCGGCGTATAGAGCTTCCGCTCGATGAAGTCGTCCGGACAGCCGCGGCCGTACTTCGCCAGCGTGTCCTCGTTCTTGGCCTCTTCCCGGTAGAAGAACACGCCGCCGCATACGATCTCGAGCAGGCCCTCGGTGTGCGGCGAGTGCGGATCACCTTCGCGGTCTGCATACGCGTGGTGCTTGCGATGCACCGCCACCCATTCCTTCGTGTTCATGCCGGTAGTGAGCCACAGCCACAAGCGCATGAGATGCTCGACCGGCTTCGCGAACTTCACACCCTCGTGCGTCGCCGAGCGGTGCAGGAACAGCGTCACGCAGAGATTGCTGATGTGTCCGACGATGACGATATAGAGGACGGGAACCCACCAGGGCTCGGCGAGGACTGCGAATCCCGGCATTCTACCTCCAGACGATGGCCAACATAAGGACCGGCCGCCGCATTCAGGCACCGCCTCCGGTCCTTCCCGACCGGCAAAGCTGTACCATCCCCCGCGGGCGATCAACCCCTCCGATTACTGCAAGGCCGGAATGGAGAGGTGCCACGGACTGCGGCGTTGTCGAAGCGGCTTGACGACGCAAGCGCCGGACCGTTACTTGACGCATGACCGCCCTCTTTCTCACGTACGCGACAGCGCTCGTTCTGGGCTCCGTGCACGCCCTCGAGGCCGACCACATGGCGGCCGTCACGTCGTTCGCCGTGCGGCGGCCGGGTGTCCGGGAGTCCGTCCGTTTCGGTGTGCGCTGGGCGGTCGGTCACGGCGGCGCGATCGTCCTGATCGGCAGCGGCCTGCTCCTGCTGGGTATCCACCTGCCGCAGGATGCGAGTCACTGGCTCGAGCGGCTGGTCGGTGCGGTCATGGTCGGCCTGGGGATCTGGACGTTCCGCGGCGCACGCGCCCTCCACGCGCACGCCCACGTCCACGATGGCGTCGTCGCGCATGCCCACCTGCACTCGCACGCCGTGCACGACGATCACGATCACGGCCACGCCGTGACGGCCGTCGGCCTGCTGCACGGGCTCGCTGGTTCCGGGTCGGCAATCGCGTTGATCCCGCTGGTGGGATTCGAGTCACCGGCGAGCGGTATTCTCTACCTGGTGCTGTTCTCGGTCGGCACGATCGGCGGCATGGTGCTGTACGGCCTGCTGGCGGGAGTCGTGCTCGGCCGTGCCGCCGACGGGTCCGTCCGACTCGCGCGCCTGCTGGCCCGCGTCACTGGCGTGTTCACGATCATCGTCGGCAGTGTGTGGCTCTTCGGATGATACGGCGCCTGCTCACTACCCGGCGGCACGTGCCGCTCGATCGGGCCGAGGAGTATCTCGCGTCGTGGGAGAAACTCCGTCGCGTGGTCGATGAGGCGGGCGGCCGCGCCTGGATCTTCCGCGGCGCCGCGCACGAGGACCAGTTCATCGAATTCATCGAGTGGTCGAACGGATCGCCGGCTCTCCACGAGCAGGGCGACGTGGCCGCTGCACGCGCACAACTCGATACGTACGCCGCCGCCGGCATGACGGAAGAGTGGGAGGACGCACAGTGATCCTTGGTGATGAGAGACAGACCCTGCGCGAGCTGCTGCGGGCGCGCTCGCTGCGCACCGGTGAGTTCGTGCTCGCGAGCGGGGCGTCGTCCTCATATTACATCGATGCGCGACTCACCACGATGTCCGGGTCCGGTCAGCTCCTCATCGGGCGGCGCGCTCTCGCAGAGATCGATGAACGGGGCTGGTCCCCCGACGCAGTCGGCGGTCTGACGCTGGGCGCGGATCCCGTCGCCTATGCAATCGCGCACGCGGCTGCGGCCGCGGGTCGCACCATCGATGCGTTCACGGTCCGCAAGCAGGCGAAGGAACACGGCACGGGCCGGCTCATCGAGGGCAACCTGCGCGCAGGCAGTCGCGTTCTCATTGTGGAAGATGTGATCACGTCCGGTGAGAGCGCCCTGCGTGCGGTCCGTGCGGTCGAGGAAGCAGGCGCGCGCGTCATCGGCGTGCTGTCCGTGGTTGACCGCGAGGAGGGTGGGCGCCCACGGATCGAAGCTGCCGGCTATCCGGTTGTCGCGCTGTTCACTGCTTCGGAGCTGCTCGGGTAGCTCGACCGCGTCCTGCTGTCGCCGGCCGTCCCGGCGCTCCGAGGCCAGCGGGGATCTTCCGGCACTCAGGGCGCGACGGTCCCCCCGTCCCATTCCCGGGCCTGCCTGACCGCCGACAGCGGCTCGAGCAGACTCTGTGCGTACTGCAGGCGCGACTCGTACTCCTCCAGGAGATCCTCCGGTGCATGCGAGCGGAAATGTGTGCTCGTCATGACTTCGCCGGGTGCACCCGTCTGGACATCGACGACGTCAGCCAGGAAGAATGTCGCTGCGCCGGCATCCATTGCATTGATCACGCGGCATTCGAACCCGCCCAGGACGTCGCCGAGCATGGGAATGCCGGTGACGCCCGTGCGTGTCTCGAGCTCGCTCAGCTTGTCCTCGACATCCCGGCCGCTCCGCAGACCCAGTGCCCGGATCACATCCCACTGATCGGTGCGCAGCAGATGCACACCCATCAGGCCGCTGCCGTAAATGAGGTCGTGCGAAAAGTTGGTCTTCGATATGTACAGCGAGACACGCGGCAGCGTCGGTACCAGCGATGCGCGCTGTGCACTGTTCACGATCAGCCCGTTACTGCGCCCACCGGCCGATGTCGTGATCGCCGCGATGGGCAGCGTCAGGTGACGCAGCAACCGGTACGTCGGATCGGTCTGCTCCGCGCGCACGTCAGTCCAGCAGACGCAGCGGCATGACGAGACACAGGTAATCGGGCGCGTCGCCGTCTGCGCCGGACGGCTCGATCGTCGCCGCGCGCTCCGGGGCCTTGAACGTCAGCTTCACTTCGTCCGTCGGCATGTAGCGCAGCACTTCGAGTAGGTAACTGGCGTTGAACCCGATGTCGATCGGCTCGCCGTTGTACTCGACCTCGAGATCCTCGTGCGCTTCACCCAGGTCCGGTGTCTCGACGGAGAAGCGCACCGCGTTCGTCGTGAAACCTAGTCTCACGCGATGCGTCTGGTCGCTCGCCACGACCGCCATGCGGCGCAGTGCCTGCACCAGCTGGTTACGATCCGCCGTCGCCTGCTTGTCGTTATCCTTCGGGATGACCTGCTCGTAGTTCGGGTACGGCCCCTCGATCAGTCGCGTGAAGACCTGCGTGCCATCCTTGCGGAAGCCGATGTGGTTTTCGCTGCGTGCGACCTCGATCTCGTCATCCGCCGAGAACAGTCGCTCGACCTGCGCCAGGGCCTTCGGCGGTACGATCAGATCCGCCTTCGGTGCATCTGACCCCTCCGAGGCGACACGGATCCTGGCGAGGCGGTGGCCGTTCGTCGCCACCATCCGCATCTCGCCATCACCGAGCTGCCAGAGCACGCCGTTCAGGATCGGCCGGCTCTCTTCCGTCGACACCGCGAACGACGTCTGCCGGATCAGGTCGTGCAGCAGTTTGCCTCCGACCTTCCACGAATTGCTGAAATCCACGGCCGGGAATGTGGGGAACTCATCACGCGGCATGCCGTTCAGCCTGAACGTCGCACGGCCGCACGTGAGCTCGAGACGATCGCCCTTCGTCGTGATCCGTACCGGATGCTCGGGAAGCTCACGCGCCAGCTCCTGCAGCTTCTTTGCAGGGACTGTCAGCGAGCCGGGCTCGTCCACTTCCGCCGGGACGTTCACGCTCACCGCGATGTCGAGATCGGTGCCCGACATGCTGATACTGTCGTCCGTGACCTCGATCAGAATGTTCGAGAGCACCGGGAGCGTGGTGCGCGTCGGGATGCTCGCGCCCACCGCGGCGAGACCCTGCTGCAGATTGTCCCGCGTGATCTTGAGTTTCATGAACCCCTCACCTCGTGCGCTGTCAGCGCGTGCGTTTGCCCGTTCGTTC
>DATHVW010000072.1:0-4910 GCA_035461085.1 Longimicrobiales bacterium | reverse complement strand
AGAGCAGCAGAGCCGCCGACCCCAGCACGAAGATGACGACCCCGGCCGCGACCTTTGTCGCAGCCGCCCACATGCGCCCGATCAGCACGCCCCAGCCGACACGCGCCGCTGAATCGAACCGCTTCGTCTCGTACAGCGTCGCGGCCATCGCTCCGGCGAACGTCCCGAGAAACCCGGCGATCAGCGACCCGATGACGGGAATCGGCATGCCGATGATCACGCCTGCCACGCCGCCGAAGATCGCACCCCAGAACGCGAGCCTGGAGCCGCCGTAACGGACGTTCAGCTTCTGCACGATGAGGAACTCGAGCAGCTCCGCGGCGAGTGCGATCACCAGGCAGGTCACGATGACGAGGAAGCCGACATCGCCCGCAATTGCGCCAATGGCGAGCACTCCGACCATGACCCACAGCCCGGGAATGCCGAGCGGCGTCAGAAACAGCGCGATCCCCATGATCAGTACGCCGAGTATCGAAAGCATTCAGATTCTCTTTCCCGCACTCACGGATCAGGTTCGCCGCGCGCCGCTCAACGGCTGCTCTTCCGCTCCACGCGCGCGTTGCAGCTCCACCTGCCGGTCACCCGTGATCAGGCGGATGCCGCGGTGATACGTCAGGTACGCCCAACCCCACTGCATCATCACCAGCACGCGGTTGCGGAAGCCGATGAGATACATGATGTGCACCACCACCCAGATCATCCACGCAACGAACCCGGACAGCTTCAGCCCGCCGATCCGCGCGACCGCGGCCGCACGGCCGATCGTCGCCAGGTCGCCCTTGTCCACGAAGTGGAAGCTCTCGCGCGGCTTCTGCTCCAGGTCGCGCAGGATCTGACGCGCCGCGTGCTTCCCCATCTGGATCGCGCCCTGCGCCACGCCCGGCACCGGTGATCCGTCCTCCCGCTTCAGTGACGCCAGGTCACCCGCCACGAACACTTCCGGATGGCCGGGCACCGAGCAATCCCGCTCCACCAGCACGCGACCCGCTCTGTCGGTCTCTACGCCCAGCCGCGCACCCAGTTTCGACGCCGATACGCCCGCCGCCCAGAACACGTTCTCAGCTTC
Source organism: Longimicrobiales bacterium (assembly GCA_035461085.1). Classification (GTDB taxonomy): domain Bacteria; phylum Gemmatimonadota; class Gemmatimonadetes; order Longimicrobiales; family RSA9; genus SH-MAG3. Next base: position 3,844 of record DATHVW010000072.1, on the reverse strand, counting down.
GATCCGCTCATCGCCGATGCTGACGTGATCGTCGCCGATCTCCGTCACCATCGCTCCCGTGCGCACTTCCACGCCGAGCTTCTCCAGCTGACGCCGCGCCTTCGCTGACAGCTCCGGCGGATACGTCGGCAGCACCCGGTCCACTCCCTCCAGCAGCAGAATGCGCGTCGCCTTCGTGTCGATCGCACGGAAGTCCTGCGGCATCACCTGGCGCGCGATCTCCGCCATCGCGCCCGCCAGCTCCACACCGGTCGGCCCCGCACCCACGATCACGAACGTCAGCAGCCGCCGCCGCGCCGCCGCGTCCGCCTCGCGCTCGGCCGACTCGAACGCCAGCAGGAACCGGCGTCGCATCTCCGTCGCATCATCGATCGTCTTCAGCCCCGGCGCGTGAGCCGCCCACTCGTCATGACCGAAATACGCGTGCGTCGCTCCCGTGCCCAGGATCAGATAGTCGTAATGCGCGACCGTACCATCCTCCAGCCGCACCTCACGCGCGGCCGTGTCCACATCCACCACCTCGCCCATCCATACCTGCGTATTCGCCTGGCCGCGCAGAACCGTCCGGATCGGACTCGCTATGTCCGCCGGCGACAGCGATGCCGTCGCCACCTGGTACAGCAGCGGCTGGAACAGGTGGAAATTCCTGCGGTCGATCACCGTGATCCGCACCGGCGCCCTCCGCAGCGCGCGCGCCGCATAGAGACCCGCGAACCCACCACCGACTATGACTACATGAGGTGTGTCACCCATCTCTCCCCTCCCCGCTGAACGTAACCTCCGCATACTACCCCCGACGCGCCGGAAATGCAGGAATCGACATCGACGGCGCCAGCCATCTTGCGCTCCCCTCTTTCAAGGTGTATTAGTTCACTAAGACACCAGTGCAGTACCGTCACCCGCACGCCCGGCAACCTTGTTCGTCAGCCTCGATTCCACGGACCCGCGACCGATCTACATCCAGATCATGGACGAGGTCCGGCGCGGCATCGTCATGGGCGCCCTGGCGCCGCATGCACCGCTGCCATCGGTCCGGCAGCTGGCGGCGGAGCTGAGAGTGAACCCGAACACGGTGCAGCAGGCGTATCGCGAGCTGGAGCGCGACGGCGTCGTGTACGTGCAGCGCGGGCAGGGGACATACGTGGCGGAGGGCGGTGTGCCGAAGCAGGAGCGCAGGCGTCTGCTGAAGGCGGTCGCGGCGAGGGCGATGCGGGACGCGGCCCGTCACGGCTTCACGGTGGACGAGCTGCTCGGCGAAATCCGGGAGGAGGAGTCGTGATGGAGACGCTGCCGACGAGAGTGAATGCCCCTGCGTGGGGCATTCAAACGATCGGCCTATCGCGGACCTTCGGCGACGTCGCGGCGGTGCGCGACCTGATGCTGACGGTACCGGAAGGTGCGATCTACCTGCTGGCCGGCGAGAACGGCGCCGGCAAGACGACGATAGTGCGTCTGCTCCTGGGCATCCTGCGGCCCGACGCCGGTGAGGCTCGCGTGGCCGGGGTGCTGTCCGGGCCGAGTGGCGATGTCCGCGTCAACATCGGCTACGTGCCGGAATCGCAGGAGCTGCCTTACGGCCGAATGCGCACAGGCCACCTCATTGCTCACGAGGCATCGTACCGGCACACGTGGGACGATGCATACGCCGCTCATCTCGCTCGCGAGCTGGGCATCGATACCACACGGCGGCTGGGCGTGCTCTCGAAGGGGGAACGGCGCCGTGTTCAGCTCCTGCTCGCGCTCGCGCATCGCCCGCGGGTCCTTCTGCTCGATGAGCCGACCGACGGCCTCGACCCGCTCCTTCGCGACACCGTGCTGCGTCTGCTCGTCGAGCACGTATCCGATACGCCCACCACGGTGCTCGTCGCCACGCACGCGGTGCACGAGATGGAGCAGCTCGCGGATCATGCAGGCGTGCTCCGCGGCGGCCGGCTGCTCACGCAGGTCGCGCGCGACGAGCTGCGCGCGAAGCTGCGCCGCTACCGCTTCCAGGCCCCTGCCGGCTGGCGACCGCCGGATCTGCGCGTGGCCCATCGCAACGGCGGTCCCGGCGAGCACGAGTGGACGGTGTGGGGTGACGAGTCGTCCGTCGTGTCGCGCCTGCGCGAATCCGGCGCAACGATCAACGCTGCATCACCGCTCAGTCTGCACGATGCGGTTCTGACTCTGCTCAGACAGAAGGAGAACGGGTGACCGCGCGAACGATCCGATGGAATGGCGCACTGCGCGCGCAGCTGCTGCTGCTTCAACGCATGGGCCGGGTACGCGTCCTGGTGTGGGCGGGTCTCCTGTCACTGGTCGCTGCCGTAGTGGTCGAATGGGGCTCCCCCCCGAGCGACTACACGATCGCGAACGAAGGATTCGCTCTGCTGACACTGCACCGGTTCGTCGTGCTCGCCGGGGCGGCCTGGGGCATCATGCTGTGGTGGCACGAACCGCCCGGCCGGCGCGATCAGTTCCTGGCCGCACCCGTGGATGTGACCGCCCACGAATCCGCCCGCATCGTGGCGGGCGGTCTGTGGTTGCTCGTGCTGCTGCTGCTCGCCACCGCTGCGACGCTGGCCGTGCAGGCGGCAGGCGGTCGCAGCGCAGCCCTTGGCAACATTGCGCCCGAAGCGTGGGTCGCGCTCTTCTCCGCGCCCATGCTCGCATACGCGCTGGCCGCGACCGTATCCACAGCGACCCGGCGCAGCATCGAAATGGCCGCGCTCGGCATTGTCGCGCTGGGCGGTCTGTACCTGGTCGTTCTGAGGTTCATGTGGGTGAGGACCAGCGCGGACGTGATGGCGCTCTTCGAGATCAACCGCTACAGCCTCTTCAACGCGCTCGGCGGTCTCGGTACGACGACCACAACGAACTACACCGAGGTGAGCGCTACCAGCACAGTCACGACGACCTCGGTAGTCACGGGCTCGCATATGTCCCCGTACTGGCTCGACGCGACACTGCTGTGGTGGGCTATCGCGCTGGGAGCGCTGACATTCGTGCTGTGGCGTCGCCGGAGAGCGTAGCGCCCGCCTCGCTTCCAATCCTCCATCTCGCGCGTGCGCATCGCCTCAAAGGACGATTCGCCGCGCAGGGGACACTCAATCGTCCATCGGCCGCGTCAGCGGCCGCTGCAATGGAAAGTTGAGCGCGCCAGGCGCGCTCAATCCTCCATTCGAAGAGATCGGGGTCGCCGGATGGAAGATCGCGACTCGCGCCGAGCATGCTCCGCGCCTGGCCACTTCCGCCCCATTTCCGACAGGCCGTAACCTGCAGTTCCCGCGTGCGCGTGCGCGTGCGAAAATCCCCCGCCGCCTAATCCGCGCCCGCGCCCCGCACCCACCCCGCTCAGTTCGCCGGCTTCGCCACCACCGCGGGATTACCGTCGCTCACGTAGCGGTTCTTCTCGTTGTCCAGGCGATCGAGCGTCTTCACCAGCTCATCGCCGAACACCTGCACGCGGCGCACGTGCATGCCGTCGAATTCCGGATCATGCGGACTGCGCGCGGGGCCGCCGGCGACGAGCAGGACGATGTCGTGCTCGTACGTCGTGGTCTTTCCGCTCGCGGGATCAGTCCATGAGCCGCGTCGCGCCAGCTCCGTGTTCTTCGGCCACTCGCCGAGCGGCAGCGCGAACGAGCCGATGCGGTAACCGGGCACCGCGGAATCGACCGCGAGCTGCAGGCGTGCGATCTGCTCCTGCACGAACTTCTCATCGTCGTACTTGGACAGCGTCGCGTGCCAGAGCGTGTGATTGCACAGCTCGAAGCCCTGCTCCGCGAGGAACTGCACCTTGCGGTGCCGCCACTCGGTCTTCTGCCCCTCGATGCCCTTGTTGCCGAAGAACGAGCGGCCCGCC
>DATHVW010000071.1:0-12075 GCA_035461085.1 Longimicrobiales bacterium | reverse complement strand
ATTGGCCGCTGGCGCCATGGCCGGGTCCCACTCCGGCGGCGCCAGCGGCCGCTGTGTTGAGGCTGGTCCGCGTCGGCCGGCGGCGCGAGCTGAGGAAGGGCCGACCCGCCCTGGGTCGCCGAACGGTCTGATTGGGCCAATCTGCAGAATGGGTTCCGCGTCCGAGACTTGTCCCATAAACATCCATTGATGTATAATCCCCCCATGACGACGACCATCTCCCCCGCCCGACTGGCGCTGCCGCTCCAGCGCATCAAGGCGCTCGCCGACGAGAAACGCCTGCGCATCCTGCTGCTGCTCTCGCGCGGAGAGCGGTGCGTGTGCGAGCTGACCGAAGCGCTCGACGCAGGGCAGTCGCTGCTCTCCTTCCATCTGCGGACGCTCAAGGATGCCGGGCTCGTCACCGACCGCCGCGAAGGCCGCTGGGCATATTATGCGATCAGCCCGGCGGGCCTCAGCGAGCTTGAAGCGTTCCTCCGATCCATACGTGAAGGAGCGGAGTCGCCCGACGCACAACAGGTGAGGTCGTCATGCGATACGCGCTGATCAGCGACATACACGCGAACCTTCCGGCACTCGAGGCGGTGCTGGCGGATATCGGAGCGCGCGGGGATATCGACACGACGTATCACCTGGGCGATCTCGTCGGATACGCGCCGTGGCCGGATGAGACCGTGGACCTGCTGCGGCGGCACGCGATCGCCGGCGTCGCCGGCAATTACGACAGTACGACCGCGACGGACTACGCGCACTGCGGCTGCCGTTACGAGGACACGCGGCAGGAGGAGCTGTCGCACCTGTCGTACGACTGGACGCGCGCACACACCTCCGCGGACACGAAGCGGTATCTCGGATCCCTGCCGTTCCGCATCGACATCCGTCCGCTGGGAGGGCACACGGGCGGTCCCCGTCTGATCCTGCTGCACGGCAATCCGGTGCTGAACACGGTTTACTGGACGGAGGACCGGTCGGACCGGTTCTGTGTTCAGATGGCTGAAAGCGTCGGCGCCAACTCCGGCGATGTCATCGCGTTCGGTCACACGCACAAGCCGTGGGAGCGCATGGTGGAAGGCATTCAGTTTGTGAACACCGGGTCGGTCGGCCGGCCGAAGGACAGTGACTCGCGTGCGTGCTACGCCATCGTGTCGATGGACGGCGAATACACCGGTGTCGAGCACGTGCGCGTCGAGTACGACGTCGAACGTGCGATGGAGGGCATCCGCGCGAGTGAGCTGCCCGATGACTTTGCGGAGATCCTGCGCACAGGCGGCTCCCTGCCGTCGAACCCGGGCGCGGAGAAGTAGATCATGGCTGAGTCCCTGACGCGCCGGCTGTCGTTCCTCGACCGTTACCTCACGCTGTGGATCTTCCTCGCCATGGCGGCCGGCGTGACGATCGGTGTGCTGTCCGACGGCGTCGAAGGATTCATCCAGAGCTTCCAGGTCGGCACCACGAACATCCCGATCGCGATCGGCCTGATTCTCATGATGTACCCGCCCCTCGCGAAGGTGCGCTACGAGGAGATGGGCGACGTCTTCCGGAACTGGCGGGTGCTCGGTCTGTCACTCGTGCAGAACTGGGTGATCGGACCGCTGCTGATGTTCGCGCTCGCGATCCTGTTCCTGCGCGACTACCCGGAGTACATGGTCGGCCTGATCATGATCGGGCTCGCGCGTTGCATCGCCATGGTCATCGTCTGGAACGAGCTGGCGAAGGGCGACACCGAATATGCCGCCGGCCTCGTCGCGTTCAACTCGGTGTTCCAGGTGCTGTTCTACGGTGTGTATGCGTACGTGTTCATCACGGTGCTGCCCACCTGGTTCGGTCTCGAGGGGAGCATCGTCGCGGTGACGATGGGTCAGATCTTCGAGAGTGTCGCGATCTACCTCGGCATCCCGTTCGTCGCCGGAATGCTGACGCGCTACGTGCTGCTGAAGGCGAAGGGCAGAGAATGGTACGAGCAGCGGTTCATTCCGCGCATCAGCCCGCTGACGCTCACCGCACTGCTGTTCACGATCGTGGTGATGTTTGCGCTCAAGGGCGGTATGATCGTGCAGCTGCCAATGGATGTCGTGCGTATTGCGGTCCCGCTGCTGATCTATTTCGTGATCATGTTCCTGGTCAGCTTCTACATGGGCCACCGCATCGGCGCGGATTATTCGAAGACCGCGACACTGAGCTTTACGGCGGCGAGCAATAACTTCGAGCTGGCAATCGCAGTCGCGATCGCGGTGTTCGGCATCGACTCCGGCGTCGCGTTTGCCGCGGTCATCGGCCCATTGGTCGAGGTGCCGGTACTGATCGGACTGGTGCACGTCGCATTGCGATTCCAGCGCCGGTACTTCGGCGAAGCCGTGGAGGTCGGCGGGCCCGCCGGCCCCGGCGATGTCTGTGCGACGGAGATCAGGGTCCCGCTGAATGCAAGAGGACCCGGCTGAGTCGAGCGGCAGGGGCGCCCGTCGAGTGGCACGAACAGGCTCCCGCTCCCGCTCCCGCTTTCGTTCTCAGAAATTCAGTCGCACGCCGCCATTGAACGACCGCCCTTCCAGCGGCGCCCACACATCCGTCAGCCAGCGTCCATCCGGCGCGCGCGCCGGAAGCGTCAACGGATCGTGCCGCGTCTGCCGGGTGTCGAAGATGTTCTCCGCATTGAGAAACACGCGCGCCGGTCCGAAGCGGCGTTCGACGAGGAAGCCGACGATCACGTAGGGCTCCGACTCACTGCGATAGGGATTCTCCTCCAGCTGCTGCGCACCGGTGTAGTAGAGCTCGACGCCGAAGCGGCCGCGACCCTCCTGCTCCAGCGCCGCGACCACGCCGGCGGTGTGACGCGGGGTCAGCGGGACCTCGCGACGCCCGTCGCCGGACGGGTCCGGCTCGGTGGAGCGCATGTAGACGTGCGTCGCCGTCACATGGATGCCTTCCTGATGGTAGCGGGCGAGCAGCTCCGTTCCGGTAGTACGCACGGCACCGTCTGCGTTGAACAGCTCGATGCGTGAAGCGTCACCGGGAGCAGGACGTGCCTGCACCGGATCATCGATGCGCGAACCGAACACGGTGGCGTTCAGCTCGAGTGGCCCGATCGTACGACCCACATCGATCGATGCGCTGCGCGCGCGCTCCGCGTCGAGATCGGAGGGCGCCAGGCGACCGAGTCCGATCGCTTCGGTTTCCTCCGTCCAGGGCGTCGGCGCGAAGAAGCCGGTGCCCGTCGACGCGCGCACGGTCCACTGATCCGCCGGTCGCACGAGCGCGGACAGGCGCGGATTCGCAAACGTGCCGTATTCGCTGTGCACATCGATCCGGCCGCTGAGCGCGAGCGTCAGCCATGACGCGGGTGCGTACTCGTCCTGAGCGAACAGGGCGGGTGTGGTGTGAGCGTAATCGAATGATGGAACGCTGTCGGAGTCGTACCGCTCGTGCTGAACCGCTGCGCCGATCAGCCACGTATGGGCGCCGCGCGTTCCGGAGAATGACGCCTCCGCGAAGGCCGTCGCATGCGCGTCCGGCTCGCGCACGAGATCGAATCGGTGGTCATGGCGCTGTACGGATGCGGAACCACGAATGCTGAGCAGCCGGCTCCCGCCTAGCAGGATACGGCCGATGCCGCTGGCGTCTGCGCGCCGCGTCTCAACGGCTTCGACGAACGACTCGCCCGCCGGCGTCGTCGCTCCGGACGCGGTGCCGCCTTCGCGGTCCTCCGCCATGCCGCCGATCGTAAACAGCATTGAGCTGCCACTGCCATCGTTCCAGAACACGCGCGGCCGTACGACGGCGCGCCGGTACCCCGGCAGGTCCGCCCACCCATCGTCGTCCACGTCCTCGAGCCCCTGGCGATGCACGCTCGCGAGCATCGTATAGCCCCAGCGCTCGCTCACCTGATGCGATGCCCAGCCGATGGCGTCCGTGCCGCCGAGCGTGGACTGGTTCAGCAGCAATTCCCGCTCGGCCTCCTCCGACGGGCGACGCGACAGCAGATTCACGACGCCTCCGAGCGCGGTCGCGCCGTAAAGCGCGGAAGCCGCGCCCTTGATGACCTCGACCTGGCCGAGATCCATCGGCGGGATCTGCAGTGCACCGAGCGCGCCCGTCTGGCCGCCGTACAGCGGCAGGCCATCCGACAGGATCTGCGTGTAGCGGCCGCGCAGACCCTGAATGCGCACACTCGCGCCCCCAAGCGCTGGCGCCGTCGGCTGCACGCGCAGCCCTGCCGTCTCGTTCAGCAGCATGGCGATGTCGCCGGGCGTCATGAGCAGCTTCTCTTCGATCTCCTCGCGCCCGATCACCTCCACCCGCACCGGCTCATCCTCGATGCGGCGGTCCGTGCGCGTGGAGCTGACGATGATCGCCTCGTGCTCCATCACCGCGGCTTCCAGCTCGATCGTTACAGCCGTGTCCCTCGCGGCGCGAAGCACGACCGCGCGCTCGACGCTGCGGTACCCCTCGCTCCGGACCCGCAGCATGTGTTCGCCGGGCGGCAGTCGCATGGTGGCGATACCGAGCGTGTTGGTCGTGGCCTCGGCGTCGCCCGACGAGACACGCGCGGCGTGCACCGGCTCGCCAGCCGAATGCACGGTCACCGTGAGAGTCACGGACGGCTGCTGAGCCGGTGCCGTCGAAAATGTGCAGAACGCCAGGCCCGCCGCGATCACGAGCGAACGCAGCGGGCGTCTGATTCGTGCCGTCATCTCATCAATCATGGCGGCAAACTGGCCGCTCCCGGTCTATGACACAATCCCGGAGATCGCAGCGCGACGCAGTCGCAGGGAGTTGCCAACGACGCTCACGGAGCTGAACGCCATTGCTGCGCTCGCCAGGATCGGTGAAAGCAGCAGCCCGAACGTCGGATAGAGCACGCCGGCGGCGATCGGAATGCCGACGGCGTTGTAGATGAAAGCCCAGAACAGGTTCTGCTTCATCGTCCGCATTGTGCGGCGCGACAGCTCGATCGCGCTCGATACGCCGGCGAGGTCGCCGCGCATGAGCGTGACGTCGCTCGCTTCCATCGCGATATCGGTACCCGTACCGATGGCAATGCCGACATCCGCCTGCGCGAGCGCGGGTGCGTCGTTCACACCGTCGCCGACCATCGCCACGACGTGGCCTTCGGCCTGGAGCCGCCGGATCTCCGCGACCTTTCCCTCCGGCAGCACACCGGCAACAACCCGGTCGATACCGGCAGTCCGTGCGACTGCCGCCGCCGTGCGCTCGTTGTCGCCGGTCAGCATCACGACCTGCAGGCCCATGCGGCGCATGCGCGCAACTGCGGCGTGCGACGTGTTCCGGACGGGATCCGCAACCGCGATCACACCGGCGAGCTCGCCATCGACCGCGACGTACACCGGCGTCTTCGCCTCGCCCGCCAGTCGATCCGCGTCCGCCGCCAGCGCAGTGACGTCGAGCGCGAAGTCCGCCATCAGCGCTGCATTGCCCACCGCCACCGCGCGGCCGCCCACGACGGCGATCGCGCCGCGGCCTGTGAATGATTCGAACGATTCGGCGCGGCTGGTGACAATGCCGCGCTCCGCGGCATGACGCACGATCGCCTCGGCGAGCGGATGTTCCGAGGACGCCTCGAGCGAGGCCACGAGGCCGAGCAGCACGTCCGTGCGCCATGCCGGCGCGATCACGTCCGTCACCGTCGGACTGCCCTCCGTCACCGTGCCCGTCTTGTCGAGCACCACGGCGCTCACGTCGCCCGCGCGTTGCAGCGCCTCACCACCCTTGATCAGGACGCCCATTTGCGCACCCCTGCCGGTCGCAACCATGACTGCGGTCGGAACGGCCAGGCCCATCGCACACGGGCAGGCGATGATCAGCACCGCGACCGCCGCGGCGAACGCACGCACGAACGGGGCGGCATCCGCCGCGATGAACCACACGGCGAACGTCAGGATCGCGATCTGCAGCACGATCGGTACGAACACCGCGCTGATGCGATCCGCCAGACGCTGGATCGGCGCGCGCGAGCCCTGCGCGTCGCGCATGAGCTTCACGATCTGCGCGAGCACGCTCGCCTGGCCGAGCGTCGTCGCGCGATAGCGGAACGCACCCGTGCGATTGATCGTGCCGCCGATCACTCGGTCGCCGACCTGCTTGCGAACCGGCAGCGACTCACCCGTCAGCATCGACTCATCGACCGCACTCGCGCCGGACACCACCTCGCCGTCCACCGGCACGCGCTCACCCGGACGCACGATCACGGTGTCATCCGCACCGACATCCTCGATCGCGATATCGATCTCCGCGCCGCTCCGCACCACCCGTGCGGTCTTCGGCTGAAGGTTCGCGAGCGACCGCAGCGCCGCCGATGTCTGACGCTTCGCACGCGCCTCCAGCGCGTTGCCCATGAGGATCAGCGCGATGATGAACAGCACCGCCTCGTAGTACACGTCAGGCTGGAGCCCGCGCGCAGTGAAGAAGCCCGGCCAAACCGTGGCGAGAACCGAGTAGAGGAAGGCCGCGCCCGTGCCGACGGCGACGAGCGTGTTCATGTCGGCCGAATGATGCCGGAATGCGGCCCAGGCTCGGACGTAGAAGTGGCGTCCCGCCCAGCTCATGATCACGGCCGTCACGACGAGCAGGCCGTACGACAGGACGGCATGCGGAATGTCGTACAGCCAGGGCGCGACGGAACGCAGCGCCGGCGACAGCCAGCCCATCGTCCAGCGCATGAACGGATCCGCGACCTGCGTGTGTGCATCGTGTCCGCCATCCATGAGCGGCATCGACACCATCATGGCGATGGCCGCTGCGCCCATCGTCGTCATGGCCTTGCCGCGCAGCTCGCGGAACTCGTGCTCCTGCGCGCGGTCCTGCGCCTCCTGCTCCTCAAACGCCGTGCGTCCTGCGGCCGGCACCTCCGCGTCATAACCGGTCGCACGGATCGCTTCGACCAGCGCTTCCGCATTCGTGCGCGACGCATCGAACTCGACCGTCGCATTCTTCAGCATGAGGTTCACCGCCGCCGCCTCGACGCCCGGCTGCTCCTCCAGCGCGCGCTGCACGCGTCTGATGCACGAGGCGCAGGTCATTCCCGACACGGGAATCGTCACCTTTGCTGACCGATCCGCACCCGGTGGCGTGGTCGCCTTTGCGACGCGCGCCGCGCGATCCATGGTCGTCGCTGTGTGCTGCATGTCACTTCCCCCCGTCCGTGACGATCAGACGACCCTGCAGCATGCTCATGCCGCACGTGAAGCCGAATGTGCCTGCCTGATCCGGTGTCAGCTCGATCGTCGTCTTCTCGAACGCCGGCAGGTACCGCTTGATGCCGAAGTCCGGGAACACGACTTCCTCCGAGCACCCCGACGTCTCCTGCCGGTCGAACGTGATGCGCACCGGCTCGCCGCGCCGCACCTCGATCACGCCCGGCTCGTAGCCCCCGTGAACCGCCACCTGCACCTCCTGCACACCACTCGCGCCCGCAGCGGCGACCGTGGCTTTCTTCCCGGCCAGGAAGAAGTACCAGTTCACCCACGCGATTCCCGTCAGCGCCGCCGCAGCGGCCAGCAGATCCCCAGCAGACATTCCCGACCTCCAGGTTAGATACCCCATAGGGGTATATGTGAAGGTCAATTATAGGATACCCCCTACCCCTATGTCAAGGAGGCTAGGTGAGGCTCGGGCAAACCGTGCCAGCGGCCGCCTGGCGCGGACGTCGGGGCCGGGCCGGAGCGGCGATGGCTGCCAACCTTCCATCTGGCGCGGTGGATATGAGCTGTCGGACGGTTCGCAGTGTATATGGCGCTCAACCATCCACTTGCAGTTTCCTGGCGCGCGCGAGTGGATGATTGGAGGCGCTCCGCACCATCAATGGTCCACGGTGGCGATTCCACTGCGGTAAATGGAGGGTTGGAGGCCGCCCCCGCGCCATCATGCTGACGGCCGCGACAGGGTTGGAAGGGGCCCGCGCCGCAGGCGTGCGGGTGACCCGGGTCCCCGCGCCCGCGCTCCGGACCGGCGACCACATGCTCGGGCTGCTGCCCGGGCCCGACGCTCCGCACGCAGCACCACCCATCGGTGTATGTTGGCTGCTGTTGCCCGCCAGGAATCCGATCGGCACCGGAGGAGATTCTGAAGTCTGACGCAACGACAGACCAGCCGCCCGCGGCGACCTGCACGTTCGCGGTCGAGGGGATGGACTGCTCGAGCTGCGCAGCGACGATCGAGAAGTCGCTCCGTCACCTGGAGGGTGTGGCGGACGTGCGCGTTGACGTCATGGGCGGGCGGGTGGATGTCGCGTACGCGGGGGACCGGCTGGCGCCACACGATCTCGCGCGTGCGATCACGCGCGCGGGCTATGGCGTCCGCGGCGGGGATGGCTCTGCGGGCGCATCGGGCATGCGCGCGCGCGCGGGCTCGGGCGTGGCTCCATTCGGCGACGAACGAGGCTGGTGGGCGCGTCGCGGTCAGCTCGTGCTGGCGGTGGTGTCCGGGGTGCTCTGGGCGTCGTCGCTCGCGGCGAAGCACCTGGCGGACAACGAGTCTGCTGCGGCAGTGCTGGCGGTCGGCGCGATGGTGGCGGGCGGGTGGACCATAGTGCCGCGCGGTGTTCGTGCGGCGCTGAACCGGTCGCTCGACATGCACTTCCTGATGTCGATCGCGGCGCTGGGCGCGCTGGTGATCGGTGAATACGAGGAGGCGGCGTCGGCGCTGTTCCTGTTCGCGGTCGCACAGCTGCTCGAAGCGCATTCCATGGATCGCGCGCGTAATGCGATTCGATCGCTGATGGAATTGTCGCCGGCGGAGGCGACCGTGCTGCGCGGTGGTCGCGAGGAGCGCATTCCCGCGGACCAGGTGCTGGTTGGCGAACGTGTGGTCGTGCGTCCGGGCGAGAAGATCGCCGTCGATGGCGAAGTGGTCGCGGGAATATCGACGGTAAACCAGGCGCCGATCACGGGCGAGTCGGTGCCGGCGGACAAGGAGCCGGGCTCGGAGGTGTTCGCCGGCACATTGAATGGCGCGGGTGCGCTGGAGGTGCGCTCGAGCAGGCCTGCGTCGGACACGACGCTCGCGCGCATCATCCATTCGGTGTCCGATGCGCAGGCGAGTCGCGCACCGAGCCAGGCATTCGTCGATCGCTTTGCGCGCGTCTATACCCCGATCGTCGTCGCCGTCGCGCTTGCCGTGTTCGTGCTGCCGCCGCTGCTCGGCGCGGGCGGGTGGGGCGAATGGTTCTATCGCGCGCTCGTCCTGCTGGTGGTCGCGTGTCCGTGCGCGCTCGTGATCTCCACGCCCGTGACGGTCGTGAGCGCGCTGGCCGGAGCCGCGCGCCGCGGCATCCTGATCATGGGCGGGCTGCACCTGGAGAACGCCGGTCGCGCGACGATCGTCGCGCTCGACAAGACGGGTACGCTGACGGAGGGGCGGCCGCAGGTCGTGGACGTCGTGGCGTTTGCTGGCGCAGCGACGCGCGACGTGATCGAGCTCGCCGCCGCGGCCGAGTCGCGCAGCGAGCATCCGCTCGCGCATGCCGTCCTTCGGTACGCCGCAGAGCAGGGCATTGCGCCCGCGGCCGCAGCGACCACAACGGCGGCCGTCGGCCGCGGTGTCGTCGCGACCGTCAACGGCAGCACCGTGTACATCGGCAGTGAGCGATTCTTCGGCGAGATGGGTCCGCTCGATGCAGCGGTCGTGGATGTGCTCGCTCGCTTCAATGAATCCGGGTCGACGGCGGTCCTGGTCGGCGTCGCTTCCCATGCAGACGCGCCGCCGCGCATCACCGGCGCAATCGCGCTCGCCGATCGCATTCGGTCGCACGCGCCGGCTGCGCTCCGCGCGATGCACGATGCGGGAATCGACCGGGTCGTGATGCTCACGGGCGACAGTGACACGACCGCACAGGCCGTGGCCGCCGCGCTCGGCCGGCCCGGTATCGATGAAGTCCGCGCCGGCCTGCTTCCGGACGGAAAGGTCGCCGCGATACACGAGCTGCGACGCAGCGGCGCCCGCGTGCTGATGGTCGGCGACGGCGTCAACGACGCACCCGCACTCGCGGCGGCGGACGTCGGTATAGCCATGGGCTCCGCGGGCACCGATGTCGCCCTCGAGACGGCGGACATCGCGCTCATGGCGGATGACCTGTCGAAGCTGCCGGAGATGGTACGGTTCGCACGCAAGGCGGAGGGCATCATCCGGGTGAACATCGCGTTCGCGCTCCTTACCAAGGCCGCGTTCGTCGTGCTGGCGGTGGCGGGCGTGGCGACACTCTGGATGGCCGTCCTCGCGGACATGGGCGCGAGCCTTATCGTCATCGCCAACGGCCTGCGTGCGCTGCGCGCGTAGGTGTCTCGTGGGCGACCGCCGCGGAAATACGGGCCGTTCGCGCCGATCTCCGGGCTCTCACGAGCCGCGCCCGGAGCCTGCGGGAGGAATCCCCACAGCCGGATGGGGGTATTCCCGGTTGATGATGACAACCGTTTCCCGTATCCTTCGGTCATGAACCGACGCCTTCGCCTGCTCGGTGCGCTCGTCGCCCTTCTCGCATTCTCCGCGTATTTCGCGGAGGGCGTGTGGGCGTCCGTGTGCATGCCGGGCATGGAGGACGCCGCGGCCGCGCATGCGATGGATGCGCACGCCGGCATGAACCATGGCGCACCGTCGCCTTCCGATGACACGCCCGCACCGGACTGCCCGCTGGGCATGACGAGCATGGGCAGCTCCTGCGTGGCGGTTTCACTGCCATCATCCGTCGAGGTGCAAACACCGGCCGTCGAGAGCAGCACGGCTGCACTCACGTCCGCCGACGACGTACACGACAGCCTCCTCACGGCCAGTCACTTCCGCCCTCCCCGGGCATAGCTCTCCCGCCGGGCGTCCGTCCGGCATTCGTCCCATCGACACAGACCCCTGATCCGGCCGCGGGTGCGCCGGAAGTCCGCTCGTGCATTCAATCATGCGCGCGCGCGGGTCGGCCGAATACGAGGAAGAGCCATGTCCCGATCCGTTGCCATACTGTCCGTGCTGCTGGCACTGACTTCCGGTCGCGCTGCCGCGCAGGACACGCTGCGTCAGCCGGACCTCACGCTGCGCGATGTCTACGAGCTCGCGCGTGAGCGGAGCCTGAACGTGCAGGCCGCGCGTGCGGGTGCCGCAGCGGCGGCCGCGCGGGAATCGTCGGCTGCTCTCCCGCCCGATCCGCAGCTCCAGCTCGGCGCGATGAATCTGTCGCTGCCGAGCCTGTCGTCGGACATGCCGGGCGCCATGCTGCCGTCGATCCAGCTCATGCAGATGATCCCGACCGCCGGCAAGCTCGGCCTGAGCGGCCGGATTGCGCGCCAGAGCACCGCCATCGCGGAGAGCGTTGCGGACGAGGCGTGGTGGGAGGTGCGCGCGCGCGCCGCCATGCAGTTCTACGACATCTACCAGGCCGACCGGCAGCTCATGGTGATGGAGGAAACCCTCGACTGGCTGCGCCAGTTCGCGGACATCGCCGCCACGATGTACTCCGTCGGCAGCGGCACGCAGAGCGATGTGCTGCGCGCCGGCGTCGAGGTCGCGCGCATGGAAGCGGATGTCGCACGGATGCACGCCATGCGCATCAGTGCGGCGGCGCGGCTGAACGCGCTGCTGGACCGGCCGACCGGGACGGCGATCGAGACCGTGACGTTCACAGCGGTCCCGGGCACGCTGCCGGGGGCCGACGCGCTAGCCGGCTTTGCGGAGGAGAGCCGACCGATGCTCGAACGCGGCCGCATCACGGTGGAACAGGCACGCACGCGCGAGACGCTCGCCCGGCGCGAGATCTGGCCGGACCTGTCCGTCGGCGTCCAGTACGGCCAGCGCGGGTCGGACATGGGCACGGAGCGCATGGGCAGCCTGATGCTCGGCTTCAACGTTCCCGTGTTTGCCGGGCGCCGGCAGCTGCGGATGCGCACGGAGGTCGCGGCGATGTCGCAGATGGCCGAAGCCGATCTGAGCGAGATGCGCGCTCAGGTGGAAGCGCGCATCGCCGAGCTCGTTGCGGAGCTCGACCGCGCACGCACGCTCATCGAGCTCTACCGCAGCGAAGTGCTGCCGCAGGCGGAGGCGAACGTGTCGTCTGCCCTCGCGTCGTACCGCGTCGGGCGGGTG
>DATHVW010000070.1:0-5402 GCA_035461085.1 Longimicrobiales bacterium | reverse complement strand
TGAAGATCTCGGTGGCGAAGCCGGTCGAGGGAGCCGGAGTCCGCTGGAGGAGCAGGTCCGTGATGCTCTTCCGGAACCAGGTTGCGGTGAGCTGTGCCCGTCCGCCGAACCCGGTCACGTCGGCCCCGAACTCGATCTCCTCCTGCCGCTCGGGCCGGAGGTCGGGCGCGGCCACCGTGCCCTGGATGGTCAGGCCGTGGATTCCCGTGATGTTGTTGGTCGCCGTCAGCGGAGTGAACTTCTGCCCGAACAGCGGCTGATTCCCGCTCTGCCCCCATGCTCCCCGCAGCTTCAGCCCGTCCACCCACGAGGTGAGGTCATCGAATCGGTAGGAGGCGGACGCCTTCGGATACCAGAAGAATTCCTCGGTATCCGAGTTGACACTGCTCCGATCGGTGCGGATGCCTCCGGTGATGAAGAGCCGCTCGTTCAGCAGGAGCAGCTCCTCCTGGGCGAAGAATCCCAGGTCCCGGATCCGCTGGCGATTCTCGAGGATCTGGACCTGTGTAGCAGCGTCCACGTTCTCCTGGCCGCCCGCCAGCCCGAATCCGAAGATCCGCGATGTGTTCAGCTCCCGGCCCTCGTACTGGAAGCCGGCCGTGGTCGTCGCCCGGAAGGCGTCGCCCGTGAACTCATGTACGGCGTTCGCGCTCCACGTCAGGTCCATGTTGTTCGTGTTGCTGAGGAGCGACGAGCCTGGCAGGCCGTCACTCGGCTCGAACTGCAACACGGCCGGAAAGTAGAGGTCGTTTTCCTGCGTGAAGAAGTCGACGCCGAACGTGGTGACGAGCTCCACTCTCTGATTCGCATTGCTCCACGCGTTGAAGGAGCCGGTGGCCCCGCCGAGCAGGCGCCAGACATCCTCGTCGTTCGTCGACAGGCTGACCGTCTGAAGCGGGTTGCTGCGCTCGAACGGGTTGGTCCGGAACCGGTTCGTCGCCTCGTCGAATGACAGGTCGGCGAAGTTCGGCGTGAACGGGAAGACCATCCACGGGCTCGTGCCGCTGTTGTCGTTGTTGCTGATGCCGCGCGCCGCGAGCGTGTGCATCAGGTTGGTGTGGACGTTCACCTGGAACCGCTCGCCGAGCGCCTGCTCGAGGTTCAACCTGAGGCTCTGCCGCTCGTAGCCGGTGTTGATCATCACCCCTTCGTCTTCCCTCCACGTCCCAGACACGAAGTAGCGGGTGTCGTCATTGCCGCCGGCTACGGAGAGGCTCGACTCCATCGAGAGATCCTGCCGGCCCGCGACCTGGTCCTGGTGGTCGAACGTACGGAGGGGCCGGGCGTCGTCGGACGCGCCCGCCGGGAAGTACGGCGCCACCGCCGATGCCCCGAAGACGTCGGCCGCCTCACCGTACGTCCACTCCCGGAACTCGAGCTCGTTCGAACGCTGGAAGAAGCCGAAGCGCTGCGTGAAGTTGATGCGTGTGTCACCGGGGCTGCCTCGGCGGGTGGTGATGATGATCACACCGTTCGCGGCCCGCGATCCGTAGAGGGCTGCCGCCGACGCGCCTTTCAGGATCTCGATCCGCTCGATGTCGGCAGGGTTGAGGTCCGCGATCCGGTTGACCGGCGCGTCCTGGGTCGACGCGTTGGACCCGCCGGCGGAGAGCGTGACCGCGTTCAGCGCGTTCGGGACCGCGACGTTGCTCATGACGACGCCATCGATCACGTAGAGCGGCTCGGACTCTCCGATGATGGTCGAGACGCCGCGCAGCCGGACCTGCATGCCGCCGCCCGGCGCGCCGGAGTTCTGCTCGACGAGGGCGCCGGCCACCCGGCCCTGCAGTAGGCTCTCCGACGTCTGCATCGGAGGCGCCTCCTCGATCGCAGCCTGCGAGATCGACGAGACCGCGTTCGCCAGGTTCCGCCGTGCAACCGAGGTCTGCTGACCGGTAACGACGATCCCCTCCAGCCGGAGGGCGTCGGTCTCCATGACGATCCTGACTTCGTTCTGGCCGGCAGGGACAACCACGTCCTGTGGCCGGAAGCCGAAGGACGTCACCCGGAGCGTCACCTCTCCGGCGCGGGTCACGATGCGGAAGCGGCCCTCCTGATTCGTCTCGGTGCGCTCCACACCGCGCACGACCTCGACGCGCGCGAGACGTACGGGTTGTTCGTCAGATCCCACGACGATCCCGACGATCGTCCTCTCCTGGGCGGAGGCGCCGGAGACGCCAGCCAGGAGGAGCAGCATTGCCAGTATGGACAAGATTCTCATCACATTCCTCCGAGGAATGGGGCGACGAAACGGCGGACAGGCACAGCGTGATCGACCCCGCTCTCGCCGGGCTTCCCACGGCCCTCCCCACGACTATAGAACGCCGCGTGCGTCTCATCCTCACACAGCGAATCCGGAGGACTGGGGGGCCAGTTTCGTCACCCAGAGATCGAGTGTGCCGCGCTCCCACCTGTGATCACGGCCGTGTGGCCGCAGCCACTTCAACCGCTCTGCCCGACTATCGTCGGCGGTCCCTGCGCGGGCGCGGCTGCGCTCACGCGGCCGAGTGCATCGCGTACGAGGTCGCGCCACCACTGCCACGGATCCGCGTCGCGTGGAGCGGCGTGCTGATCGAGCGCGGCCCACGTGCGCTCGTGGATCTCCGCTCCGCGCTGAATCGCATCCGACACCGACAGACCTTCGGCCTTCATCCAGCGCCGGCCGATCTGCGCGTGCAGTACTTCATCCGCCCAGTCGTAGTCGTGGAAGTGTGCGGACAGCGGATCGTCGGCTGCGACGGCGGTCTCGTACTCGAAGCGCTTGCCCGTGTCACCGGGCATGAGACTCTGCTCGATGGCGTACAGCAGGATCTGCCGCTCGAGCGGTTCGGCGTGTCGGTTCAGCCGCAGCGAGAAGCCGACGTGCAGCGGCAGCCGTGTCCAGTCGATGCCACGCGCCGTGAGCGCGACCGTGCCCATCATCGCGTGCCGCGCCTCATCCCATAACTGGCGCGCGTACTCACGGTAGAAATCCCACGGCTGGTCACGTCGCTCGGCCATGAACGACGCCATGGTTTCGGGCACGTCCATCTCGAGCGCGCGACGACACAGCAGCGCGAGATTGCGCTCTTCGGCGGAGACACCGGGCGCGTTGTAGACAGTCTGGGGCGGGAAATCGAACTGGTGAACGCCGGCGAAGCGCTCGTCGCGCTTCGGCGTCGTGTCCGGGACGTACGGCTGCGTCGCGCGCGGCGGAGGCAGCGTGGGCGCGTCGGTCACGACGTCGCCGGCGATACCACCGGCGGCATCGAGATACGCGCGCAGGTGGTCACGCCAGGCGTTTGCGCGCTCGCGGGCTGATGCGTCAGTCGTGGTCAGCGCGTCGAGCGCGCGCTCGCACCACAACGCGGCTTCTTCCTCCTCGATGAGATTGAAGCGCAGCACTCGACGCCTCGGCTGGTCGACCACTGGATTGGAACGCTCGAGATGATCGTGGTATGCGGCCACGAGCGCGTCGTGCGCGAAGGCGAGGCCTGCGACGAGCTCGGTCGTGTCATCCGCGCGCAGCAGCTCCTCCAGGAACGCGTCGAGCGCCGCGTCCGGCGGCCGGTCCAGTGGTGGCGGTGGACTGCGCATCTCGCTCACCCTGCGCCGGATCGCATCCGCATGCTCGCCATCCTGCCACAGGTGGAGGCCGAGCGCGCACTTGACCTCCCACTCCGGCGTCGCCGGCAGCTGTGCAACGGCAATGTCCATCAGCCGCTTCTCGACCCAGTGCAGACGCACGAGCCGGCGAACGTTCTCGTCGACTGAGAAGCCGATGCGGGTGGCATCTTCGTACGTGCACAGGCCGGCAAGCTCTGGAATGGCGGCGTATAGCATGGGTGGACCTCCGGAGGGGATGGCGGTAGTCCGAAGGTCGGGGTGCGCCCGGTGAGGGTCAAGCCCGATCGGGGTCGGGCGACGTCGGCCGGCGACTATGTCACTGTTAGGGATTCGGCGCTCGGAGGCATTTATGGAAGGCCGCGGACGAGCCGCGCCAGCGCGCACGACAATCACGCGTTCCGCATCGGCAGCACCTTCGACGGGAGTCCCGTGAAGCAAAGGCAGCCCCGCTTCAGTCCGAGCGGAGCGCGGTCAGCGGATCGACTCGCGCAGCGCGCCGCGCGGGCAGCCAGCTGGCTGCGGCCGCGACGACGGTGAGCAGGACGGCCGTTCCTGCGATCGCGAGCGGGTCCGCAGGGCTCACGAACAGCATCGTGCTGAGCAGCCGTGCGAGCACGAGTGCGAGCACAGCGCCGATGGCGACACCGATCAGCGCGAGGCGCATGCCCTGCATCACCACCATGCGTGCGACGTCGGCGGCAGCGGCGCCCAGTGCCGTGCGGATGCCAATCTCGTGCGTGCGCTGCACCACCACATACGACACGACGCCGTAGAGTCCGATCGCGGCGATGCCGAGCGCGATTGCGCCGAGCACTGCGAGTGCCATCGCCGCAATGCGCTGCGGCATCGTGGCGATGCCGACGTGGCTGCGGAGAGTCGTCACTTCCGGCACCGGAATGGTCGGAGCCAGAGCGCGCACGCGCTCACGCAGCGGGTCCGTGATCGCAGCGGGATCGATTGCGGTGCGGACCTGCAGCATCATCGAGGCACTGGGCCACTGCAGGTACGGATAGTACATGTACGGCAGCGGGTCCTCCGTCAAAGACCGGTACTTGCCGTCCGGCACTACGCCGACCACTTCCGCAAGCGGCCCGTCCGAGCCGGCGAGTCGCACACGGCGGCCGAGCGCATCGGTGCCCGGCCAGAACCGCCGCGCGAACGCTTCGTTCACCACGACGACGTGCGGCGCCCCCTCCCGATCGGCGTCGGTGAACCCGCGGCCGCGCACGACGCGGATGCCCATCGCATCGAAATAGCCGGGGCTCACCACATTGAAGTTGATCTCCATGTCCTCGCCTTCGCCCGGCGTATAGTCCTCAACGCCGATGCTGCGGCGGGCAAAGCCGCCGCCCAGCGGGACGCGCTGCGCGAGCGTGACCGATGTGACACCGGGGAGCGCTGCCGCCTGCTCCTGGACCTGTTCATAGAACTGCTGCGCCTGCTCGAGCGAGTATCCTTCCGTGTGCAGGTCGAACGGGATGAGCGCCATGTTCTCGGTGTCCATGCCCGTATCGATGCGCTGTGCGGCCATCAGACTGCGCAGGAACAGCGCACCGCCGACGAGCAGCACGACGGACGCGGCGACCTGCACGACGACGAGTGCGTTGCGAATACGCGCACGATTGCCGCCACGAGCACCCTCGCGCATCAGCGGCGCGGGAGCGCTGGCACCGTGCAGCGCCGGCGCGAGACCGAACAGGACACCGGTCAGGACCGTGATTGCAGCGGCGAACAGAACGACGCGACCGTCAAGTGAGACGTCGATCGTGATGGACCCCGGCAGCGGGACGCGGTCG
>DATHVW010000069.1:0-3379 GCA_035461085.1 Longimicrobiales bacterium | reverse complement strand
CCGCTGGAATCAGCAGAAGCATCTGCCGATGGTGTTGCTCGAGGACGCCTCGCAGCAGGCGGTAGCATCGCTGGCCGAGCGCAGGCACCTGTTCCCCTCCGTGATCGTCCACCCGTACGCCAAGCGCCGTTATCCGGCAGGCGAGGCGATCGCCCACTTCATTGGATACGTCAGCGAGATCGGCCCGAAAGAGCTCGAGATGCCCCAGTTCCAGGGCTACGAGGCCGGCCGCTTCATCGGCAAGGCGGGTCTCGAGCGGCAGTACGAGAAGCTGCTCGGCGGCGTGCCGGGCAAGCGCTACCTCGAGGTCGACGCGAATGGCCGCATCCAGCGGTGGCTGCCGGAGGAGACGGGGCTGCCGCCGATCCCCGGGCGCGACCTGCACCTCTATCTCGATCTGGACCTCCAGGAGTACATCGCGAAAATCTTCCCGCGCGAGTGGGAGGGCTCGATCGTCGCCCTCGACCCGCAGACGGGCGGCGTGCTGGCGTATTACAGCAACCCGAGCTACGACCCCAACCTGTTCATCGGCGGGATCTCGACCACCAACTTCAAGGTGCTGAACGAGGATCCGCGCATACCGCTTCTCGACCGTGTGGTGGCGTCCGGTCAGCCGGCCGCATCGACATGGAAGCTCGCAGTCGCCGGCATGGCGCTGGACCTCGGCGTGATCACGCCGGAGGAGTACATGCCCCAGGCATGCACCGGCGGCATCAGCTTCCAGGGTCGCTACGCGCGCTGCCACGGCGTGCATGGCAGGCAGAACCTGATCGAGGGCATCAAGAACTCCTGCAACGTCTATTTCTATCAGGTCGGCATAAAGATCGGTCTGCGCCGCATGCTCGACGAGGGCGCGCGTCTCGGCTTCGGCGTCAAGACCGGAATCGACGTGCCCCACGAGATTACCCCGGGCTGGCCGGACGTCGAGTTCTACCAGGAACGGTTCGGGTACACGCCGCAGGAGCCGGAGGTGCTGAACCTCTCCATCGGCCAGGGCCCGATCACGATGACGATCATCAAGCTGGCACACATCTACGCCGCGCTCACGGCGCCCAGCGGCAGGGTACCCGCGCCACGCCTGGCCATGGAGAGCGGCGCGCCGCGCGACACCGCCTACTTCCACCCCACGCCGCGCGACCGCTGGTTCCTCGAGGCCGGCATGCGCCGCGTCGTTCAGCCCGGCGGCACCGCAGGCCGCAGCCGGCTCCCCGACTGGGACTTCATCGGCAAGACCGGTACGGCGCAGGCGCCGAGCGGCGAGGACCACGGCTGGTTCGTGGGTACCGGTGCCCGGGAGGCCGGGGCGCCGCCCGAGATCGCGGTCACGATGTTCCTGGCTCACTCGATCCACGGCTACACCGCATCCGGCTACGTCGCCGAGGCGATCAACTTCTATCTGAGCCGCAAATACGGTAAGCCGTTCCAGATGTTCGCGACCGAGCGCATGCGCACGCAGATGGGACTACCCGTCAACTGGGACGCCTGGGGCGCTCCGATCGTCGATCCGCCCATGCCGCCGCCGAGCGAAGCCGATCGCCAGTAGAAGCCGCGGACGATAACCGCCGGCGTCGTCGGCGCGACGGTAGTGGACGCGGTCGACGCGTTGTTCGAAGCGGACGACTCGCTGGTCGAAGCGGACGACTCGCTGGTCGAAACGGACGCCGCGTTTGGTCGAAGCGGAGGCCGCGTTTGGTCGAAGCGGAGGCCGCGTAGATCCCGCGGCCGCGCTTCCAAGTCTCCATTGGCCGAGCGGCAGCCGGTTCGGTGGACGATTCGCCGCGCAATACGCAGCCAATACTCCACAGTTGTTCTCGAGAGCCGGGCGTCCGGAAGCTTGAAGGCGCATGGCGCGGTCAAGCGTCCAGTCGCTCTCCTGGTGTGCCGCGCGTGGAATATTGGACGACATACCGCCGCCAGGCGGCCGTCACCGACCAGGGCTGCGTAGACCCGCAACACCAATCGGTGCACCCCGCGCGTCGCCCCGTCCGCACGTCCCGCGTCACCCCGTCCCACGTCACCCGCGTCCTCACTCCGCGTGCCGCCCGACCCGATCCCATCGAGCAACCACGCCGACCGCCGTCGTGAACCGCGATGTCGGGCTCGATCGGTCGGCCGGCGCCGACCACCACATATGGGGGTAGCACATGCGCGCCGACCACACTACATTGTGCTCAGTCCCTCTCCCACCCGATCCAACCGGGGAAGCAGCAGCGTCGGCAACAGGAGGCGATGAATGGCCAGTCCCTTCCTCAGCTCCGAGGAATACGACGAACGTGCACACCGCTACTACGACGACGGCAACTACGAAGCAGCGCTCGACACCCTGAAGGAGGGCCTCCGACTCTATCCCCACTCGGTAGAACTGTATGTAGGACTTGGCTATACGCGGCTCGCGCGCGAGGAGTTCGTGTGGGCGAGGCAGGCATTCGAACGTGCGTTGGTGCTGGACCCGGAGCATGAAGACGGGCTGGTCGGGATGGGCGAGGCGCTGCTGCGGTTCGGGCACGCCGAGGACGCACTGCGTCTGTTTGCACGGGCGCGGGAAACGACGTGCGGCGAGGACCTGGAGCTGCTGCTGACGATGGGGCGGGCGCTGTATCGCGAGCGCATGTATATCGAGGCACGCGAGGTCTTCGCGGAGACGGTTGAGCTGCATACGGGCAGTGCGGAGGCGGCGGCGGCATACGGCTACACGCTGCATCGGCTGGACGAGGAGACGGCGGCGCGCCGTCAGCTGCGGCGGGCGCTGCACCTGGACAGCGAATACCACGAGGCACGGATCTATCTGGGTCACCTGCTGTACGACCGCGGGGATTGGGTAGGCGCGGCGCGCGAGTTCGAGCGGGTCTCACCGTCGGAGCACTGGGACACGCTGGCGATCTGGCGGCTGGTGGAGCTGAAGCGGGCGCTGGAGGGACTGCAGGCCGGGGCGGACGAGCTCGCGGTGTGGGAGCGGCGGCTGGAGGAGATCGAGGGGCAGGAAGACTCCATCGACCAGCTGCTGGCGGAGGTGGAGGCGGGTGCTCAGCTGCCGGAGACGGAAGGTCCGGACGCGGAGCTGGCGGCGCTGGAGGGCGACGCGACGCGGCACCGTGTCCACTTGCCGGACGGTGGGGTGGTGGTGGGGACCTGGCAGGACATCATGGAACAGATACGGCAGGCGCGCGCGCCGGGCGAGACGATCGCACAGTTCATGCGTCGCACGGCGGATGAAGCGCAGGAGCGAGCGGGCGTGACGGTGCCGGCGGAGGACGCGCGGAGCGTGGTGCTGGCGGGTGCCCGGGCGGGGTTCTGGGAAATCGAGTATTGAGTCCATGATCGAGACGGGTCGCGTGCTCCGCCCGCTGGAGGAGGCGGAGCCGGCGATCGAGCAGCTGGA
>DATHVW010000068.1:0-22922 GCA_035461085.1 Longimicrobiales bacterium | reverse complement strand
CATCCTGAAGGGCGCGGGATTCGAGGTCGTGGGAGAAGCGCAGACGGGCGCGGAAGCGGTGAAGCAGTACAAGCAGCTGCAGCCGGATCTCGTCACCATGGACATCGTGATGCCGGACATGGGCGGGATCGACGCGGTGCGTGCGATCGTGAAGGAGCACCCGCAGGCGCGTATCCTGATGTGCAGCGCGATGGGTCAGCAGGCCCTCGTGATCGAGGCCATTCAGGCCGGTGCCCGGGATTTCGTGGTGAAGCCGTTCCAGCCCTCGCGCGTGCTGGAGGCGGTGCAGCGCGTCCTCGGCTAGGCCGAATGGATCTTCGCAGGTTCGTCGATCTCTACGTCGCGGAGACGCACGAGAACATAAGACTGCTGCAGCGCAGTCTCGTGGAGCTGGAGACGGATGCGACGGACGCGTCCATCGCCGAGGCGTTCCGCGCGGCGCACACGCTGAAGGGCATATCCGCCGCGATGGGCTACACGGGCGTGGCCGATCTGGCCCACAGTCTCGAGGATCGCCTGGACGGCATCCGTGCCGGGACACTGAGCGCCGATGCCGATGTGGTGGACGCCCTGCTCGCCGCGGCGGACGAGCTCGAGGATGCGATCGCCGACGCGATCCGCACCGGCCCTTCGACGGGAGATGGCGCCCCCGCACCCGCGGCCGGAGAACTGCCGCGAACCGGTTCCGGTGCGCCGGCGCCCGCAGGCACGGCGCTGATCGCTCATGTGCGCCTGCGCGCTGACGCGCCCATCAAGAGCGCACGCGCTTCACTGATCATGCGGGCTCTCGGCGATGCGGCCGGCATACTCGGCTCGGATCCGGAGCAGTTCGACGACGGGTTCGACGGATACCTGCGCATCTTCCTCGCCGCCTCGGCCGATGCGGCGGCGGCGGAGTCGGCGATCCGCTCCGCGGGCGAGGTGGACACGGTCGACATCGCGCCGCCGGTGGCGGCCGCGCCGGCCGGCACCACCAACGGGGTGGCGCCGGCACAGGTGCGGCAGGTGCGCGTGGACGCGCGCCGCCTGGACGGGCTCGCGGACGGTCTCGGCGAGCTGTCGGTCCTGTACGCCCGCCTGCAGCGCGCCGGCGTGCCGGCCCAGGTGGGCGACATGGTGGACCGGCTGGGCACGGTGCTGGGCGAGCTGGATCACGAGATGCGCGCGCTGCGGATGGTGCCGGTGCGCGAAGTGTTCGAGCGTCTGCCTCGTGTGATGCGTGACGCAGCGCGCTCCGTGGGCCGCGACGTGGAGCTGGTTCTCGAGGGCGACGATGTCGAGCTGGATCGCTCGATTCTCGACGAGATCGGCGAGCCGCTCGTCCATCTGCTGCGCAACGCCGTGGACCACGGCATCGAGAGTCCGGCCGACCGTCGCAGGGCGGGCAAGCCGGTGCGCGGCCGCATACGCGTGTCCGCCGAGCGCGAGCGGGGCAGCGTCCGTATCGTCATCGAGGATGACGGTCGCGGCGTGTCCGCCGAGCGGATGGCGGACAAGGCGCGCAGTGCCGGTGTATACGACCGCGCGGAGCCGCCCGCGACGGACGAGGAGCTGTTCCGGCTGATGAGCATGCCGGGCCTCTCGACCGCCACGGAGGTCAGTGCGGTATCGGGCCGCGGTGTGGGCATGGACGCGGTCGTGAACCGGGTGCGTGCACTCGGCGGCGCCATCGACATGCGGACGAAGCCCGGGAAGGGCACGACGTTCCGGATGCGCCTGCCGATCACGCTGGCGGTCGCGCAGGCGCTGCGCATACGCGTCGGAGGCGAAGACTACGCGATACCGCTCACGCACGTGTCGGAAGCCATCGAGCTCGACGAAGCGGCTCTGAACGGGGCGGGCGATCTGCTGCGGGTGCGCAACTACAGCGTGCCGCTCGTACGGCTGCGGCACGTCCTGCGCGTGCAGACGGGGGGCAGGGAATCGGCGGCGGTGATCGCCGAGATCGGTGATCGCCGCGCCGCGCTCGCGGTCGACGAGCTCGTCGGCCGCGAGCAGATTCTCGTGCGTACGTTCGATGCGGTCAGGGGAATGCTGCCGTTCGTCTCGGGTGCGACGCTGCTCGCCGACGGACGCCCAGCGCTGGTGCTGGATCCGCTGAGCATGATATGAGGTCTACCATGGATCTGCGTGCGCTGGACCCCTCGCAGCTGGACGCCATGCGCGAGATTGCGAACATTGGTGCCGGCCATGCTGCGACGGCGCTGTCGAAGATGACGCACCGCGTCATCATGATCGACGTGCCCGAGGTCAGCATCATCCGGCTCGAGGATGTCGGTACTGTCACGGGTGAGGCGGATGACGTCGTCGCGGCGGTGATGATGAAGGTGCTGGGTGACGTCACCGGCCGAACGGTGCAGATCTTCCCCGGCGACTCCGCGGTGAAGCTGGTGGCGATGGTATCGGGCGGGGTGGAGCCCGAGTTTCCGGGCGGTTTCACCGACACGCACCAGGAGACGCTGAAGGAGATCGGCAACATCATCGTGGGTGCATACCTGAACGCGCTGTCGGAGTTCATGGGCCTGCTGCTCATCATGTCGGTGCCCGCCATTGCGATCGACATGGCCGGTGCAATCATGACCACGAGCTATCTCAACTTCGGCGAAGAGCAGGATCACGTGCTGTGCGTCAACACCGGAATGATCATCGGCGATGAGCGCATCCGCGGTCATTTCCTGCTCATTCCGGATGCGACGTCGCTGCAGATCATGCTCCGGGAGATGAAGCTGGGCTGATGAACACGCAGTCTTCACCGTCCAGCCCGGCGACGATGCCGTGGTCCGATCGCGGCGACATCTCGCGCCACCCCGGTGCGTCACCGCGCTCCGAGCGTGACCTCGAGATCCTGCGCGCACTCGCGCGCCGCATCAACCCGCAGGATGCCGGCGCGCACAACAACCTGGGCGTCGTCTTCTACAACAAGGGTCTGTACGACGAGGCGGTGAGCCATTTCGAGCACGCGCTCGAGATCGATCCGCGCATGCAGGTCGCAGAGCGCAATCTCCAGATCGCCTATTTCGGCACGGGTCACTTCGAGCGGCTGAGTGCGGAGCTGCGCCTGCGGCTGGAGGCGGATCCGACCGATGCGGAGGCGCGCGACCAGCTGGCACGGACGTATTTCAACAGCGGCGATCTCGAGAACGCCGTGCGCGCGCTGAACGCGCTGCTCGAGGTGACGCCGGGCGACGCGGCAGTGCATCAGCGGCTCGCGCGGGCGGAGCTGAAGCGCGGCAACCTCGATGCGGCTCTGCGCGCGCTGCGTCGTGCCGAAGCGCTCGACGACGCGAACGCGCGCGTAAAATTCATGATCGGCGAGGTGCAGTATCAGCGCGGGCTGAGCGCTGATGCGCGCGAGCCGCTCGAGCGCGCCATCGCGCTCGACCCGAGCCTCGCGGACGCCTATCACCTGCTGGCGTTCGTCTACGGCGATCTCGGTGACAACGACCGCGCCACGAAGACGGCGACGCGGGCGGCAGAGCTGAATCCGAGCTATGCCAAGGCGGAGGCGGGCCTGTCGCTCGACAGCTACAGCACGGCGCGGTACGAGGAGCTGGTAGGCGATCGCAGCGGGAGCCAGCCGGAAGTCGCGGCAGGCGGAGAGCTCGCGCACTACAACCTCGGTCTGGCGTTCCGGCAGAAGGCGCTGTACGACGAGGCGCTGCGCGAGTTCCGGCTGGCAACCGAACGCGGCGAGGACATGTTCCTGGTGCAGCAGGCGCAGGCGGAGATGATGCTGCTGCGCGGCGCCAGTGCGGAATCCGTCGAGCTGTACCGTTCGCTCATCGAGCACGAGCCGGGCAGCCCGAAGCTGTGGAACGAGCTGGGGGTCGCGAAGCATCAGCTCGGTAAACTGGACCAGGCGGAGGAAGCCTACCGCCGGTCGCTGGAGATCGATCCGAGCTATGCGCTCGCGTGGAACAACATGGCCGTCGTGCGGCACCACCGCTCAGCCTCCGGTGCGGAGGAGGCCTTCCGCGCCGCGTTGAAGGAAGGACGGGCGCTCGGAGACGCCTGGCGCAATTTCGCGCTCCTGCTGCACCGGCAGGGCCGGCGCGAAGAGAGCCTGGAGGCATATGCGGCCGCGCTCGAGGCGGATCCGGCGTCCGCACAGGCGTATACCGGGGCCGGCATCCTGCTGCTGGAGATGGGTCGCACCGAGGAGGCGCGCGATCGGCTGCTGCGCGCGATCGAGCTGGATCCCAACCTGGCGGAAGCGCGCTACCACCTGGCGTTCACGCTCTCCGCGCTCGGTGACTACACCGGCGCACTGCGTGAGACGAAGAACGCGCTGGATCTGAATCCATACATCCCGACGCCGCGGTTCCGGCTCCTGATCGACCTCCAGTACGAGGATGCCAGCGTGCTGGCGCCGGAGCTGGATGTCGCCTCGCGCGTGGCGGGCGGCGACGTCATTGAGAGCTTCAACTTCAATCCGGACGCGCTCGATGCCGTCTTCGGCAGTGATGCCGACACGACGCCTGCGGCTGCGTCCGCACCCGCGACGCAGGATTCGGACGGGGGTCGCGAGCTGCTCGACGCGGCGCGACAGGCAATGGACCGCGGCATGCTCGAGCTCGCCACGGCGGAGGCGCAGCGCGCCGGGATATCGGGCGCGCCGCGCATCGATGTCCTGCTGCTCCAGGGTGAGGTCTTCCTGCGCCGCGGTCTGTCCGGCGAAGCTGTGGACCGATTCAATGACGCGCTCGCGGAAATCACGCGGACCGACGTGAGTGACCATGACGGGCTGTTGCGCCAGGCACTGCACGGCGCAGCGCGGTCGCTGCTCGATCTCGGGCGCATGGCCGAGGCGGTGGAAGCAGCGGAGCGTCTGTGCGAGCTCGCCCCCGGCGATGTCGAGGCGCTGCGCACGCTGGGCGGCGCGCTCGGCCGCGTGCAGGACTATGCGCGTGCCGCGCTGGTTCTGGAGCAGGCGCGGCAGGCCGCGCCCGACGATGTTCATCTGTTGACCGAGCTGGGCGCGGCCTATGCCGCGGCGGGCAATTATGAGCGTGCGCAGTCAACGCTGCGGCGCGCGGTCGCGAATGACGCAATGGCCGTGGCTGCACGGGCGACGCTCGCCCGCGTGCTGGTGGCGGAGGGCCGCTTCGAGGAGGCGGAAAACGAGTACCGCGCCGCACTCCGTGTTCTGCCGAGCTACGGCGAAGCGGCGTTCGGGCTGACGGACCTGCTGGAGCAGCGCGGTCGCAGGCGAGATGCGCTGCACGTTCTCATCGATCTGCTCACGACCGATCCCTATGCGATGGATGCACTGATGCGGCTGGCCGGTATCCTGGGCGAGGCCGGCCACACACGGGAGGCGCGGCAGGCATACCGTCGCGTGCTGCGTTTCCAGCCGGACAACGAGAGGGCGGCGACGGCGCTGCGCGATCTCGGAGACGAGAGCTGATCGATGGCGATCGAGGGGGCGCTCGCGGAGCTGAGTATCCAGGACGTGCTCCAGCTGCTCGAGCTGGCGCACAAGACGGGCGTGCTGACGGTCCGGTCGGAGCGGCTGAATGATGAAGCGATCGTCCACCTGTCGCGCGGCGCCATCGTGTTCGCCGTGCGGCGTCGTTCGACGCGGCGGCTCGGACAGCTGCTGATTCGTGCCGGCAAGCTGACGCAGCGCGAGCTGGATCGCGCCCTGGAGCTGCAGCGCGCCGATCCCACGCGACGCCTCGCCGAGATCCTGCTCGAGATGGGCAGTGTGGTCGAGGAGGAGCTGGAGCGTCAACTCCGGTTTCAGATGGAGGAGACGATCTATGAAGTCATGCCGTGGGATGAGGGGTACTTCAAGTTCGAGGAGCGCGGCGAGATCGGGGAGCAGCGTCTGCTGGCGCGCGTGCGCGCCGAATCGCTGCTCATGGAGGGTGCGCGCCGGATCGACGAGTGGACCCGGCTCGAGGCGAAGGTACCGAGTCCGGAGGCGGTGCCGCTGCTCGCGGCCAACGCGGAGCGCGAGATGACTCCGCTGGAGCTGCGGTCCGACGAGTGGGAGGTACTCGCGGAGATCGACGGTGAGCGCGACGTGCGCCAGCTGGCGGCGGACCTCGGTCGCTCCGCGTTCGATGTCGCGAAGATCGTCTACGGCCTCGTGAGCACCGGCGTGCTGGAGGTGACGGAGCGGCTGACGCGCATCCCGGAGCTGGAGCTGAAGGGCGCCGTGGAGGACGTGGAGACGCTGCTCGCGGCCGGCCGCGCCGAAGAGGCGCAGAAGCTGGCGGCACAGCTCGAGATATCGTTTCCCGAGCGCGCCGATCTCGCGGTGCTTTCGGGACGTGCGCTGGTGGCTCAGAATCGGATGCGTGCGGCGACGGAATCGTTCTCGCGCGCGGTCGGGCTGGACCCGCTGGCGATGGATGCGCACTACCTGCTCGGCTTCGCGGCGATCCGCACCGGCGAGCTCGAGCGGGCGACGAAAGCATGGGAGACGTTCCTGCGGCTGGCGCCGAACGGCGAGCCGAGACAGCTCGCCGCACAGGCACTGGCTTCGCTGCGCGCGCTGACGCAGGTGGTGCGGCGCGTGATGACGAATTGAGGCGATGAAAGTACCGGCACAGGCAGACATGCAGCGCTGGAGCGAGGAGGTGGCGCGTGATCCGCGCTCACTCGCGTTCCTTCCCCTGGCACGGGCCTATCGCAAACAGGGCCTGCGCGATGCATCCCTGCAGCTCTGCCTGCGGGGGCTGGAGGCGCATCCGAACCATATCGAGGGACACGGCCTGCTGGCGATGCTGTATCTCGATGCCGGCGACCACCAGAAGGCCGCCGATGAATGGTCGATGGTGCTGCGCGTGGACGCCGACAACTTCGAGGCGCTGCGCGGCATGGGATTCTGCTTCCTCGAGCAGGACCGCCTCAGTCGGGCCCGCCAGATGCTCGAGCGCGCCGCTCTCCTGCGGCCCGCCGACCCGACGGTCCAGGAAGCGCTGCGCGTCCTCGGCACCCGGCAGGAGATCGCGGAGAAGGGCCTGTCGTCCTCGCCCGATGTCGCGTTCAGCGACGACCCCTGGGCCGCGTACGACGGCGCTCCGGTCTTCATGTTCGCTCCCGCCAGCGAGGCCGAGGCGGAGGCGACGAACACCACCGAACCGGCCAGCGCGCCGGCGGAGCAGGACGTCCCGGCGGAGAGCGAGCCCGCGCGGCCACGTGTTCCTCGCGCCGTCCCGCTCACCGGTCCCGTTCCGCTCGACCCGACGCTGCTGTTCGACGATCTGCTCAGCGCCGGTCCGCTGCTGGGCGCACTGCTCGTGGACGTGAAGGGTCTGGTGTTGGCGGGACGTCTGACCGAGGCGATGCGAGGAGATTCGGCCATCCTCGGCGCCGTGCTGGGCGGTGCGATCGGCGAGGCGACACGAACGGCGTATCATCTGGCACTGGGCGCATGGCGTGGCATCCTGCTCGACTCGGAGCATGCGCTGCTGCATCTGGCGCCCGCCGGCAACGAGGCGGTGATGGTGCTGGCCGCGCGGCGCGACGCCCCCGCAGGCTGGGTGATGCGCGCATCGGCGCATGCGATCGGGCAGGCGCAGCAGTACATGGAGGAGTACGCATGAACCATCTGCTGACTGCGGCCGTGGAGCGCGTCAGCCGGGTAGCCGGCGTACGCGGTGTGCTGCTCGTCGAGAGTGAAGCGGGCGTTCCGGTGGTGTCGGAGCTGCGCGAGGACGTGAACGAGACGGCCGTGGCGGCGCTCGCCGCGTCGCTGTTCCGGCGCACGTCCGCGGCGAGCGAGACGGCCGATTTCGGCCGGCTCAACACACTGCAGCTGGAAGCGGACGATGGTCATGTCGTCGCAGTGGACGCGGGGGATCTCATCCTGGTGGTGATCGCGGAGCGGGATGCGCAGCTCGGGCTGGTTCGCTACGAAGCCCACCGCGCGGCGGAATCACTGGCATGAGGGGCGCCGAGCTGCCGCGCCTGGTCGAGGCTCTGCGCGGCCCGATCCACGTGTTCGTGCGCGAGTCGCGCGCGCGCATTGCGCTGCTCGTCAGCGGCGCCGGTCAGGTACTGGCGCAGCACGGCTTCGCACGCGGCTACCACGTGATGAACGTGGCATCTCTCGCCGCAGCGACCCATGCGTCCTCGCGAGCCCTGGCGTCACTGTCGGGAGCCGGACGCTGGGAGCATCTGTACCATGGCGGTCGCGAGCGTCAGCTTTTTCTCGCCCCGCTGCGTACGCCGGTCGAGGAGCTCATCCTCGTCGTCATCTTCGATGCCGACTCGTCGCTCGGCATTGTCAGGCTGTTCTACGAAAATCTCGAAAAGGAAGTCGCGGCGCTGCCGGAGTTTCAGGAGAAACCGGAACGCGCCGACCATGCGAGCTTCGAGCAGGATCTCGAGGCGGGCCTGGAGTATACGTCCCCGGAAGCAGCAAGCGAGGACTGATGTCGCTGGTCAACTACTCCACTCGGGAGATCACCTGCAAGATCGTCTATTACGGCCCGGGCCGGTCCGGCAAGACGAGCAACCTGCAGTACGTGCACAGCTATGTGCCGGAAGAACGCAAGGGTCCGATGGTCTCGCTCGCTACGGAGACCGATCGCACGCTGTTCTTCGATTTCCTTCCGCTGGACCTCGGCACGATCTCCGGGTTCCGCACGCGGATGCAGCTCTACACGGTGCCCGGTCAGGTCTACTACAATGCGACTCGCCGGCTCGTGCTGCGCGGCGCGGATGGCGTCGTGTTCGTGGCGGACTCGCAGCCGGAGCAATGGGACGAGAACATCGAGAGCCTGCGCAACCTGCACGAGAACCTGCTCGAGGAAGACATCGACCTGAAGACGTTTCCGATGGTCATCCAGTACAACAAGCGGGATCTGCCGGGCGTGCTGCCGATCGCACAGCTCGATGACACGCTCAACTTCCGCGGCGTGCCCGCGTTCCCCGCGGCCGCGGTGACCGGAGAAGGTGTGTTCGATACTCTGAAGTCCGCCAGCAAGCTGGTCCTGCAGAGCCTGTCGCGCAGGTTCGGTCAGGAGATCAGGAATCCGTGAGAGTGGCCGCGTCATGACGCCGGACAGCATGTCGCTCGGGCTCGACCCGCGGAACACGTTCGACAGCTACATCGTCGGGACGGCCAACCGTCTGGCTGCAGCTGCCGCGAAGCGTGTTGCGGAAGCGCCGGGCGCTGCCTACAACCCGCTGTTCCTGTATGCGGAGTCCGGCCTCGGCAAGACGCACCTGATCATGGCGATCGGCAATCACATCCATCGTGTCCACGAGAACATCGAGGTCGTCTACGACACGCTCGAGCACCTGATGGAGGGCGTGATGGAGGCCATCCAGGCGGGTGACCGCGATGCCTTCCGTGCACGTCTGCGCGGTGCATCGGTGCTGCTGCTCGATGACGTGCAATTCCTGGCCGGCCGGCGCGGCGCCCAGGAGGAGCTGTTGCGCTCGTGGGATGCGCTGACCGCGCGCGGCGGGCAGGTCGTGCTGGCGAGCGATCGGCCGCCGGCGGAGATCGACGGCCTCGACCAGCGGCTTCTGTCGCGGTTCTCGGGCGGGCTCATGGCGGATCTGAGCGTGCCGGACTACGAAACGCGCGTCGCGATCGCGCGACACAAGGCGGAGGAACGCGGCCACCTGCTGTCGGCAGGTGTGGCCGAGGCGCTGGCAAAGCACGCGTTCGGCAATGTGCGCGAGCTGCAGGGCGCACTCAACCGGATCATCGCCGTGCAGGAGCTCGACCGGCGGCCGGTGAGCGCCGAAGAAGTCGCCGACCTGCTGGGGCGGCCTGCGGAGCTGAGCGGCCGCGACGAGTTCGGATCGTTCATGGAGGAGGTCACCGGCACGCTGGGCCAGGCCATTCCCCCCGCGACGCCGGAGCAGAGGATCGCCGATGCAGTTCTCCGCTGGGAGGCAGACGGCTATCGCACGCGCCGGCTCGAAGCGGTGCTCAGCGAGGAGGTGACGGACGAGGGCGCTGACGAGCTGCTTGCAAACTTCGAGGAGACGGTCACGCGTCTGCGCGACATCGCCGCGAAGATCCGTGAGCTCGATCCTGCGGCGTCGGAGCTGTCGCGCCTGGACGTGCTGCGCAATCCGGACCGCATTGAGGAGGCGGAGTCGATCCTGGAGCATGTGCGCGAGCGCATGCGCCCGCTCCCGCCGCCGCCCGAGGAGCCGCGCTTCGAGCAGCTGACACTCGATCGCGAGCTGCTGGCGGTGCGTGCGGCGCGCGCGGTAGCGCAGCAGCCGGGCGACCGCTACAACCCGTTCTTCGTCCACGCGCCGCCGGGTGCGGGCAAGACCTCGCTCGTCACTGCCCTCGCGCTGCTCTTCAGGGAACGCGATCGCGACGCCGAAATCGGATTCCTGACGGGTGAGGACTTTGCGGCCGAGCTGATCGGCGCCCTCAAGCGCAATCAGGTGGACAGCTGGCGGGCGCGCTACCGCAGGGCGCGCCTTCTGATCATCGATGGCATCGACCCTCTCGGGCAGACGGAGCGCGCGCAGGAGGAGCTGTTCCATTTCTTCGACAATGCGCGGCGCGCCGGTGTGCAGCTCGTGTTCACGGCGGACCGGGCGCCGCACGAGCTGAGCGGGTTCGAGGACCGTCTGCGGACGCGGCTGGAAAGCGGCCTGGTCGTGGACCTGAAGCCGTCGGCACCGGACGAGTCGCTGGGTGCGGAGCTGGACGCGGCGGGTGAGGCGGAAGTGGGCGGTGAGCCGGCGCTGCAGGTCGATGACTGGTTCCTGAACCGCGAGAAGCTGCTGTGGCACTGGCCGTATCTGCAGGACAGTCTCGTGCAGGATCTGGAATAGCATGGCGATCAAGGGCAGCCTCAGGGAAGCGAGCCTGGCCGACGTATGCCAGCTGCTGGCGCTCGGCCAGAAGTCCGGCTGCCTGTCCGTGGCGGATGGCTCGCGCTTCGGCCAGATCTACTTCGAGCGCGGTCGCATCACGTACGCACGCATTGTGAACCGGCGCGACCGGCTGGGTGACATACTCGTCCGGGAGGGCGTGCTGGCACAGCGGCAGCTCGAGCAGGTCCTGGAGCATCAGGCCCGCGAGCCCGACCGCCGGGTGGGCGAGCTGCTCGTCTCCTACAACCACATCACGAAGTCGGAGCTCAAGCACTACATCCGGCTGCAGATCGAAGAGGCGATCTACCACCTGTTCACGTGGTCGCGCGGCAACTTCTTCTTCGAGCCCGATGCGACGCCGGACGAAGCGGATTTCGTCGTCACGATCAATCCCGAGAGCCTGCTCCTGGAGGCCGCCCGTCGTGTAGACGAGTGGAGCATGATCGAGAAGAAGATTCCGTCGCTCGATCTGCTGTTCGACGTGGAGCACGATCGCGTCCGTGCATCCGACGTGCAGCTGACGCCGGAGCAGGAGCAGATCCTGTTGCTCGTGGATGGAACGAGGACCGTACAGGAGGTCGCGGATCAGACGCGGCTCGCGGAGTTCGACGTGGGCAAGGCGCTGTTCGGTCTGATCCAGGCCGGGTTCGCGCACCGCGTCGGTCGCAAGGCCGAGGAGACGGTGCGTGGGCGCGAGGCGGAGCTGCAGGAGCGACGGAATCTGGGTGTCGCATTCTACCGCACCGGCATGCTCGAGGATGCAGCGCGCGAGTTCGATCGCGTGCTCGAGCTCGACGACCGCGACTTCGTCGCACGCTACCACCTCGCCCTCATCGGAATGCGCGAACAGCGCTATCGTGATGCGGTGCGCCAGCTCCGCCTGCTGCTCGAGGAACGCGGCGCGCATTACGGTGCATTCGTGAACATGGCGCTCGCGCTGCGCTGGCTCGACCGGCCGGCCGACGCGCTGCTCGTGCTCGATGAGGCGGAGGCCGTGAAGCCCGGGATGGCGGCCACGGAGCTCGCGCGCGGCATCGCGCTGCTCCATACCGCGCGTTACTTCCCGGCGCGCTCGGCGTTCGACGAGTATCGCGCGCGGCTGAAGCCGGGTACACGCCCGTCCGCAGACTACTTCTACTTCGCCGCGCTCAATCTGGCCGCGATGGATCAGCTGAACGAGGCGGAAGCGCTGGTTGCACAGGGCCTCGACAGCTATCCGGACTCGGCGCCGCTGCTGCTGCTGCTGGGAGTCATCAGCGAGCGACGCGGCGACCTCGATAACGCGGACCGCTCCTATCGCCACGCGCTCGATGAGGACCCGACGCTCGCACAGGCACACAAGAACCTCGGCGATGTGGCATACCGGCGTGCGTCACACGAAGAGTCGCTCCAGCACTACCTGCGTGCCGCCGAGCTGGACCCGCGCCTCGGCGATGATGTTTTTGCCCGCATCGGTAACCTCTACTACAAGGCTCGCAGATTCGACTCGGCCGTGCCGTACTGGCAGAAGGCGCTGCAGCTGAACCGCGACAACGCGATCGTCCGCAACACTCTGGAGATCGTCGCCAATGGTTACGGGTGAGCGGCCGCGGCCGAGCACCAGGCAGCAGGACAGCGCGCACGCACCCC
The DNA here is from genome assembly GCA_035461085.1 of Longimicrobiales bacterium. Lineage (GTDB taxonomy): Bacteria > Gemmatimonadota > Gemmatimonadetes > Longimicrobiales > RSA9 > SH-MAG3. Next base: position 10,481 of record DATHVW010000068.1, on the reverse strand, counting down.
GGCCGGCTCCCGCAGCCGCCGAGGGCAGTGAGCGCCTGCTCACTCCGGTACCTCCCCTTCCACTGGCCCACGGAGACCTGAGTGACGCCGACGCCGCGGAGCTGCGTGCGCTGAAGCAGCAGATCCAGTCGAGTGTGGGATTCTCCTGCGACGGTTACAAGGAGCGCTGTCTCCGACGCCGCATTGCCGTACGGATGCGCGCGCGGGGCGTGCACAGCTATGGCGATTACGGGTCTCTGCTGCGCGCCGACGCCGCCGAGTATGAGCGGCTGGTGGATACGCTGACGATCAATGTCAGCAAGTTCTACCGGAATCCCGAAGTGTGGGAGATGCTGACCCGCAGGATACTGCCGGACCTGTGTGCGCTGCCCGACCCGGTCATACGCATCTGGAGTGCTGGAACCGCCAGCGGCGAAGAGGCATACTCCGCATCGATCATGGTGCAGGAATACGCGCAGGAGCACGACGAGGACTGCGGCCGGTTCGAGATCCTGGGCACGGACATCGATCGCGACAGCCTGGCGTACGCCGCGCGCGCGGAGTATACCGACTTTGCGATGACGGACATCGATCCCGAGCTGAGGGACCGCTGGTTCGAGAATGACGGGCTGCACCGTCTGCGCCCCGAAGCGCGGCGCAACGTGCGCTTCGAGACGCTCGATCTCATTCGCGATCCGTTTCCGCAGAATCAGCATCTCATTTTCTGCCGCAACGTCATCATCTATTTCGAACGTGCGGTGCAGGAGGATCTGTTCCGGCGTTTCCACGACGCTCTCGTCCCGGGCGGCATCCTGGTGCTCGGCAAAGTCGAGGCACTGTTCGGCTCACCCGCCGGGCTGTTCCAGTCGCTGGCCAACCGGCAGCGCATCTTTCGCAGGGCATGACGGACGAGAAGCGACGCTCCCGGCGTACCCTGGCAGAGTTCCGTGCGGAAGCTGTGGATCACGTCCCGGTCCACATCGGTGAGGTGAAGGTAGCCGACGGCTCGAGCCTGCTGTTCACCGTCGGCCTCGGCTCGTGCGTGGCGATCGCGCTGTATGATCCGTACGAGCGCATCGGCGGCCTGGCGCATGCCATGCTGCCACACCCGGACACAGGCCGGCGCGACGCACCCCCCGGCCGGTTCGCGACTACGGCGGTCAGCGCGCTCGTCGAGTCGATGGAGGCGCGTGGTGCATCACGGAAGCGGTTGTACGCCAGACTCGCAGGCGGGGCTTCCATGTTCCGCGACATTCTCGATCGGGAAGGGTTGAAGCTGGGTCGCCGCAACGTGGACGCGGCACACGACGCGCTGTCGAGCCTCGGGATCCCGGTCCGCACCGAGGACGTGCTCGGCACGTATGGCCGCTCGGTGTTCCTGCGCACCAGTGATGGCCAGCTCCTCGTCACCTCCGTCAATCACGACGATGTCCTCCTCTGAGCGCGGCGTGCGCCGCGTCCTGATCGCGGACGACAGTGAGCTGATGCGGTCGATGCTCCGGGAGCAGATCCTGCACACGGGCGGCTTCGAGATTGCCGGTGAAGCGGCGACGGGGTACCAGGTGATCCGCATGGTGCACGAGCTCGATCCGGACATCATCACGCTGGATCTCGCCATGCCCGATCTCGGCGGCGTCGAAGCGCTCGACTACATTCTGAGCCAGGCTCCCCGTCCCGTGATCATCATCTCCGCACATGACCGCAGCCTGGCCGATCCCGCGCTCAATGCCATGGTCTCCGGCGCCGTCGAGTTCGTAAGCAAGCCGAATGGCAGCTCGATCGAGGAAGCGGTCGCCTTCCGCAACCGGCTGTATCAGGCGCTCCGCGCCGCGTCGGTGGCGCACCTGCTGAATCTGCCGCGTCGCATACAGCTGGCGCAGAGCAAAGCGCCGCGTGCGCCGGACGCCGCGCCGGCTGCGCGCTGCGCCGTAGCCATCGGTGCGTCCACGGGCGGGCCGCGTGCGCTGGCCGAGATCGTGCCCCGTCTTGCAGCGGACATGCCGGCCGCGGTGTTCATCGTGCAGCACATGCCGCCGCTGTTCACCTCGGCGTTCGCCCGGCGGCTCGATCAGATCTGTGCACTCCCGGTGCGCGAGGCGGAGGACGGCGAGACGGTGCACGAGGGCGTGGTTTACGTGGCGCGCGGCGGGCACCATCTCGACCTCCAGCGCGACACGGGTGAGGTGCGCATCGTGCTGAGCGACGCGGCGCCGGTGTGGAACGTGAGGCCGGCCGCCGACGTCCTGTTCCGCGCGGTCGCGCGCACGTTCGGTCCTGCCAGCGTCGGCGTGGTCCTGACGGGGATGGGACGCGATGGTGCAGATGGCCTGAGAGCCATTGCAGCAGTCGGAGGCAGCACGCTCGCGCAGGATGAGGAATCGAGCGTGATCGCGAGCATGCCGCGCGCGGCAGCAGCGCATGCGCAACGGATCGTCACACTGAGCCAGCTTGGCGGCGAGATCGCGCGGCAGGCGGTGCTGCGCTCGCGCGCACGGGCGGGATGACGCGGGTGCGCCGGTGGGCAGAGCGGACGTGACGTCACCGCGTGCACGACCGCGCACGGGCAGCACGCGACGCGCGCGTGCCGGTCTCGCGCTGCTCGCCTCGGTGCTGCTGTGCACTCCCGCTGCGGCACAGCAGGGTGATGTGCGGCGCGGCGATGTCGTGATCCGCCACTGGCCGGGCCAGGCGCGGCTGGCCGAGTCGCTGCTGCCGCCCGAGACCGGGCTCGTCTTTCGGGGACTGCCGCAGGATGTGCTGCGGCGGGGCAGTGATGTGATCGTATTCCTCGCGCCGGATCCTGCCCGCTTCGACTCGCTCACGGGCGGGCGCACGCCCGAGTGGGGTGCCGGCGTCGCCATGCCGCAGGCCGGCATCATTGTCATCCCGGGTTACGTCTCGGCACGTACGGGCACGCACGAGCTGCCGCAGATCCTGCGACACGAGCTGGCGCATGTGGCCCTGCAGCGGCATCTCGGCAATGCGCTCGTCCCGCGCTGGGTTACGGAAGGGTACGCCACGTGGTCGGCCGGCCAGCTCGACGTGGACGCCGGGTGGCAGCTGCGCCTCGCGCTGGCGACGAAGCGCGCCCCGCCGCTCGATTCGCTCACGCTCGACTGGCCGCTGCTCGCGACCGACGCGCGCATTGCCTACCTGCTGTCGGCCAGCGCAATACAGTATCTGTACACCCTCGGCACGCCGCAGACGTTCGAGCGGTTCCTCGCGACCTGGGCGGAGTCCGGCGATTTCGAGGCTTCACTGCGGGAGATCTATGTCCTCTCATCGCCCCAGTTCGAGCGTCTCTGGCGTGCCCATGTGAAGCGACGCTTCGGCTGGCTCCAGGTGCTTGCGCAGACCGCGTTCATCTGGGTCATTGCCACCATGCTCGTGGTAGCGCTCTTCATCATCCGGCGTCGCCGCGATCGGCGCCGGCTCGACCAGCTGCGCGCGACCGAGCTGCCCGACTCACCGGCGTACTGGATGGAGAACGGCGATTCCGAAGGCGGATTCCCGTCCGGTGACGGCGACTCGCGGCCGGACGTGCCGCCCGGGCCCGATCGGTCAGGGGAGGAGGGCGGGGAACCACCGCCGCGCGAGCCGCGCCCATAGCGGGCGGCGGCCGGCGCCACCGCACGAGCTTGACGCGTGCCGTGACAGGATTAGCTTTCGCGCATGGCTACCAGAAATCGCAGAAAGAGCGCAGCGGCCGCGGAGCCGCATGCATCACTGAAGTTCTCGCCCATCAACGGCGTGCTCCTGGTGCTGGGCGTCGCCGCGATCACGTTCGGATACGTCATGCTCGCAGGCGGCTCGACGGTCGGTGCGCCGCTGCTGCTGGTGCTCGGCTACGCCGTCCTGGTCCCGCTCGCCATCATCCTCTGAGCGGACGCCCCGAGCCGACTCAGCCGGAGTCCGTCACGCGCGCGCCGGCCAGCTGCACCTGCCCCGGTCGCGCCGCGCGCAGCCCCACTGTCATCTTGGTGAGAAGCGCGATCACCAGCAGCGCGACGGGCAGCGTCCATCCTCCCGTGACGTCGATCAGCAGTCCGAACGTGGCCGGTCCCATGGCGGCGATCAGGTAGCCCACCGACTGCGCCATCCCGGACAGCTCCGCAGACGCCTCCGCGTCGGCGGCCCGAACCACCAGGAACAGCAGTGACAGGGCGAACGTGCCGCCCAGCACGAAGCCGAGCAGCGACACCCACAGGATGTCGAGTGCAGCCAGGCGGGCCACACCGAGTCCGACGAGAGCGATCGCCTCCAGCAGTCCGAGCCCCCAGACGATGCGCCGGTGATCGTGGAATCGCCCCGCCACGAGGGGCACGATGGCCGACCCCGCGATCCCCGTCGCCTGCGACAGCGCCAGCATCCATCCCGCGGCGGCCGCGCCCATGCCGCGGCTCTGAAGAAGCTCCGGCAGCCACGCCAGCACGACGTAGAACGTGAATGACTGGATCCCCATGTACGCAGCGACCTGCCAGGCGAGGAGCGAGCGGCCCAGGGGCCGGGGCGTGCGTGCGCCGCTGCCCCATTCGTCCCTGGTTCGCCCGCGGCGGCTCGCGTGCAGCAGCCACACGAAAAGAGCGATGACGGCCGGCACGCCCCATATCGCGAGCGATCCACGCCAGCCGATGCTGCGGGCGACGGGCACGCTCAGCCCCGCTGCGAGCATGGCGCCCACTCCCATCGCACTCGAATACAGGCTGGTCATGGAGCTGGCACGACCCGGGAAGTCACGCTTCACGAGGACGGGCAGGAGCACATTGCCGAGCGCTATGCCCGTGCCCAGCGCGAGCGTCCCGCCGAACAGCAGGACGACGGGTGCGGCGGACCGCGTCAACGCACCGGCGCCGATGAGCGCCAGCGCCAGCGCGAGCGACCTGTCCACGCCGAGCCGTCTGCTCACGACCGGAGTGAACGCCGATACGACACCGAATGCGATCAGCGGCAGTGTCGTCAGGAAACCGAGCGCCGTGTTCGAGAGACCGGTGGCGTCGCGGATGTCACCGACGAGCGGCCCGACGCCCGCAAGACCCGCTCGAAGATTCAGCGCGACGAGAACGATGCCCGCCAGCAGGAGTGCGCGCCTGCCTGCTGTTGCAGCGCCGATCACCGGTGCGTCCACGGCATGATACCTCTGAGGAGATGTGGTGCGCGTTGCGCCGCCAACGCTCACACCGCCGCTCTGTCCGCGTCAAGCCGCCGCATCGCAGAACTGGCGACCGCCAGTTGATTTTGCCGGCGGTTCAGACCAGTTTAAGTGGCCCGGGCGCTTAGCTCAGCTGGTCCAGAGCACCTCCCTTACAAGGAGGGGGTCATAGGTTCGAATCCTATAGCGCCCATTCTCAACGAGTCCCCGCAGCGTGCAGCGCGCTGCGGGGATTCGTAATTGCGGCCGCCGGCGCTCCCTCGGATTGCCGCCTGCGCGACTCGAGCGATACTTTCCACGCTCTGGTTCGAGCCGCGGCACGCTCGCCGCGGGAATCGACGTGTGCCCGGAGACATCATGCGTATCGCCACATCCCTCCTCGTCCTCCTGATCGCGGCCTGCGCCCCGGCGACCCCGCGGGAGCCCGTGACACCGGCGCCAGCGGCGGCTGCCGATGCAGTGCTTCCGGCGCTTCCGCCTGCGACACCGATATCGGCCGGCGAATATGCTGCGCGGCGCCGAACGCTGCTCGACAGCATCGGCGACGGCGTGCTCGTCGTGTTCGGCGGGCCATCGCCGGCCTTCGACTACCTGCCGTTCGCTCAGCTGGCCGACTTCCGCTATCTGACCGGGGTCATGGAACCCTCGGCTGCGTACCTGGCAGTGAAACGCGGCGCCACTGTGGAAGAGCACCTGTTCGTGCTCGACCGCGACCCCGCGCGCGAAGTCTGGGAAGGTGCGCGACTGGGGCCTGAGGGTGCGCGCGAGCGTACCGGCATACCGGCTCAGTCCGCGGCACGCTTCGAGACAGTGCTCGACTCACTCGCCAGCGCTGCCGACGTGCTCCACACGACGATCGCGCCACCCATCGAGCAGCGCCTCACGTCCGACCATACGCACGCGCAGCAGGTCCTCTCGCGCGTACGCGAGCGGTATCCGGATCTCCGCATCAATACCATACAGCAACTCATCCGTAACCAGCGCGCAGTGAAGTCGGCCGCCGAGCTGGACCGCATCCGCCGGGCGGTGCACATCTCCGCGCTCGCGCATCGTGAAGCCATGCGGAGCACTCAGCCCGGCATGAACGAGTTCGAGATACGCGCGCTGATGGAGTACATGTTCCGTCGCAACGGTGCGGAGGGTCCGGCCTACGGCTCCATCGTCGGCTCCGGTCCGAACTCGACGACACTGCACTACCCGGCGTCGGACCGGTTCATCGCCGACGGCGAGGTGCTGCTGATCGACGCGGCGGGATCGTACGGCGGATACGCCGCGGACGTGACGCGCACGTTCCCGATCAACGGCACGTTCACGGCGGATCAGCGTGCGATCTACGAGATCGTGCTGGCTGCGCAGAAGGCAGCTGCCGAGCGGATCAGGCAGGGCGCGACGTGGCAGGAGCTCAACGAGGCCGCGAACGGGGAGATCGGCAGGGGTCTCGCGCGACTGGGTCTGATCGATGCTCCCGACGCGACGTACGAGGTGGCGCCGGGCCGTAGTCAGCCGCAGGTGCGGATGTTCTACATGCACGGGCTCGGGCACGGTGTGGGCCTGGCGGTGCATGACCCGGACATCTCGCAGACGCAGGGCCGGTTCGGACCGGGCAGTGCAGTGACGATAGAACCCGGCATCTACGTACGGGCAGACGCGTTCGACTACCTGCCGGACACGCCGGGCAACCGCGCGATGATCCAGCGGCTGCGGCCGGCGCTCGAGCGGTATCGCAACATCGGCGTGCGCATCGAGGATGTGTTCATTTTCGACGCGAACGGTGTCGAGCGCGTGTCCGCCGCGGCGCCGCGGGAGATTGCCGAGATCGAGGCGCTCATGCGCGAGCGCGGTCTGGACGACGCGAGCCGGCGCGATGCAATTGTTGACTGGTTCCGCGGCAACCGCGGACGCTGATTCATGGCGGCATACCGTGACGGTCCACGGGCTGGCCGCAATTGAAAGGATACGGAATGAAGTCCGCAGTTCTGCTGCTGAATTTTGGTGAGCCGGAGCATCCCGAGCTGGAGGAAGTGGTACCGTTCCTCGAGCGCATCTTCAGCATCAACGACCGGCTGGAAGGTCGTGAAGGGGAAGCGGCGCGCTCGCGCGCGCACAAGCTCGCGGAGATGCGCGCGCCCGGGCTCATAGAGGAATACAGGCTGATCGGCGGCTCTCCCCTGCGTGCGCAGGCGGCGGACCAGACGTCGCTGCTGGAGGCGGAGCTGCAGCGGCGCGGTCATGATGTGGTGTGCATCCTCGGGATGCAGTTCACCGAGCCTTTCATCATCGACGCGATAAGACAGGCGCGTGCCGCGGGCGCGGAGCAGGTCATCGCGCTGCCGGTGTATCCCCTGTGTGGTCCGTCCACCACGGTGGCTGCACTCGAGCGCGTGGAGGCGGACATGCGGACACAACTGTGGTCGGTCCCCGTGCGCCAGATCTCCGGCTGGCACCGGCACCCGGCATATCTGCAGTTCAGAGCCGATGCCATTCGCGACGTTGCATCGCAGAACAACCTCTCGTTCGATGATCCACGCACGAAGCTGGTGTTCTCGGCCCACGGCACGCCCATCAAGTACATCGAGGAAGGCAGCCGCTACGACGTTTACGTGCGTGAGTTCTGCGCCGATGTGGCGCGCGCGGTCGGCGCGCCGGATTACGTGATCGGCTATCAGAACCACACGAACCGGCCGATCGAGTGGACGCAGCCCGATGTTGAGGGTGTGATCGCGGAGATCGATGCGGATCACGTCATCGTCGATCCCGTGAGCTTCATGCACGAGCAGTCCGAGACGCTGGCAGAGCTCGATCACGAGCTGAAGGGAACGGCGGACGCGCGCGGTCTGGGGTTCCACCGCGTGCCGATCCACCACGGGGCGCCAGAGTTTATCTCGTTCCTGGCGGACCTCGCCGTACCGTTCCTCGACGGTGCAGCACCGGAACCGCCGGCGGGAAGCGATCGGCCGTGGGGTGACTGCAGGTGCAAGCCTGGCGCATACTGTCTGAACGCGGAGCAACACGCCCAGGAGACTGCCATGTAGGCGCGCGCGTTCGCCGGCGGGCGTCGTGGGTGGCGAACGTCGGCTGACGCTACACGGCCAGGCTCTCCGCGAGGCGGCGTGCGGTGGCGAGGCGGCCGGGAATGCCCGGCCGCGCCATCCAGTTGGCGTGGATGTGAATGCCTGCCGGCAACGACAGTCCCTGTATCGCCGACCAGCTCCGGTCCCACGCCGGCATTCTCTCCTGCTGCACGGACAGCACCGCCGCATCATGGCCCGTGGCGGTGCGGAACTCCGCCACGGCGATCTCTCCTGCGCGTTCCGGGCTCTCATCCGCGATCCACGGATTCTTCGCGCCGCCCAGATAGACGGTATAGACGTTCCGCCGGCCGAACAGCGAGTCGTTCCAGGTGACGCCGCGCGTGATGAGCGGCTCCGCGAGTGACACCTGGTAGCCGAGGCCGTGCAGGTCGGTCTCCGCGTGCAGGTGCACGACCGTGAGCGGGTTGTAATTCAGTGTGGCGATACGCGCCGCCGCATCGGTCGCAACACTCGCGAGAAGCCCTGCGGACGGGCGCGCGGGCGCGGTGATCACGACATGCTCCGCGGCAATGCGGTCGTCGCGGGTCGTGACCTCGTACGCGCTGCCGCGCCGCTCGATGGAGCGAACGGGCGTCTCGAGACGGATATGGGCTGCGTGACGCGCGTGCAGTGCGCGCGGCAGTGTCTCCATGCCATCCCGGAACGAACATGCGTCCGGCGGTGCGATGGTACCGCCGCGGCGGAGCAGCGGAAGGAGCATGCTGCGCCCCACCCGGAACTCGCGCAGGACGTGCCGGAGCGAGAGGCCGAGCACCATGTCGCGGGGATCGGATGCGTAGAGGCCGCCGTACAGCGGTCCGGCGAGATTCTCGTACGCTTCGCGGCCGATCTTGCGGGTGAAGAAATCCGCGACGGATTCATCGTCGCGCGGCGCTGCAGTCAACGGCTCGAACAGCAGTCGCAGCTTGCCGCGCGTCGTCAGGATGTCGGAGCGGAGAAAGGCGCCGGGAGAAAAAGGCACTCGACGGAGCCGTCCTCGAACGAACACGAACAGCGGGAGACCGGGCGGCGCCGTGATGACCTGATCACGCAGGTCGAGGTCGTCTACCAGCGCCGCGAAGTCCGTCGTCATGCGGCCGCGCTGCGGACCCCACTCGAGCAGGTGCCCATCCACGCGACCGCTCCGCATCACGCCCCCGACACGGTCGGTCGCCTCGAGCAGCACGAAAGGGCGGCCGCGTGCCGCGAGCTGGTGCGCCAGCGCCAGCCCGCTGATGCCTCCTCCGACGATCGCTATCACTGCGCGGCTTCGCTCAGACTTCCGTCGGCCGATCGACCTGCGGGACGGCGGCGCTCATGCGCGCTTCGACCTCCTGCGGCGCCTGCATGAGGCCCAGGTCCAGCTCGTAGTCGGGTCTCGGTCGGTCCTGCAGCTTGGCGAGGAGCTCGCGCGCCTCGCGCGCCGACAGACCGTGCAGGGCCAGCTCGTCCATGTCGAGCGACACACCATCGCGCGCACGCACACTCGCCTCGCCGGCTTCGAGCAGCGCACGCAGCGCCCCGAGCTCACCTCGACTGAAGTGCCCGCCCGCGACATCGTAATCGATCCACGCTTCGTAGGAGAGCGGCGCGACGCGTTTCACCATGCCCGCCATGACCTCGGCGAATGCGCGGATCTCGAGCTGCGCGTGCGGATCGACGCGCAGCGTGAGGAAGTGCAGCAGGTTGTGCAGGTCGATCTTCCAGTACCACTGCGTGTACGTGGAGAGCGGCAGCTCGATGCGTGCGATCTCGCGCGCCACGTCCTGGCCCACGAGCCAGCCGTACGCACCGGAGGCCTCCTCACGCATCCGCTCCCAGCGCGCGGTCGCTTCCTCGTAGAGCGCCGCGTCCGCGGCCTCCTCGGAGCGGCCCTGGTTGTTCTGACTGCTCTGGAGCGCGAAATCCTCGGGCCGCGGCGTGTAGTACAGCAGCGGCATCAGCGAGTAGCGTCCGCTGTACTCGTTCACGTTCGCCGTGCGATGCCTGATCCACTGACGCGCGACGAACATCGGCATTGCGCAGTGAAACTTCAGCTCGACCATCTCGCTCGGCGTCGTGTGCCGATGCCGGCGCAGGTAGCGGATGAGACCGCGCGTCTGACTGCTCCGCCGCGTGCCGTAGCCGTAGCTGACGCGTGCCGCACGTTCGATGCTGTCGTCGCCACCCATGTAATCGACCAGCGCGACGAAGCCGTGATCCAGGACCGGGAAGTACTGGCCGAGGATCTCCTCGGCGGCCGGGTTCGTCGGGCGTCTGGTTTCCATGTGCCTCCAGCGGAT
>DATHVW010000067.1:0-4317 GCA_035461085.1 Longimicrobiales bacterium | reverse complement strand
CGGCTTCACGCTGAACATGCTGACGCTGATGGGCCTGTCGCTGTCGATCGGTATCCTGATCGACGACGCCATTGTCGTCATCGAGAACATCGTGCGCCATCGCGAGATGGGCGAGGACCACTTCACGGCGGCCAGCTGGGGTACGCGCGAGATCTTCCTCGCAGTCATGGCGACGACGTTCTCGATCGTGGCGGTATTCGTCCCGGTCGCGTTCATGGGCGGCATCATCGGCCGGTTCTTCTACGAGTTCGGCATGACGGTCGCCTGGGCCGTGCTCGTGTCGCTGTTCGTGTCGTTCACACTGACGCCGATGCTCTCCGCATGGTGGGGCGTTGACCCGCACAAGGGCGCTCATGAGGGCGCGAGCCAGGGCAATCTCCTCACGCGCGGCATCAGCCGGTTCAACCGCTGGTTCGACAACCAGGCGGAGCGCTACCGCGGCATCGTGGACTGGGCGCTCAGGCATCGCAAGTCCACCATCGCCATTGCGGCGGCCGCGTTCCTCGGATCGTTCATGCTGTTCCCATTCATCGGTGGCGGCTTCTTCCCCGACACCGATGAGTCGCAGTTCGCCGTCGTGTTCGAGACACCGGAGGGATCGTCGCTCGACTACACGCGCTCGCGTGCGGATGCGATCGTCAGCACGCTCGCAACGCTCGAGGGTGTCGAGTACACCTACACGACCGTCGGCGCCGGCGCGACGGGTACCGTGACCGCAGGCAACACGTTCGTGAAGCTGGTCCCGCCCGGCGAGCGCTCGCGGTCGCAGCAGGACCTGATGGTCGAGGCACGCCAGAAGCTCGCCCCCATGTACGGCGTGCAGGCTTCCGTGTCGCTCGGCGATGCGGGGCCGGGTGGTGGCAAGCCGCTCCAGGTGAACCTGCGCGGACCGGACGTGACGGTGCTGCAATCGCTCAGCGACACGATCCTCGCGATGATGCAGCGCATGCCGGGCATCGTGGACGTCGAGAGCTCGCTCGGCCAGCCGCGTCCCGAATACCGCATCGATGTCAATCGCGACCTCGCCAACGAGCTCGGGCTCGATGTCGGCCAGATCGCGGGGGCCGTGCGGCCGCTGCTCGCCGGACAGGTCGCTACCACGTGGCAGGACCCCCAGGGAGAGGAGCGCGACGTCGTCGTGCAGGTCGATCCCGCTCGACGTGCATCGCTCGGTGATATCGCGTCACTGCCCGTCGCGACGCCCATGCGCGGTATCTCCGGCGCCGCGCCGACTGTGCCGCTCGGTCAGATCGCGACCATCCAGACAGGTACCGCTCCCGCGCAGATCGATCGCAGCGACCTCGAGCGCGTGGTCACCGTGTCGGCCAATACCGAGCCGGGCTATTCCGTGCAGGAGGCGTCCACCGCGCTGAACGCGGCGCTCGCTGCCATCGCGCTGCCCGACGCATACTCCATTCAGCTCGGCGGTGAGACGGAACAGCTCGCGGAGACGTTCGGCTATGTCGTCGAGTCGCTGCTGCTCGCGATCATCCTCATCTTCCTCATCCTCGCGTCGCAGTTCGAGTCGTTCACGCAGCCGCTCGCGATCATGACCGCACTGCCGCTTTCCCTGATCGGCGTGCTCATCGCTCTGCTCATCACCGACGACACGCTCAACATGATGTCGATGATCGGTGTCATCATGCTCATGGGACTCGTCACCAAAAACGCCATTCTGCTCGTGGACAACGCTAACGAGCGGCGCGCACTCGGTGCCGACCGCCACACCGCACTCGTCGAGGCCGGCCGCGTCCGGCTGCGCCCCATCATCATGACCACCGCCGCCATGATCTTCGGCATGCTGCCGATCGCCATGGCGCTGGGCGAGGGCGGCGGATTCCGTGCACCCATGGCGCGCTCCGTCATCGGAGGCCTCATCACCTCCACCATGCTCACGCTCATCGTCGTGCCCGTGGCGTATACGTACTTCGATGACATGGGCGCGTGGATGAAGCGTCGCTTCGTGTCGGAGAAGCGGGAGCGGCAGATGCACGAGGAGGCGGTGCACGCGGGCATCGGCAGCGATACGGCGTGGGGCGTGCAGGCCGGGGACTGAGCGTCGTACGCCCGTCCGCGTACATTGGAGGGCGGGTGGCGGCCGGGCGGAACGCGGCATGGGCGTTGCACTTACACCGCTCGCACGGGCGCCATTCAGCGCCGTGGCGGAATGGAAGGGTAGCGGCATGCGATCGGATCTGGTCGATCTGAAATCTGGCCGGTGGCACCGGTTCACGGAGAGGGACGCGACGGGGTCGGTGATGGAGCTGGTGCAGGTGGGGCATCCGCATAACAAGATGCGAGTGCGGCTGCCGGACGACTGGCATCAGCTGGGGCCCCGGGAGCTGGTGGAGCTGGCTCGTGCGCCGGAGGTCCGTCTGTGGACGGACGACTATTTCGTGCCGTGGCGGGTGAGCGCGGTGGGCCCGAACACGGATTTTCCCTATCCGCTCCGGCGGCGGCACCTGGTATTCGACTCGGACCGGACCTGGGCGGGTATCGTGGAGTTCGATGATCCGCGCCAGCTGGGCGATCTGAGCGACCTGGAGCTGAGAGAGCTGCGGGACGGCATGCGGGACTTCGGCGGCCGGCGGCGCGGGTACCGTCCGCCGGCGGGCAGCTCCCCGCACGCTCACGCATAAGCGCGTCTGCCGGACGGCGCGACCGATACAGCGAAGACGTCTCGCGACCCGCGAAATCCCCCCACAGCGACTCGCCTCACCGCACCGTTGCGTGACAACGGGCGCGTCACACCCTATCTATGCTGGACGAACCACATTCCGATGACGGAGACAGGCAATGAGAATTCAGGGCTGCGCGGTGATGGCGGGTGTGCTGCTGGTGGCGGGGTGCGCCGGCAGTGACGTGCCCGTGGCGGAGGAGTCGGCGATAGGGGAGCGACTGGACCGGTATACGACGGTGCGGCTGACGGCCGACATGGGCCAGCTGAGCGAGCGGGACCGCAGGGTGGTCGGGCTGCTGATCGAGGCGGCGGACGAGATGAACGGGATCTTCTGGCAGCAGGCGTACGGCAATGCCGATTCGCTGCTTGCGAGCATCACCGATGAGGCGGCGGGGCGGTACGCAATGATCAACTACGGTCCGTGGGACCGGCTGGACGACAACCGTCCGTTCATCGAGGGAGTGGGGCCGAAGCCGGCGGGCGCGAACTTCTACCCGGCGGACATGACGAAGGAGGAGTTCGAGGCGGCGGCGGCGGGTGCCGCCGGAGCGGCGCTGCGGAGTCAGTACACGCTGGTGCGGCGGGCGCCGGATGGCTCGCTCACGGCGGTGCCGTATCACGAGGCGTTTGCGGCGGCGACGCAGCGTGTTGCGGCGAAGCTGCGCGAGGCGGCGAGTTACGCGGACGAGCCGATGCTGAAGCGATACCTGGAGCTGCGGGCGGACGCACTGCTCACGGATGACTACCGCGCGAGCGACATGGCGTGGCTGGACATGAAGGACAACCCGATCGATGTCGTGATCGGGCCGATCGAGACGTACGAGGACCAGCTGTTCGGCTACAAGGCGGCGCACGAGGGGCTGGTGCTGGTCAAGGATCGCGCCTGGAGCGACCGGCTGTCGCGGTATGCGGCCATGCTGCCGGCCCTGCAGGAGGGTCTGCCGGTCGATGCGCGTTACAGGGCGGAGCAGCCGGGTACGGACTCCGACCTGAACGCGTACGACATCGTGTACTATGCGGGCGACGCGAACGCGGGGTCGAAGTCGATCGCGGTGAACCTGCCGAACGACGAGCAGGTCCAGCTGGAGAAGGGTACGCGCCGGCTGCAGCTGAAGAATGCGATGCGGGCCAAGTTCGACGAGATCCTGGTACCGATCGCCGACCTGCTGATCGCGGAAGACCAGCGCGAGCACGTCACGTTCGATGCGTTCTTCAGCAACGTGATGTTCCACGAGGTCGCGCACGGCCTGGGTATCAAGAACACGGTGAACGGGCGCGGCACGGTACGGGAGGCGATGCAGGAGCAGGCGTCCGCGCTCGAGGAGGGGAAGGCGGATGTGCTCGGTCTCTACATGGTGACGAGTCTGCACGACCAGGGCGAGCTGGGCGAGGCGCCGCTGGAGGACTACTACACGACGTTCCTCGCGAGCATCTTCCGCTCGGTCCGATTCGGTGCGGCGAGCGCACACGGGCGCGCGAACATGGCGCGCTTCAACTTCTTCGCCGAACAGGGTGCGTTCGCGCGGGATCCGGAGACGGGTCGTTACAGCGTGGACTACGCGAAGATGCGCGAGGCGATGGACGCGCTGTCGGCCCGGATCCTGACTGCGCAGGGCGAGGGCGACTACGAGGGGATC
>DATHVW010000066.1:0-67587 GCA_035461085.1 Longimicrobiales bacterium | reverse complement strand
CGAACCTAGCGGAACCAGGTCCCTCGCCAGTAAACAGAAGCCCCGGTGTTGCGGATTCGTCCGCGGCATCGGGGTTTTCTGCATCGCCCCCGGCTTCCTCCGGCATCGGGATTCCCTGAACGCCCTTCCGCTTCCTGTTGCGGAGCGTCCGCGTTCCTGCGCCCCCTCGCGCTACCTGCCGGGGCGCCGCAGCAGCTTCTGCACGTACGTGACGGCGCCGCTCAAAGCCAGTGACGCGAGCATCAGCCCGCACACGAAAACGGCGAGGCGGTACAGCGCGCTGCCGGCTTTGCCTGCGTGGAGCGGATACATCGCGTGCAGTGTCCGCTCGCCCGGCGCGCTCTCGCATGCGTCCGTCCTGCCGACCACTTCACCCGCGTGGTCGAGGTAGAGGTACGATCGGCCGTTCGGGTGCAGCTCGCACGGCTGCTTCAACCGGAACTCGTTGCGCCCGGCGCCGTCCCGCGGCGGGTAGTAGAAGACGAGCCGCGCGTCCGGAAACTCCTCCGCGACGCGTGTCAGCATGTCCGGGCCGGCGAGCGCGACGGGCGGAAGATCGGGTGCGGGTGCAACAGCCGCGGGTGGGGCATCGCCGAAAATGCCGTTCAGGATGCGGCCCGCGGTCGAGTAGAAAACGATCGCGCTCCCGCTGAGCAGGATGACGAGCAGGATGGGCGTCGAGATGACGCCGAGATCGCGGTGCCATGCCAGCAGATCGCGACGCGACAGGCTCGCGGGCAGAACGTTGCGCAGGGAGAAGCGCTTCCGCGTCGGCCACCAGAGCACGAGGCCCGTCATGGCGAGCAGGGCACCGAGCAGCGCGATGACGCCGCCGACCTTCTCACCGGCCTCACCGGCCATCAGGTGGGCATGCAGGTCGAAGAGCAGGCTCATCGCGCGCTCGTCCGGCGCCCACTCGTCGATGATCCTGTGATCGACCGCCGACAGAAAGGCCTCGCCATCCACAAGGTAGAGGTGGTAGGCCGAGACGCCGGGCTCCGGCAGCTTGACCGAACGCAGGCGCGGGCCGAACGCCGCCTCGGCGGCAGCAATCGCTGCAGCGTGGTCGGCCGGCCCGAGCTGCGGCGCGGCCGCGCGCAGCTCGGGATAGACCATTCGCCAGTAGGCTTCCTTGTAGACGAGCGCGGAGCCCGTCACGCCGAACACGAACAGCAGCAGCGACAGCGCCAGGCCGATCCAGGCGTGCGTCTGCCGGATCAGCCTGCGCACGGACAGCCGTCTAGAAGCGCGTTTCGGCCCGGAGCGAGAACGTACGACCGCGACCCGCGAAGTAGCGGTCCGCGAGGTTCGTCGCGGCCTGCCCGAAATAGGTGATGTACTGCTCATCCAGGAGATTCGATGCCGACAGGGTGATGGTGGTGATGCCGAGCGCCGCCGAAACGGAGCCGTCCACGGTGGTATAGCCGTCGAACTGCGCGGTCACATCGCCGGCGCCATTGCGGAAGTCACGGTCGAAGAACGTGAAGCTCTGAAGACGTCCGCTGACGCGACGGCCGCGGTTCAGGTCGATCGCCAGATTCAGCCGGTCCGGCCCGATGTCGGCCGCACTCAGGTCCGACTCGTACGTGCCGTCGTCGTCCCCATCGAAGCTGCCGCGCAGCATCGAATAGCCGGCATTGAACGCGAGCCGCGGATCAGCCTCGAACCGTCCGGTCAGCTCCCATCCGTGTGTCCGCGTGGGCTCGCGCATGACCTGGAAGATCCCGTCGGCGTTCGGCACCAGCCGCGACCCGAAGTCGGACGCGGACTGGAACCACGTCGCACCGACGAGCGCACGCGATGTCCCGAACGTGCCGCCGAATTCGATGTTGTCCGTCTTCACCGGCTGGAGCGCGAGGAAGTCCCCGACCGCCGTGCCCTCCTCGGAGATGCCGCGCAGCACACGACCGACATCCGGCATCGTGAACGCCTGCGAGAACGTGCCGTAGAAGCGCAGGCCGCTGATGGGCGTGATCACGCCGCCGATATTGAAGAGCGGCTCGTCGAAGCCAGGGCTGCCGCCCGCCACTTCCACACGCTGATGGTCGGCACGGTTGCCGGCCAGCGTCGTGAAGTCCGGTACGTCGAGCTTCGCCAGCTCCCAGCGCATCCCTCCGGAAATCGACAGCCAGCCGAGCGGCTGATGATCCAGCTGGACGAACGGTGCGTAGTTGAAGAACTCCGTGACAGGCACCCAGTTGCGATCCGTCTGCACCAGGCTCTGATACGTCATGTCGCGCAGGAAGTCGAAGCCCGTGATCACGTCCACCGGCATTCCCGCCACGCCCGCGCGCGCGTACGTGAGCCGCGTGCCGTACTTCTCCGAATTGTTCTGCGACTGGTCGAACAGCTCGCCGACCGGCGCGATCAGCGGATCCTGGAACGTCGCAAAGCGACCTCCGCCGAACAGCGCGGAGAAATCCTGGTAGTACGCTTTCGCGGAGAGTCGCCCGCCGGCCAGCAGCGTGTGCTCGTAATCGAGCGCCGCGGTGAACACCTCGTTCACCGGCTCCGTGCCTTCCGGCTGCCCCGGTACCGACACCGCCGGCGTACCCGCCGCCCGATCGCCGGCGACGATGTCGAAATTGCCCTGCTGCGCCAGCCGGAAGCTGTTGACCATCAGCTGCACGCGCTGGTTCCCGTCCGGCTCCCAGCCCACCTTCCCCAGGAAGTTGCGGCTGTTCGAATCCGCAATGTCGCCCTGCACGTTGTCGACGCCGATCGCGCGCTCACGCCCGTCGTACTGAAGCCCCCGCTCCTCGTAGCTGACCGATCCGAGCACGTCCACGCTGCCGAACCGCTTGCCCGCCATGTACTGCCCGCGCCAGCCGAATCCGTCGTCGTCGAAGCCGTCGCTGCTCGTCGTACCCAGCGACACCCGCTGCTCGAGCCGGCCCGTCTTCGGCGGGCTCACCGTCACGTAGTTGATGATCCCGCCGGTCGCGCCGAGACCCTGGATGGCATTCGCTCCGAAGATCACCTCCACCCGCTCGATCGCTTCCATGTCCACCGTGAAGCCGTCCCGGCGACCGTCGCGCAGAGGGTTCGACTGCGGCACACCGTCGACCAGGAACAGCGGACGCCGGCCGCGGAAACTCTCGCCCGCGCTCGTCAGCTTCTGACGCGCGGGCGAAAAGCTCGGGATGACGTTCGAAAGCACCTCCGTCGGGTTCGACGCCAGACCCTGCTGCACCTGGATCTCGCGTGCCTCGATCACATCCACCTTGATCGGCAGCGTCGCGGCCGCCGCACCCGTCCGCGTCGCCGCGACCACCTGCAGGCCCGTCAGCGCGATCGCGACCTCTTCCACCTCGAAGTCCACCGTGACCGTGCCCGCCGCCGCTTCGATCGACTGCTCCCCGGTCCGGTACCCGATCCCCTCGACCCGCACCACCCAGGCACCCGCCGGCACCGGGCCCAGGCGATACCGGCCTGCGTCATTCGTCACGGCGTTCTGCGTGGTCACGCCGCGTGCTGTCACCGCGATGCCGGAGACCGGCTGGCCCTGCGCATTGAGCACGCGGCCGTTGATCACGACCGTCCCCTGCTGACCTGCGGCCGGTGTCATTGCGCCGGCCAGACCGAACGTCAGCGCGATGGCGCTGACCAAACCTGCAAACCTCACATGTCCCTCACTGAGGATGAGAATCATTTTCAACGACAACTCTACGTCCGGCTCAATCGGGGCGCAAGGGTTGAGATGGGAGGCGATCTGGTGTCGATTTCCGGACGGGCGGGATGACACGCTTGACGATCCACGGATCGGTAGGTGGAGTAGCCGGACGTGGGCGATGACTCCGAGCCCGGCGGCGCGCACAATCGTCCATCTGCCTGCCGTTGGCGCACTGAATGGAGGATTCGCAGCGCCATACGCGTCGAATCCTCCATCGCCGTTCCGCGTCCGGCAGTCAGTGGTCACTTCGCAGCGCATAGCGCAGCGAATCCTCCATCCTGGCAGTTGTGCCGCGCGAAATGGTCGATTCGCGGCGTCGCTCGCGCGAAATGGTCGATTCGCGGCTTCCGCTCGCGCGAAATGGTCGATTCGCGGCGACCGCTCGCGCGAGATGGCCTACCGCGGGTCCGCTCTGCGCGGGTCAGCCTCTGCGCCGCGTCTGACCTCTGCGTGGCGTTCGACCTCTGCCTGGCGTTCGACCTCTGCGTGGCGTTCGACCTCGGCGTGGGTGCGCCCTCGCCGCTGTGACCTCCGCGGCGTCCGACCTCTGCGCCGTGTGTCCGGATCAGGCGGTCGGCGGCGGTTCCTTCCTGCGCTTCTGTGTCTTGCGCCGGATCAGCTCATCCTTCATGCGGCGGCCGCTCATCG
Source organism: Longimicrobiales bacterium (assembly GCA_035461085.1). Classification (GTDB taxonomy): domain Bacteria; phylum Gemmatimonadota; class Gemmatimonadetes; order Longimicrobiales; family RSA9; genus SH-MAG3. The sequence goes on along the minus strand of DATHVW010000066.1, from coordinate 63,266 downwards.
TGTTGTACGCGCGGTGATACATGTACTTCTGATCGGCCTCGGAGACGGTATCGGCGGCGAAGTCGGCGGCGAGGGCGTCGAGCTCATGAGCCTCCTGGCGGAGCTCCGCGTCGTGCGGCGCGGCGGCGTGGATCCGCATGGTCATCGCGCGGAGGGACCCGGCGGCGCCATCGATGTCGCCTCGGTCGCGGCGGTCGAGGGCTTCGCGACGGGCGCGTGCGACCTCGAGGAGCAGCATCTCGCGCCGCACTTCCGGCTCGACGCGCGCGCCCTCCTCGGCGGACAGAGTGACGGGCAGGGTGATGACCTGATGTTCGACGCCGCCGTCTGCGGTGAGCACAACGCCGGCAATGATGAGCTCGGCGACAGCGATGGTCGCCACGGTATCCGCAGTGACGAGGAACTCAGCGAGCAGTGGCTTGGGCTCGCGCGCGTACAGGTCGCCTAACTCCACACGGATTGTCCGGGCGGACTTCTGCGACGGATAGTCGTGATGCACGGCGACGAGCTGCGTCGCATCCGCGGGCCGGATCTCGATGGACACGTTCTGGGCGCCGAGATCGAGCAGGCCCTGAAGCTCGTCCGCGAAGATGGCGGCCGCCTGGTCCTCCTCCTCGATGTAGTACATGTTGCCGCCACCGCCGTCGGCCATGGCACGCAGCAGGTGCTCGCTGTAGTCGGCGCCGAACCCGATCGTCGTCGTGGTGACGCCGTCCTTCTTCGCCTGCGATGTCAGGCCGGTGAGACGCAGCGGTTCGGTGATGCCGACGTTCGCCAGTCCGTCGGTCATCAGGATCACGCGATTGACACCGCGTTCCAGCCGGTTGCGCGCCACAAGCTCGCGGCCGCGCAGCCAGCCGCCGCTCAGGTTCGTGGAGCCGCCCGGCTCGATGGCCTCGATCTCCGCGGGCAGTCCTGCCTGGGCGGCACCCTGCGCGGGCTCCGCTACGGTCTGCACCTGGTCATCGTACGCGACGACGCTCACGACGTCGTCTGGTGCCAGCCGCCGTACGAGCTGCGCCGCCGCGGCGCGGGCTGCCTCGAGCTTGCCGCCGTACATCGAGCCCGAGCGGTCGAGCACGAGCGACAGGTTGAGCGGCAGGCGGTCCGTCGATGCGGGCGCTTCGGTCTCGAGCCGGAGCAGCAGGCGCACGACGCGCCCGGCGGCGACGGGCTCGTGATCGAGGAGGATACTGGTCTTCATGGTCGCTCCTGGTGTGGGTTGCCCATGAAGAATGTGACGGGGGTGTGACAGTCTCCCGGGGCGCCGGCGCCCGGTGCGGCGGCATCCAATCCTGGATACACGTAAGTACGTACGGACACTGCTGGGCCGACGGCGACACGCGGTGACACAACCGCTTGCATCACCGGCCGTCTGCCGTCATAATCCATGGATACCGCACATACTTAGCACCTTTCCCAATGGCGCTGATGCTCGTTCGCCTGACCACCCTCGGTGCCGCGCGGGTTCACTTCGGGGACGCTCACTTCCCGGATCTGCCCGCGCAGCGCCTCCGCTTCGCGTTGCTGCTCTACCTCGCGGTCGAGCGGGACGTGGCGCGCGAGGAGGTGGTGGCGATGTTCTGGCCCGACCGTGACACGGCGCGCGGGAAGCACGCTCTGCGACAGATGCTCTACGAGCTGCGTCAGGTGCTGGGCGAGGACTGGGTGGACATGCGGCGGGACCGCATCGTCGTCAGTGCCGCTGTGGACGCGCTGGAGTTCGAGAGCGCGGTGGAGAATGGCCGGCTCACGGATGCGCTGGCACTCTATGGCGGTCCGTTCCTGCACGGCTTCTCGCTGGACAATCGGTCGTTCGAGGCGTGGGCCGATCGGCGCCGCGGCCATCTGGCCCGTCTCCATCGCCGGCTGCAGCGCGATCACATCGCTGCGCTCGTCGCAGCGGGTCAGGCAGATGATGCGCTGAACGCCGCGCGGCACTGGGTGGAGCTGGACCCGCTCGATGACGAAGCGGCGCACACGTTGATCGAGCGGCTCGCTGCCGCGGGTCAGCGCACGGCCGCACTCCAGTACTACGACAACTATGTGCGTCAGCTCGAGGCGGAGCTCGACGTCGAGCCGCTCGAGGAAACGCAGGCGCTCGTCGCGTCGATCCGGAATGGTGACGCTGTCTCCCCCTCGGTCGGCTCGGAGCGTCACGCGTCCGCTCCGCCGAGCGGATCAGAGGTCGATGGGCCTGCGTCATCAGTCGGATCGGTCTCTGACGCGTCGGTTCCGGTCGGGGCCACGACCCCGTCGCAGCCGCCGTCCGTCCGTGTCCCCGCGCGGGCAGCCGAGGGCTCATGGGAGGTCGCAGGCGTGGTGGCCGACCGTCGCAGCGCACAGATGCCGCTGCGTCGGCGTCCGCGCGAGATGTGGAGGAGCGCGTCACTGGGCCGGCGCTCTGTCGTGATGGCGGCTCTGGTCGCACTGGCGGGCATCACCGCGTATCTCTCGCTAGGGACCGGAATGTCCGCGACCGTCGCCACCGTCGCCGAGAGCAAACACGTGATCGCCATGATGCCGATCAGCGACCTGTCGGAGGACGAGTCGCTGCGGGCGCTCGCGGAATCGCTCACCGACGATCTGACGCAGGCCATCTCGCGCAGTCACCAGGTCGGCGTGCGCTCATCCACCGCCGTCAGCGAGCTGAGAAACCGTGGCGTGTCGGAGACCGAGCTCGGAACGCAGCTCGGCGTCAGCTATATGGTGGGTGGGCGCTTGAGTCAGGCAGGCGACGTGGTGCGGGTCGTGATCGAACTGCTCGATGGCAACGGCATTGTGTTGCGGACCCAGGCCATCGAGCGACCCTCATCGGAGAGTCACAATCTGAGCCAGGACATGGCGGGGATTGCCGAGGAGTTTCTGCGCACCGAGCTGCGGCTCCCTGCCCACGTCCGGTTTCAGGCTTCCGGCGCATCGAGTGAGGAGGCGTTCCGCCTGGTCAACAGAGCCCGCGACATGCAGTACGAGGTCGTTTCCATGCTCAACGCCGGCGAACGGCCGGCGGCACATGCACGGCTCGTTGAAATGGATTCAATCCTCGCGCTGGCGTCCAGCCTGGATTCGGAGTGGGCGGAGCCCGTGGTCCGGCGCGGCTGGAACCTGGAACGTCGCGTGTTCATCGCCGGCTACGGTCATGAAGATCCGGTGCTGCGGCGCAAATTGCTGGAGCGGGCACTGTCGTTCGCAGACCAGGCAGAACAACTCTCCAGGGATAACGCCGACGTCCACGCGCTGCGTGGCACGCTGCTGTACCATCTGGCCCAGATGGACGGCAGCACGCCTCATTCTCTCCTCGCCGGATTCGCCGACGCTGAAGCGGAGCTGAAGCGTGCAACACAGCTCGATCCGTCGAACGATAATGCCTGGGCCCGTCTGTCTGACCTCCAGTTCGCAGCCGGCCGTTATGGCGAATCTGCCTACTCCGCCGAGCAGGGCTTCAGTGTCGCCGGTCCATGGGCGCAGGGATTCCTGTATCAGAGATGGCGGAGCGACTTCGAGATCGGTGATGACCTCGAGGCCAGTGGCTGGTGCGGCCAGCTCTGGAAAGTCAAGCCGACCCTGCCCGGCCTGGATTGCCTGCTGTCGCTCGAGGCCTGGGAGGCCAGTCCGCCTGATCCCGCGGCTTCGCGCCGGCTGCTGGCGAGGTTCCTCCAGAAATCCGATCTTCGCCGGCAGCCGGAGATAGAGACCCGCTTCAACACCCTGCTCGCGGCCATATATGCCCAGGCCGGTCAGCCGGACAGTGCCCGAGTCATCCTCGACCGGCTCGACCGTGACGAGCCGGGATCCCTGTGGATCCGCGCGGGTGTGGAGGCGCTGCTCGGTAACGATGCCGAAGCGGTCGTACTCCTCGGGCGGTATCTGGAGGTGGACCCGAGGCAGGGACCCCGTATTGCAAGCACACGCCCGTTCTGGGACCTCGCCACCCGCGTGGATCTCAACGCGCTGGTCGCCAGCAGGAGCCGCATTGCCGCCGACGGTCGCGCTCCCTCAGCCGGCGTCGAGCGCGAGAACGCCAGGCCGGCTGGCCCGAATCACTGATCCGGGCAGTACTCCGACCACTCGCACGTCAGGTCGTGCACCCAGATGCAGTCGGCCCGCACCGTCTCTTCCTTCTCCATCGTGCTGACCTTCCAGTCCGAACCCGGTGCCGTCTTCACCGGCGTGCAGCCACCTTCAGCGTCCACATAAGCCAGCTTACGGATCAGCTCCTCACTCAGGACGAACGCGTCGACCGCATCCCCTGATCCGCCGTGCTCGAGCGTCAGCGTCCGCTCCATCTCTTCCGGATCGCCCTCGAGCCTGTACGTGAACACCACTTTCCTGATGAGCCGCGCCGCACTGCCCGTCTCTCCCTGATCGCTCATCGCCTGCCTCCATCTGCCGTGACCGTTCGTTATCGATCGCACTGTACGCCGTTCCGGACCCCATCGCCAGCCCGAATGACGCGCCGCAGCGCGGATCTGCACTCGACCTGACGCTCGCCGGTCTCAGCAGCCCTCCGGATTACGTTCGTCGTCGTTTCATCTGACGCAGGCGTACTATCGTTCCAGTGTCTGCCGAACGGGCAGCACGGACCACAGGGGGATCCATGTCGTTGAGACCACGCAGGGGCGGGGCTGGGCGGATGTCGGGCAGGGCACTGATCCAGGCAGGTCTGACCTGTCTCGTTGCGACCGGATGTGCAACGGACCCGCCTCCTGCGTTGCTCACGATCGTGGATCCGGAGGCGCTGGCGTTTCACGACTCCGACCTGCTGTCGGACAGTGCCAAGGCGGTGATCCGCTCCTACCTGGGGCGCGCCGACCGGACCATCTGGCAGGATGCCGGGGATCCGGAGATGGATCGGCTGGTCGGGGAGTGCCGGGCCACCACGGCCATGCTGAACACCGCCGCCCTGCCCGGACCCGGCCGGACCCGGACCGTGATCGTGGACGTGCCGGGGACGGGTCTGACGGAGTTCCGACTCACGCGCGTGCAGAACGAGACTGTCAGTGCCCCCACGTATACTGGTCAGGCCCGGGAGGGTGAGCTGTCGATTCTGCTGGTGGACGACTCGATCGTCCAGGGCCGCATCAACACGCTGGAGGGCGAATACAACTTCCGTTCGGCACCGTTCGGGCTCATCACCGTGGACGACCTCGATTCGAGCGGGGAGCCCAGGCTTTACCTGATAGAGGAAACCGCCGCAACCCTGCAGCCACCAGGCTACGCCGAAGGTGCACAATGCTGAATCCGACTGCCATGGGCTCGAAGGGGAAGGGTCTCGATGCATCAGCTTCATTCCTGCGTCGCAGAATCTCCCAACTCCTCGCCGAACAGCTTCCAATTGCGCGATTTCGAACGACACATCGTCGAAACGTGACCCCGGAGATGCCCATGGCAGTCGGTTCAGATCGTGTCATCGACGTGCTGTTCACCAGCGAGACGCTCGTCCTGAGCCTCGCCGATGGCTGTGTCCTGATCGTCCCGCTCGCGTGGTATCCGCGTCTCCGTGACGCGCCCGCCGATGCACGCAGGAACTGGAGGGTCGCAGGCCGGAAGGGCGACGCGGTGCACTGGCCGGACATCCATGAGGCGCTGAACATCGCCACACTGCTGAAGCGCGGGAAATCCAACGGCCGCGACCTGGTCCTCTAGCAGGGACCGGTCGCAGCGCAGTTTGCCGCTGTCACACCCCCCGGGCATATTCCCCTGGTCCTTCCGTAGCATCAGCAGAGAGTCGTCATGCCAGTCACCGTCGTAAAGGGCGACGCCGCCCCGCTCTGGTCCGCCTGCATCGCGCGCTTCTCCGCCGATGGCCGCACCTCGCCCGGCACCACGCGGCATACCGCGCACATCTGGCTGACGCAGCGGAGTCAGCGCGACCTGCTGCTCGAGAGCGCCGCGGCCTCCGGCCACCCGGGGTGGTTCGCACCGCCGCTGTCCTTCCTCTCGGAGCTGCCGAAGCGATTTCATGCGGGTGCCGCGCCGATCGACCTGCTGACGCGCCGCCAGCTGATCAGCGCGATCGCGACGCAGCAGGCGCGCCGCGCGGGTATCGGGGCGGGCGGAAGCACGGCCATCGTCCGCGGTCACATGCTCGACGCGGTGTTCAGCGAGCTGCTCCCCGAGGGTGTGACGCCGGATCGGTTGGCGGAACTTCTCTCGCACGCGGCCGCGGACGAGTTCGCGGAACGTCGCAACGCCTGGGTTCTCGGCGTCTACAGAGAGTACCTCGACCGGCTCCGCGAGCGCGGCATGTACGATCCGCGCGCGATTCACGCGATCATTGCCGACGCCATCCGTGCGGGCGGCCTGCGCGACGCGATTGGCGGCGCGGAGCGGCTCCATGTCTACGGCCTCTACTCCGCGCGCACGCGCGGCACGCTGCTGCATGCACTGAGCGCGCAGCAGGAAGTCGATGTCAGCGTCTACGTGCCGATGGAGGCAGTGGAGTTCGACGAGCTGGGGCCCATCGAGGAGCTCGAGCGTGCCGGGCGACCCGCCATCCTCGTACAGCCGGCACCGGACGCCGTGCGTGAGCTGCAGTGGGTGGCCGCGCGGGTGAAGGAGCTCCTGCTCGCAGGCGAAGAGCCGCATCAGGTCGCGGTCATTGCGCGGACGGGACGCGAGGACACACGCGCGGCGTGCCGCCACCTGGAAAGCGCGGGCGTTCCGTGCACCGCGCGCATCCGTCGCCGGCTCGCGGAGATCCCGGTGCTTTCGCTGGTGCTGGAGCTGTTCAGGGGCGCAGGCGAGGGCTGGACGTACCGGCCGCTGCGAACCGTGATCGGCAGCTCGTACACGCGCGCGCGCATCGACGTGCGCCTCCTCGACGACATTGCGGGACGCGCTCGCCCCGCGACGCTGGCGGCGTGGGAGCAGGCGCTCGAGGAGCTCCGCGTCGGAGCTGGGGACGTCGAGGACGACGATGAGGACGAGGCGGCCGCAGAGGTCCGGCGCCGCCGCTCGGACCGCATCGCGCGTCACGCCGCGTGGTTCCGCGAGCTGCGTGCACTGCTCGAGCCGCTCTCCGGGACGCGCACGGAGCGGGCGTGGGTCGAGCTGACGCGCGGGCTGCTCACGCGCGACGAGCTGGAAATCCAGCGGTCGCTGTCACGCGTCCCGCACGAGCGCTACGACGTGGTGCGTTTCGATCAGCGCGGGTTCCGACGTTTCGAGACGCTGCTGACCGAGTGGCATGCGGTCGCCGATGACGCCGCCGCGATGAGCGGTGCGGAATGGTACGGTCTGCTGCGCAGGATGCTCGAAGGGCAGGAGCTGGTGCTGTCCACGCCGGCGCAGAAGGGCGTGCAGGTGCTGGAAGCGCAGGATGCCGCGCTCGTGCCGTTTCGCCACACGTTCGTCATCCACATGAACGATGGTGTGTTCCCGGCGCGTGCGACGGATGGCGGCATCTTCTCCGAGGAGGAACGCTCCGCGCTGATCGCGGCGGGCCTCCCGCTCGAGAATCGCTCGCTCGCTCTCCAGCGTGAGCACGCGCTGTGGCGGGCCATCACGACGAGCGGCACCGTGAGCGCGTCGTACCGCACGACCGATCCCCGCGGCACGCCGCTCCTGCCATCGCTCATGCTGCCGGAGCACGATGTCGCGACGGAGCTGCCGCGCAGTCTCGACCTCCTGGGCGAGCCCATCACGCGTGACCAGACTCGCCAGGCGGCGGTGCAGGCTCTGCTCGACAGCAGCGGCGATGTCCGTACGCCGGAGCGCGACGTGATCCGTCGCGCGGTGCTGCACGCGCACGCAGAGCAGTCGCGCGGTGTGCCCGATCGCACGGTGCCCCGGCAGGCGACCATGTGGAATGGCGTGATCCGCGACCCGGTCGTGCTCGATCTGCTGCGCGGCCGGTACGGCCCCGAGCACATCTGGTCCGCGAGTCAGCTGCAGACGTACACGCGCTGTCCGTTCTTCTTCCTGATCGATCGTGTGCTGCGCCTGCGCCCGCTCGATGAGGCCGAGGAGTCCACCTCGCCACTGGAGTTCGGCGGCATCGCGCACGACATCCTCGAGAGGTTCTATGCGACATCCCTCGACAACATGCCGGTCACGCTGTCGGCGGATGTCGCGGCGCGGCTGGATGATGCGATTGCCGCGGTGGTGGCCGAGCGCGAGGCGGCCGGCAACTGGCTCGGCATCGCAGCGCTCTGGGGCGTGACGCGCGAAGGGATAGCGGCCGTGATCCGGAATTACGTCGCGTGGGAGCTCGATCACATGAACCAGCAGGGCGAGCAGCCGTGGCGCTGCGAGTACGTGCTCCAGGACGCGGCCGGCCAGCCCGTCGTGATCACCGGCCGCGACGTCCGCGGCCGCAGCGTGCAGCTGCGGCTCACCGGCCGTGTCGATCGCATCGACCGCGACCGCAAGGGCCGCTACCAGGTGCTCGACTACAAGACGTCGAGCATCCCCGCCGCGAAGTCGTACCGCGATGGCGTGCTGCTCCAGGCGCCGCTCTATTCTGAGGCGCTGCGGCAGACGGCCGGCATCGATGTGGCCGGCGCGCGCTACCGCGCACTGAAGAAGCCCGGCAGCCCGAAGAACGGTGCGAGCATCACGGTCGGCAAGGACCCATACGAGGCTGCGCTCACTTACGCGTTCTCTGTGCCCGCACGGGTTCACGAGGGCCTGTTCGAGGCGGTGATGGCAGCCAGCTCCGCGTGGGCGTCCTGGGACCCCGACCTGAGCGTGTGCCGGACCCTGGCCACGCTCGAGGAAGGGTGCCGCTTCGATGACTGAGCACGCGTGGACGGACGAGCAGCAGGCGGCGATTCTCGCCGATCACGACGTGCTGCTCACGGCGAACGCCGGGACCGGCAAGACGACGACCGTCGTCGGCAAGATCCTGTGGCTGCTCGGCATCGAGTCGGGACTGGAGCCGTGCTCCGAGCCGTGCACCCTCAGCGAGATCGCGGCGATCACGTTCACGGAGAAGGCGGCGCACGACCTGCGGACGAAGCTGCGGGAAGGCATCGCCCGCTCCGACCGGGCGGCGGAGCTGCTGTGGCAGATCGACCGCGCCGCTGTCGGCACCATCCACGGATTCTGCGGCCAGATCCTGCGCGAGCATGCACTCCGTCTCGGTATCGATCCCACATTCCGGGTGCTGGACGAGCGGCAGTCGCGGCTCGCACAGGACGCGCTGATACGCGACCTCATCCTCGAGCGCCTGGGCGAGCGCGATGCGGGTGTCATGGACATCGTCGGCACGTTCACGCTCGACGGCTACACGTTCTCGGCGGGCGCCGTCCAGATCGTCCGCGCCGTGCTGCGCGACCTGCGCTGGCACGCGGAGCGCTACGGCGCGTGGGCGGCCGACGGCCAGCTGGATGTCGAGAGGCTGCGCGCGCTCTGCGCTGCCTGGAGCTCCGGATCCGACGACCTCACCTGCCAGCGCTGCGCCGTGCTCATCCGCCTCGCGCATGCAGCGCATGCGCGCTGGCTCGATCACATGCGCGAGGAGAATGTCCGCGACTTCGATGCACTCATCCTCGATACCCGCGACCTTCTGGCCGGCGCACACGGTGACGCGGCACGCCAGATGCTCCGCCGGCGCTACCGTATCCTCATCATCGACGAGTTCCAGGATACCGATGCCGCGCAGCGCGACATCGCCTACGCCATCGGACGCGGTGTGCCGCGCCCTCAGCTGTTCTTCGTCGGTGATGCAAAGCAGAGCATATATCGGTTCCGCGGCGCCGACATCAGTGTGTGGAATGCCGTGGCACGTGACCTCGGCGATGCCGGCACGCTCCGCCTCACGCGAAATTTCCGGAGCGACGAGCGCGTCATCGACTTCGTGAACCGCGCCCTCGCGGCGGCGATCGATGAGACGGGCGCCGCGCTCGAGGCCGAGTGCCCCGGCAGCCGCATCGAGTATTCCGATCTCGTCCCGTTCCGCGCCTCAGGCACGGCCGGTGTCGAGTGGCTCCAGCCGGAGGATACGAAGCAGGAATGCGCGTGGGTCGCCGCACGCATCGAGCAGCTGGTCGGACGTGTCGATGTGACGGACCCCCGCACGGGCGAGCGGCGGCCCTGCCGTTACAGCGACATCGCCGTCCTCTACCGCACGCGTACGCAGCTGCCCGGCTACCTGAAGGAGCTGCGCGCACGCGCAATCCCGTTCTACGAGCAGGGACAGGCGGGCCTGTCGAGCCGCATGGAAGTCCTCGACATGATCACGTTCCTGCGCCTGCTCCAGCATCACACCGACGACCTGCGTGCATTCGCGTTCCTGCGCTCACCGTTCGTGGGCCTGCGCGACGAGACTATCGCGCGCATCCGGCTCACGGCCGGCGCCGGCTCGCTGCTCGAGCAGGCGTCGCGTTTCCTGCGTGAAGGCGAGTGGTTCGAGGCGCCGGAGCATGCGGGTATCGCAGATGTCGAGAGGCAGGCACTGGCAAGCGGTCTGGGTCTGCTCGATGCGGCTTCACGGCTCGCTGATCGCATGCCGCTCGATGAGCTGCTCACGTGGGTGCTCGAGGAGAGCGGCTACCGCGCGCACCTGCACATGCTGCCGGGCGCGCGCGAGGCGATCGCGAACCTGCACGGCCTCGTGCGTGTCGCCGAGGAGTTCCGCGATCAGCCGCTGGGTACGTTTCTGGATCTGTGGGACCGGTGGGACGATGCGGATCAGGGCCTGCCGCAGGCACCGCTCTACAGCGACAGCGACGACGTCGTCACGCTGTCCACCATCCATTCCGCGAAAGGACTGGAGTGGCCGGTGGTGTTCCTGATCAACGTCGGTCGCCCCTCGGCTGATCAGTCGTCCAACGACTACTGGAGCGATCCCGACTTCGGCCCGCTGCTCTGTCCGAAGCAGGCGGATCGCGGCGATCGCGCCACGCTGCTGTACGATCGGCGCCGGCTCGAGGAAGCCGCGGAAGAGGCGCGCCTGCTGTACGTCGCCACCACCAGGGCGCGCGACCGCCTCGTCCTCGTCGGTGGCGAGAAGAACGGCTCGTTCGGCGCCTGGCTGGCGCTCGCAAAGAACCGGCTCACCACGGAGCTCGAGACGGCCGAACCGCCGGCGCGCGACACTGCGCCCGCGGACGTGGTGGACATCGCGTGGCTCGACCGCGTGCAGCCCGGCGACGTGCCCGCTCACGCTGCACCCATTGCATCGCCGCCACTGCGCTGGATCACGTCCGCGACGGAGGAAATGCAGCGTCGCAACAATCCGCGGACGTGGCAGCTGGTGTATGTGCACGGTGTGCAGCCCCACTGGCACTTCGTGCGTCGTGCACCCGCCGCAGCCGCGGGTACTTCGACCGACGCCGCCGTTCCCGCCAACCTGCACGGCACTGTCGTGCATGGCGTGCTCGAGCGGATCCGCGATGAAGCGGAGCTGTCGGAGCTTCTCGAGGAGACGATCGGCGACCTCGCCTCGCCCGAGCTCGAGACGCTCATGGCGGAGGGGACGCCCTATCGTGCGGCGCTGGAGGAGGAGATCCGCAACGTCATTCGTGGCCCGGACTGGCAGTGGTATGTCGATGGCGAGCACTATCGCGAGCTGACGTTCCTTCATCTGGCAGAACCGCGCGAGTGGCGCACCGGCGCGTTCGATCTGTATCGGCCCGACGAGCCGACCGGCTGGATCATCGACTTCAAGACGCACGATGTCACGATCGACGGGATCGGGAAGGTCGCACAGTCCTATGCCGCACAGGCAGAATTCTACCGTGCCGCCGCGGCCATGCGCGGGCCGGCGCGCGTGCGACTGCACTTCACGAGGGCCAACGGCGTGGTGGACATGGACTGATGCAGCGCCGCAGCGCGATCGCGATCATGTGCCAGCCACAGCGAGCGGCACGCAATGGTTGTTTCAACGGCGGCGGACCGGTATCCTCTGCACGGGGTACCCACTCGTTCACGTCGACATACTGGAGGGCACTGCATGGCCAGACGACCGAATTACGGATTCGTGAAGCGCGAGAAGGAACTGAAGAAGCAGCAGAAGAAGGCGGAGAAGCTCGAGAAGAAGCGGGCTGCGAAGGAAGGTGCACAGGAGCCGGAACAGCAGGAAGAAGGCGCGGCCGACGACACGTAGTGACGTCGGCGTTTTTGCATCGGTGACACGACGCCGGCTGCGCGAATGGTGGGTGATGCGCTGCCCGGCGTGTCACACTGCCCGCGTAGCTTCGGCATACACGGACGCTGCGCCCGCCTCCCGGCCGCAGCATCATCGTGACGCGGTTTCGTGCACCCGGGTATGACCATGCCAACCAAACTGCAACGCTGGCTCGACATCATCGCGTACCTCGTCGGGCGTCGGCTGCCTGTCTCGGCCGATGAGCTGATGCGCGGCGTGCCGGCCTATGCCGCGCGCTGGGAATCCGATGATGCGCAACAGCACGAGGCGGTACGGCGCAGCTTCGAGCGCGACAAGGATGAGCTGCGCAAGCTGGGCATACCGATCCGGACCGTGAAGTACAGCACGGCCGATGCGTCGGACGTGCAGGAGGGATACGTCATCGACCGCCGTGACTTCTACCTGCCGTACCTGAAGCTCGTGCAGGATTCTGCGGCGTCGCCCGACTACCGGCCGCGGAGCCGGGTTGCGGAGGTGGGCATCACCGAAGAGGACGCACCGCTCGCGCTGTCAGCCCTCCGCCGCGTAACGGACGTGCCGGGGTTCCCGCTGGCGCGGGAGGCGCGCTCTGCGTTCCGGAAGCTGGCGTTCGACCTGGATCCGCACGCGTTCGAGTCGCGCAGCGAAGTCCTGTTCATGGAACCGCCCGGCTCCGCCGAGTTGTCCGCCCGCCTGCGCACGCTGTCGGACGCGCTGCTGGCGCGCAAGCGCGTGAAGTTCCGGTACCACGGCATCTATCGCGGAGAAGAGACCGCGCGCGAAGTGGACGGGTACGGTCTGCTGTTTCAGCATGGCAACTGGTATCTGATCGGACGCGACGCGACGCGCGCTGCGATCCGCGTGTTCCGTGTCGGCCGCATGGAGGACGTGAAAGCGAACACCCGCTCCCCCGGCACCCACGACTACGAGATCCCCGACGACTTCCATCTGGGCGACTATGTCGGCCGCGAAGCGTGGGAGCTGGGAGGCGAGGATGAGGAGGCGGTCGTCGCACGCGTGCAGTTCCGCTTCCCGTTGAGTCTGTGGGCGGAGCGCAACGAGCACGGTGTACTCGAATCGCGCAATGCCGATGGCTCGGCCGTGCGTGTGTTCACGGTGCACCAGGTCAATCCGTTCCTGCGCTGGCTGCTGACATTGCAGGCAGAGGCCGAGATCGTGGAGCCGCACTCGCTCAGGGACGAGCTGCAGATCCTCGCCCGCTCGATTGCCGCCGCGCACGGAGGGGCGGATGCCTCCTGACAACACCGCGAGCGCGCAGCTGGAGCGGATCCTCTTCATTCTGCCCGCGGCCGCGCGCGACGGCGGCGCCGAGCTGCACGAGCTGGCGGCCGCACTTCACACCGATGCCGCTACGGTGCTGCGCGACATCGAGCACGTGACTGCACGCGAGTATTACCATCCCGCGGGCGCGGTGGACAAGTTCAGCATCATGATCGACCGGAGCAGCGTGCGCGTCCACGCGCCGCAGGAGTTCCGTCGGCCCGTCCGCCTCAACGCCAGGGAAGCGCTCGCTCTCGGCCTGGGCCTGCGCACACTCGCCGCGGATGCGGAGCCGGTCCGTCGTCGTGAGATCCTGGAGCTGGCCACGCGTCTCGAAGCCGAGCTCGCCGCACCCGACATCGATACCGTGCACGAGATGCGCGAGGTGCCGCCCGCGCGGGCGCTCCGTGACCTGCATACCGACATCTCATGGCAGGAGGAAGAAATCGCCGTTCCGGACGACGTCGAGTTCGAGGACTATGCCCTTGCGTTCGATGACGACGGATTCCGCGGTGTGGTGGCGGACGCGATCGAGCTTTCGCGCCAGTGCACCATATGGTACCTGAAGCCTGGCGACGTCGCGCCGGCGTACCGCACCATCGCGCCGTACCGGCTCGTGCATGCGGAAGGGAGATGGTACGTCGCCGCGTTCGACATGGACCGCGAAGCACTTCGCTTCTTCCGCATGGACCGCGTGCTCAATGCCGGGCTGGAGGACGAGCCGGCGCCCGATCTGCCGCCCGTCGAGCTTGCCGCCTTCCTCGTGAACGGCGCGCCCTACATGGCAGGCGACGACATCGAGGTGGCCGTCCGTTACTCGCCGCGCGTCGCCCGCTGGATCGCCGAGCGCACCGCGTCAAACGCGGAGGATGACGGCAGCGTGGTGGTCCGCCACCGCGTGGCCGACCCGCGCTGGATCGTACGCCATGTCCTGCAGTATGGCGGCGAGGCCGTGGTGGATGGGCCGGCGGCCGCGCGCGAATGGGTCGCCGCAGCGGCATCGGACGTCGCGCGATCGGAGAGCTAGCCCTCCCGGTGTCAGCGTCGGGCCGGCCGCCACTCCACGAGTGGAGCATCGAGAATCGAGGCCTGTACCGCGTCCGCGACGTCGCGGCGCAGCGGCTCGTGCCTGGAGTTGCGGCGCGTGGGGTTCACCCGGTTGGTGAGCAGCACCACGAAGACGCCGCGCTCCGGATCCATCCAGATGCTCGTGCCGGTGAACCCCGTGTGGCCGAACGAGCGCGGCGAGAAGTACCGGCCCGCTGACGCGCCCGGTGACGGCGTGTCCCACCCGAGCGCGCGGCTCGAGCGCGGATTCTGCCGGGCCGTCCAGCGCGCGATTGTGTTCGGGTCCAGGATGCGGACGCCGTTGTAGGAGCCCCCGTTCAGCATCATCTGCGCGAACACCGCCAGGTCGCGTGCGGAGGAGAAGAGCCCGGCATGGCCCGCCACGCCACCAAGTGCGCACGCATTCTCGTCGTGCACGATGCCGTGGATCGGCCGGTGCCGGTACACCGTATCCTGCTCCGTTGCCGCGACGCGCGGCAGCAGCGGGTGACCGCCGCGGTGCGTGACCGTGCAATGCTCGCCCGAGCGCACGGGCGCATCCGCCAGCGGATTGAAACCGGTGTCGCGCATGCCGAGCGGACCCCACACCCGCTCCTGGAGGAACACGTCGAGCGGACGCCCCGTGATCTCCTCGACGATCCAGCCCGTGAGGATCAGATCCCAGTCGCTGTAGATGGTGCTGTCGCCGGGCGTGTAGGCCAGCGGTCGCTCGTTCATGGTGCGCAGGAACGCCGCGCGCTCGGACGCATCGCGCCACAGCGGCGCGCCCGAGATGAACCCGCCGCTGTGCGTCAGCAGCATTCGCACGGTGATCGCGGCCTTCTCCGGTGCGTCCAGACCGGGCAGGAACTCATGCACCGGAAGGTCGAGATCCAGTCTGCCTTCTTCCTCGAGGATCATCGCCGCCGTGGTCGTGGCGACCACCTTCGTCAGCGACGCCATGTCGAAGAGCGTCGAGTCCGTCACCGGTGCGGATGCCGCGGCCGTATCGATCCGACCGTACGCGTCCAGGTGAACCATGCGTCCGTGCCGGCCCACGGCAAGCGCGGCGCCCGGCGCCGCCCCCTCGGCGATACCCGTCTCGACCAGCGAGTCGAGCAGCACACCGAGTCCCGGGTCCATCCCCACGTCCTCCGGGGCGGCCACCACGAGGCGTCCTGCCGCCGACATCCGCTCCGGCCCCGCACTCGGTGCAGCAGCGGCATGCGCACAGCCCGAGAGCGCGATCAGAGCGAGTAACGCCGCGCCGCGCCACGGGCCGCCCCGCCGACGCGGCGCCATTCCTGTCTTCAACGACGGCCGATCGCCACGTACTCGCGCGTGTCCGATCCCGTGTATACCTGCCGGGGCCGCGCGATCTTCTGGTCGTTGTCCGTCAGCATTTCCTGCCACTGCGCCAGCCAGCCCGCAGTCCGCGGGATCGCGAAGAGCACCGGGAACATATCCACGGGGAAGCCCATTGCCTGATAGATGATGCCCGAGTAGAAATCGACGTTCGGGTACAGCTTCCGCTCGACGAAATACTCGTCCTCGAGCGCGATCCGCTCCAGCTCCATCGCCAGGTCCAGCAGCGGGCTGCGTCCGGTCACGTCCAGCACCTCGTCCGCCATCGCCTTCAGAATGCGGGCGCGCGGGTCGTAGTTCTTGTAGACGCGATGGCCGAATCCCATGAGCCGGAACTCGCCCTTCTTGGCACGCTGTATGTACTCCGGCACACGATCAGCCGAGCCGATCTCGTGCAGCATGCGCAGCACCTGCTCGTTGGCGCCGCCGTGAAGCGGCCCGTAGAGCGCGGCCGTCGCCGCGGCGACGGATACGTACGGGTCGGCGTGCGAGCTGCCCACGCTGCGCATGGCGTTCGCGCTGCAGTTCTGCTCGTGGTCCGCGTGCAGGATGAAGAGCACATCGAGCGCCTTCTCGAGTACGGGGTTCGGCTCGTACTTCCTGTCCATCAGCCGGAACATCATGCTGAGGAAGTTGCCCGTGTAGCTGAGGTCGTTGTCGGGATATACGTAGTGGCGGCCAATGCTGTGGCGGTAGATGAACGCCGCGATCGTCGGCAGCTTCGCGATCAGCCGCACGATCTGCTTCGAGCGGACATCGGCATCGCCGATGTTCTTCGCTTCCGGGTAGAACGTCGACAGCGCAGCTACGGTGCTGACGAGCATGCCCATCGGATGCGCGTCGTGATGGAAGCCGTCGATGAACTTCTTGATGTTCTCGTGGAACAGCGTCGAGTGCGTGATGCGCCGCACCCAGTCGTCGAGCTCGTCCTTCGCCGGCAGCTCGCCGTTCAGCAGAAGGTACGCGACCTCGAGGAAATTGCTCTTCGTCGCGAGCTCACTGATCTCGTAGCCGCGATAGCGCAGGATGCCGCGGTCGCCATCAATGAACGTGATCGCGCTCTTGCACGACGCGGTGTTCATGAACGCCGGGTCGTAGCTCAACAGGCCGAAGTCGTCGTCGCTCGCCTTGATCTGGCGCAGGTCGATCCCGGAGA
This sequence comes from Longimicrobiales bacterium, assembly GCA_035461085.1. Taxonomy (GTDB): domain Bacteria; phylum Gemmatimonadota; class Gemmatimonadetes; order Longimicrobiales; family RSA9; genus SH-MAG3. The sequence continues at coordinate 46,344 of DATHVW010000066.1, read as the reverse complement.
TGGCCGCGCCATAATCCGGGTAGGTTGCGTACTGGATCGGGAGTTCGTACTGCTTCCCCGTGCGATTGTCGGTGATGGTCAGCGAATCCGCCATTGTTCGTTCCTGACATGAGTTGTGCGCCGGGCCGGCGCGTCATGGGCCCATGGCAACGTAGCGTGATTTCACCGGTCCGCACCAGACGCGGCTGCAGCCACCCTTGTACGCCGCGCCCCGAAGCGCACAGATTGGCACGTCCGGCCTCTCCAGCCGACCGATGAGGACACATGAGATCCGCACTACCGCTGGCCGGCCCTGCGCTCCTGGCCCTTCTCGCCGGGACAGCTGCGGCTCAGTCCGGCGGCACTGTCGCACCCGCACCTGCGGCGGCCTCGGCAGCTGCCACGCTGCCATCGCGCTATCCCCTGGTGCCGTGGCCGGCCGCGCTCGAGCCGGCGGCCGGCGAGTTCCGCATCGACGCGGCCACGCGCATCGCCCTCGGCGATGACAACGCCGAGCTCCGCGCCATCGCCCGCGACCTCGCCGTCGCGCTGCACGACGCGACCGGCCTCGCCGTACCGGTAGGGGCGCCCGGCGGCGGCAGCACGATCGAGCTGCGCATTGACGGGACCGTGGCCGCGCCGGAGGGATACCGCCTGGTCGTGACGCCGGCGGGGATCACCGTGTCGGCTCCGGCTCCGGCCGGCCTCTTCTACGGCATGCAGACACTGCGGCAGCTCCTGCCGGCCGGGCCGGGGGCGGCGCGCGCGATTCCGGCCGTGACCATCGAGGACGCGCCGCGATTCCAGTACCGCGGCATGCACCTCGACGTGGGCCGGCATTTCTTTCCGGTCGCGTTCATCAAGCGATACATCGACCTGCTCGCGACATACAAGATCAACACGTTCCACTGGCACCTCACGGAGGATCAGGGATGGCGCATCCAGATCGAGCGTTATCCGCGGCTGACCGAGGTGGGTGCGTTCCGCCGCGAGACCGTGGTCGGTCATGGCGGGAGTGACGTGCCGCTGCAGTATGACGGTACGCGCTACGGCGGCTTCTATACCCAGGACGAGATCCGCGAGGTGGTAGCGCACGCCGCTTCGCGATACGTCACGATCATCCCGGAGATCGAGCTGCCCGGCCATTCCGTCGCGGCCCTCGCCGCGTATCCCGAGCTGGCGTGCACGCAGGGTCCGTTCGAGGTGATGACAAAATGGGGAGTCTCGGACGACATCTACTGCCCGACCGAACAGACGTTCGAGTTCCTGCAGAACGTGCTGACCGAGGTGATGGCGCTGTTCCCCGGCGAGTATATCCACATCGGCGGCGATGAGGCGCCGAAGAAGCGGTGGGAAGAGAGTCCGGTCGCCCAGGATGTCATCCGCCGCGAGCGCCTCGCCGACGAGCACGAGCTGCAGAGCTGGTTCATCCGCCGCATCGAGACGTTCCTCAATGCCAACGGCCGCAAGCTGATCGGCTGGGACGAGATCATGGAGGGTGGTCTCTCCTCCACCGCGACGCTGATGTTCTGGCGCAACTGGGCCACGGTGCCAGTAGGGCCGGACTCGACACGCGTGAGCGCCGCGAAGGTGGCCGTCAATCGCGGCAACGACATCATCATGACGCCGAACAATGTGCTGTACTTCGACCACTACCAGGCCGACCCGGCCGGTGAGCCGCTCGCGTTCGGGGGTTTCTCCACGCTGCGCGACGTCTACGCCTACGATCCCGTGCCCGAGGATTTCACGACCGATGAGGCGCGCCGCGTCATCGGCGCGCAGGCCAACATGTGGACGGAGTACATCAAGACGCCCGGCCACGTCGAATACATGCTGCTGCCGCGCATGCTGGCGCTCGCGGAAGTCGTATGGTCGCCGCGTTACGCGCGCGACTGGGCGTCGTTCGCGCTGCGGGTTCCGCCGCGGCTCGAGAGTCTCGACGCGCTCGACGTCAACTACCGGCGCCCCTATGACGGCACGCTCGCGACCCCTTCGTCCCGCGCGACTCCCACCGCTGCGGACCGGCCCCGCGTCATTGGCTATCTCGCGTCGTGGGGCGTGCGCTCGAAGGGACTGCGGATACGCTCCATCGCCGGCGATCGCCTCACGCACATCTTCTATGCATTCGGCGATGTGAACGAGGCGGGCACCGCCGCTCTCGGTGATCCGTGCCTCGACATCGGCCGGTGTGAGCCGGGCAGGGTGGCGTCGGACGCCGCACCGCCGAACGCCGCGCCGGGTGGCAGCTTCGCGGAACTGTCGGAGCTGAAGCGCCGCTTTCCGCACCTCCGCCTGATGATTTCGCTCGGCGGCCGGGGCGGCTCGCAGTGGTTTTCCGATGCGGCCGCCACCCCCGCCGGACGGGAGAAGCTGGTGACATCCACCATCGACGTGTTCCTGCGACCGTATCCCGGCCTGTTCGACGGCGTGGACGTGGACTGGGAGTTCCCCGTGTCCGGCGGGCTCCCGGAAAACCGCACGCGCCCCGAGGACCGGCGCAACTTCACGCTGCTGATGGAGGAATACCGCCGACAGCTGGATGCGCTCGGTGCGGCCGACGGCCGGCGTTACGAGCTGGCCATTGCCGCGTCGGCGCGTTCCCCGGGGATCGCCAATCTCGAGCTGGACCGGCTCGCACGCGTGCTCGACTTCATCAACGTCATGACGTACGACTATCACTCGGCGGACACGATCGCTCACTTCAATGCGCCGCTGCGAGCGGCCGCCGATGACCCCACTCCCGCGCTGACCGTCGATGCATCGATGAACGTGTTCCTCGATGCAGGCGTGCCTGCGCGTCAGCTCGTCGTCGGTGTGCCGTTCTACGGCCGTGGCTATGGCCGTGTCGCCGCGGACAACGACGGCCTGTTCCAGCGCGGCTCGCGCAGCGACGCCGGTGAATATGGCGAGGTTGACTATCGCGAGATCGTCCGCCGCCGGCCGGCCGAGCACGGATTCCGCCGGTACTGGCACGCGGATGCCCAGGTGCCATGGCTGTACAACGCCGCTACGGGCGTCTTCTTCAGCTACGATGGTCCCGATGGCGTGCGTGCAAAGGCTGATTACGTCCGCGCCCGCGGCTTCGGCGGCATCATGTTCTGGGAGCTGGGCGGCGATGATGGCACGCTGCTGCGTGTGATCGACTCGGTTTTCGACCAGTGAGCGACGGAGTCTGAATGGCGCGCTGGCAGCCGGTGGTGAGGGATGCCCGCTATCGCAAGCGACGCAGTGCAGGGTTCCCGGTCGCGATCAGCGAGGGCGATTCCTGGTTCGACTATCCGTTCTTCCTCAACATCATCGACCTGATCGAGGATGCCGAGCTGTTCGCACATTACCGTCTTGAGCAGAGCGGTGACACCGTGAAGAGCATGATCGGCACGGCTACCGGCGTGCTGAACCTGCGGCTCATTGTCGAGCAGGTGCAGCCGCTCTGCGTGCTGTTCAGCGGCGGCGGCAACGACATGGCCGATGCCGCCGGCACGCTCTTCCGGCCCGGCCGCGACTCCGACCCGTTGTCGTGCGTGAACCGCACGGCTGTGCGAGCGCTGCTCGACATGATCGATGAGCGGTACCGCGTGCTGGTCGATCGGATCGGCCCCATCGCACCGGTCATGGCGCACGGATATGACTACTTCGCCCCATCGCCGGCGGATGTCCGCTTCAACGGCGTCGGCATCGGCGTCGGCCCGTGGATACACCCGGCCATGGTGGAGCAGGGGATCGTCGCTGCCGACACGCAGCGTGCTATTGCGCGATGGCTGGTTGACGAGTTCAACCTGGTCCTCGAGCGAGTGCAGCAGGATCATCCCACGTCGTTCGTCTTCGTCGATCTCCGTGACACGCTCGACATCGATGCCGACTGGGAGAACGAGATCCATCCGACGCGCGCCGGCTTCCGGAAGGTGGCCGCCGTGTTCATCGCGGAGATCCGCTCGCGGCTGCCGGACATCATCCATGCGCGCGTGCTGGACCGTCTGATCGCCTGATGCGTCTGACTGCAGGCGTGGTCGTGTGGCTGCTCGCGTCGAGCGCTTCCATCGTCAGTGCGCAGCCTGACATCTTCGGCCCGCAGCGCAGCGCGTGGGGGCCGCGCCTCGATACGATCGGCATCACCACCGCAACGCGTCTGCTCTGGCGCGGCCATGACACCGGTGCCGGCGTGCGCGCCGGCGCGAATGTCGGCATCTGGGGACGAAGTGTCACGTCGGCAGGCGCATGGCATGTGTCCGCATTCGCCGACGGCATGCTCGTGGACGCGCGCCACGCGCCCGTGAGCCCTTCCGGCGACGATGCGGCGGCCGGGCCGGGCGGCTCGCGGGCGGAGACCGGACTCGAGGTCGGCCGCGTGCTCGGCGCATCCGGTGCGGAGGCCGTTGCGTGGGCGGGTGGCTACGCAGTGGACGATGTTTGGGGCGACGGCATCGGCGGTGAGCTCGGCGTGCGAGTCGGTGACATCCCGCTGCCGTGGCTGCCCGAGGTGTGGCCGACGCTGCACATGCGCGCCAGTCGCACCACCGGCGCGCTCGCGGGGACATTCCTGGCCGGACTCATCCGGCAGGAGGTCGGGATCAGGCAGTATGCCGCCCGCTTCGAGCTCGGCGTCGACACGGATGACATCGCGCGCAGCCGCTTCACGTCTCCACGCTGGCGCGCGGAGACCGGCCTCTCGATCGGATTCGGGCAATGGCTGGTGCGGGTGGACGCCGGCGCAGTGCGGAACCGCGGTGCGACGCTCGGCTGGGCCGGCGCAGGACTCACCTGGCGCTTCTGACCGATCCGGCGCCGTAGAGGTTCACGCGGTCGCGGACCGCGTTCGCCTCATGCCATCAGGCGCCCTGTCCCATCATCATGCGCAGCCCGCCATCGATGAAGAAGCTCGAGCCCGTCACATAATCCGCATCGGTCGATGCGAGGTACACGGCCAGCTTCGCCACTTCCTCGGGCCGGCCCGCGCGCTTCCACGGGATGTTGCGCGTCTGCTCTTCGCGCGCTTCCGGATCCTCGAGCGCTTCCTGGTTCATCGGCGTGAGGATCATGCCGGGTGCGATGTTGTTGACCGTTATCCGGTCGGGCGCAACCTCGAGTGCGAGCGTGCGTGTCAGCAGCCGGAGTCCTCCCTTGCTGGCGTCATACGCGCCCGCGCCGAGCATCGGGATCTCTTCGTGGACTGACGTCACATTGATGATGCGGCCGCCGCCCCCCGCGGACCGGCGCTCCCTGATGAACCGGCGGCAGGCGAAGAACGGACCGTACAGGTTCGTGCGCAGCACCGCGTCCCACGCCTTCGTCTCCATGTCCACCACGTGCGTGCCATCCGCGTTCACGGCTGCGTTGTTCACCAGGATGTCCGGGATGCCGAGTGTCTTGATCGTGCGATCGAACATGCGCTCGACTTCCTTCTCCTCGCGCACGTCCACCTGCACGATCACTGCCCGCCGGCCGGCGGCGTCCACCATGCCCGCTGTTTCCTTCGCGCCATTCTCGTCCGTGTGGTAGGTGACGCACACGTCGGCGCCCGCCACGGCCAGCTCCGCCGCTATCGCCTGTCCGATCCCCGAGTCCGATCCCGTCACGATCGCCGTGCTTCCTGCCAGTCTCATTCCGAGCCTCCGTTCCTCGCGCTCCCCTCGTCGGCTGTCAGGGGCGGGCGTGCGAGGAACATGCCGGGCGCCCCGTCCGATGACGCTGCCGCGATGCACGGATTGCTTGCGCGTCGCTCATGGCGCGCGCATACATTGAGGCGTCCCCCTGCAGCATGTCCGCCGACGCCGGTCCACCTACCACGGAGGCAGCATGGTTCCGATCATGTCGCTGCTGGTCCCCATCGTCGTCTCAGCCGTCCTGGTGTTCATCGTCAGCTCCATCATCCACATGTTCCTCGGCTACCACGCCAACGACTTCATCGCCGTGCCCGATGAAGAGGCCATCCGCAGTGCCCTGCGGAACCTGCCGCCCGGCGAATACGGCGTGCCGTATGCGGGCTCGATGGAAGCGATGAAGTCGGCGGAATTCACGGAGAAAATGAAGGCGGGCCCCGTCGTGCTGATGACGGTGAGCCCGGGGGCGCCGCCCACGATGGGGAAGGAGCTGACGGCGTGGTTCGTCTACTGCCTGGTCGTGAGCGTGTTCGCCGCGTACATCGCCGGGCGGGCGCTGGAGCCGGGCGCGCACTATCTGGACGTGTTCCGCTTCGCGGGGGCCACGGCGTTTGCGGGGTATGCTCTCGCGCAGTGGCAGAGCACCATCTGGTACCGGCGCTCCGCCATGACGAGTCTCAAGAACACGTTCGACGGGCTGGTCTATGCGCTCGTGACGGCGGGCGTATTCGGCTGGCTGTGGCCGTCCTGACGGCTCGTCGGACGCGGAACCCCTTGTGTGAAATGGCTCAGTCGAGCAGCGCCGTGTCCCGCCGCGAGGTCTGTTCGCTGGCAGGACGGGGCATCCGAATGCTCAGCTGAGCCGTTTCACACAAGGGGTTCCGCGTCCGCTGTCACGATCTCGCCGCACCCCGACAGCAGCAGCTCTGCCGCGGCCTCACCACACGTCAGCACGACGAGACGCGGGCCCAGCTGCCGGATCTGCGTGGTCTCCGCCTCGCAGAACTGCAGGTCGATCGCCGCCATCTGCAGCACGGCGCGATCCGGATCCGGCAGTGACTCGTCGAGCGCCACCCGACGGAGCCGCTCCGCCACCGATTCGCCCTCCCGGGCGGCGGCCGCGATCGCGTCGAGCGTCTGTTTCTGGAAGGGTGCGAATTCGAACAGGGTGTCGCAGGGTGAGGTGCCGGTCACGTCATCGCCCATCGGGCAGTCGGTGCCGCCGCAGACGGGATTCGTGGTGCCGGCGAGGAATGGCCAGCTGCCCGTGCGCGGCTCGAATTCGGCGCCGCAGAGCGGGCATTTCTTCTGCGCGACGTCGTAGTTGAACCGATACTCGACCGCGGATCGTGCCTGGCTCATTGTCTCGACCATCCTGCTCCTTCAGCGGGGGTTCAGCGGGCGGCAACGAGGCAAATACCGGGCCGGAATCACGGCCGGCCGCCATTTTCCTCTGATCTCCATCAACTTTTTGGTCACACGGCGCGCTGTCCGGCGACGTAGTCCCGCAGCACGCCCGTCTCCACCTCCAGCTCGAGGAGCCGCTGCTTGACGATATCGCCGACCGAGATGACGCCGACCGGGCGGTCCTCAGCCACGGCAACGAAATGCCGCAGTCGCTCGGAGGTCATGCGCTGCATCACGTCCGTGACATTGTCGTCCAGTGCACACACGGCGGGACGCCGCATCGCATTCGCAACGTGCAGGTTGCGCACATCACCCGAGTACCGGTTCAGCACGTCCACGACGTCCCGCTCACTGACGAACCCCGTCAGCGAGCCGGCATCATTCACGACCGCCACACCGCCGACACCGTGCTCGATCAGCCGGTGGACCGCTGTTGCCAGCGTATCGGCCTCCCTGACGGTGACGACGGTCCCTGCCTTCCTCCGCAGCAGATCCTCAACGCGCATGCTTCCTCCGGATTCACGAGTATACCAGCGATTCTGCAAGCGATGTACCTCCGGGTGCAAGGCCGTGCGGCGTGCGGCCGGCGAACGCACGCGGCGGCCGGTGTCCGGCCGGCGAACGCACGCGGCGGCCGGACCTTCGGGTGTGCGCCGTGCAGCCGGGCCCGGTCCGGTTTCACTCCCTCGGAGCGGGCATTACGTTCTACATCATGAGAGCCACATCACTTCCCGGATTGGGCCGCAGTGTCGGCGTCCTGCTGGTTGTCCTCTGTGCCTGCGGCGGGAGTGAGTCCGTCGCGGACCGCGCCGCAATCGAGCAGCGGACCGCTCAGGCGGTTACGGTTCCGCCGCCGTTGCGGGGCCTCGACAGCCTCCTGCTCGAGCAGGCGTTCGCAAGCGCTGCGGCGCTGCCGCGCCTGCACTCACTGCTGGTGGCGCGGCACGGCGAATTGGTGCGCGAGGAATATTTCAGCGGACCCGGGCGTGGCGGCCGCGCGAACATCAAATCGGCCTCCAAGAGCATCATCTCGGCGCTCGTCGGCATCGCGATCGAGGAAGGGCACCTCGCGGGGCTCGATCAGCGCGTCGCACCGTTCTTCCCGGCGCTCATCCCGGACGATGCCGATCCGCGCCTGCGCGAGATCACGATCGGGAACCTGCTGTCGATGCAGGCCGGCCTCGAGCCGACGTCGGGGCGCAATTACGGCCAGTGGGTGACGAGCCGCAACTGGGTGAGGTTCGCGCTGACGAGACCGTTCGCAGACGATCCGGGCGGGCGCATGCAGTACAGCACCGGCAGCTCACACCTGCTGTCCGCCATCCTCACCCAGGCGACGGGCATGAGCACGCTCGAGTATGCGCGCAGTCGGCTCGCGCGCCCGCTCGGCATCGAGCTCGCGGCATGGCCGCGCGATCCGCAGGGCGTCTATTTCGGAGGCAACGACATGTATCTGCGGCCGGCGGACCTGCTGAAATTCGGCGAAATGTACCGCAACGGCGGCCGCCACGAGGGGGCGCAGATCGTCCCGGAGGAATGGATCAGGCAGTCGTGGGTGCGGCGGACGTCATCACGCTACAACGGTCACGGCTACGGCCTGGGGTGGTGGATGCGCAGCGCGCGCGGTCATGACATCTATTTCGCGTGGGGGTACGGCGGCCAGTATGCCTTCCTCGTGCCCTCTCTCGAGCTGACCATCGTCACGACGTCCGATGCCGTCTCACCGCGTGAGGGCGATCACAACCGCGCGCTGCATCGTCTGGTCACGGACCTGCTGATCCCGGCGGCGGAGCAGGGCGACGCTGTCGTCAGCCCCGCCGGCGCATCCTGACCTCAGCGCGTGGTGTCCCGGGTAGACACCAGGATCGCGCCTGCACCGTGGTCCAGGCCGAAGCGCTGCGTTGCATCCACACCTGACAGGTACTGCAGGTGGTTGATCGACTGGGTTGCGATCTGCCTCAGATAGTCGGTGCCCCCCAGCAGCGAGCCGTCCAGGTACACCCGCACCACCTCCGGCACCGACAGCGAAGATGTGCCACGTACGCGCAGCCAGTTCGGCCGCAGATTCTGCACGAGTGAGTACGCGTCCGACTGATGTGCCCCGGCGATCTCCTCGGCGGTGATGACGTTCACGTTTGCACGCGGGGCCCTGGGCCCCGAGGCTGCACTGCTGCAGCCCGCAAACATCACCGCGATCAGAGCAATGGCCGCTGTCCGGCTGCTCGCGCGTCTCATGCATCCCTCCAGGAAAAGGAAACTCCACCCGCTCACCGCCCGCACCCGGAATGAAACGGGAGCCGGATGCTTACCACACCCGGCTCCCGTTCATCATCCCATGCACCGCCCTGGCAGTGGATCCAGAATTTACTGCGTGCCCGGCGGTCGTACCACAAACAACGCACCGCATCGCTGCGTCAGGCGGGCGTCCGGCCCGGCCTGACGCCGCCCTCCGCTAGTACCCGTCGTTCTGAGTGAGGGCAGTGTTCACGTCCCGTTCCGCCTGCGGGATCGGCCAGAGCAGGTGGGTCGCCGGGATCTGAAGCAGCGTCGTCGCGACGCCCAGCCGGCGCAGGTCGAAGAAGCGCAGTCCCTCGAACGCAAGCTCCACGCGACGCTCCTGCAGTATGGCATCGAACAGCTCCTGCTGCGTGTCCACCGTCGTCGGCAGGTCAGGCAGGCCGGCGCGGTTACGGACCTCATTGATGTCCGCGCGGACTACGGCCGGAGCCGCGTTTAGCCGTGCATTCGCCTCCGCACGGATCAGGTACATCTCCGCGAGCCGCAGCACGACGATGTTGTCATCGCCGTTCTCGATCTTCTCGTACTTGTTGCCGTAACGGTCGCCGGCATCGATGCCGATGGTGACATCCAGCCGCTCGTCGCCCGGCTCGAACGCGGCATACAGGTCCGCCGTGGGCGAGTATCCCCAGCGGCCGCCGAGGTCCGGCGTGTAGAACCAGAATGCCTGGTTGTTGCTGTTGTTGATGCTGTACTGCAGCTCGAAGATCGATTCCGAGCTGTTGTTGGTTCGGAAGACCGTCGCGTAGTCGGCCGGCAGCGAGTACTCGCCGCTCTCGATCAGCAGTGTGGCCTTGTCGCGGGCCTGCGCATACGCGCCGGTCTCCAGATACACACGCGCCAGCAGCGCATTCGCCGCGTCCGCCGTGGCCCTGCCCGCTACGTGCCCCGGCGCCAGCAGTGTGGCCGACTCCTCGAGGTCCGCAATGATCATGGCGTATACGTCCGCCACCGGGTCCCGCGCCACGAGCGACTCCTCGCCGACACCGCGCGACGGCTCCGTGACGATCGGCACATCGCCGAAGTAGCCGGCCAGCAGCGAATAATGCAGTGACCGGATGAACAGCGCCTCGCCGCGGTACTGCGCGGCCTCCGATGAGCTCAGTGCGCCGACGTTGGGAATGGCATCCAGGATGTTGTTCGTCCGGTTGATGCCGTCGTACATGTCCGCCCACATGCTGAGGACGGCGCCATTCGTCGCATTGATGTTGCGCTGCGCGACCTCACGGTCCGTCTGGAACGTGCCCGTGAAATCCAGGTTGTCCGCGTACATGTCGGGGTAAACCATCAGGTTCACGCCGTACAGGTTGCCCGGCTGAAGCGAGCGATATGCGCCGTTCAGGCCCAGCTCGATGCCGCGCGGTGTCGACAGCGCCGTCTCCGCATCGATCGATGCGGTCGGGTTCGTGTCCAGTGGCGAGTCGCACGCCGCCATGACTGCGGCGGCAGCGACCCACGCGATGGTTCTGGTCTTTATCATGTCTCCGTCCTCAGAATCCGAGATTGAAGCCGACCGAGAACACGCGTGCCTGCGGCAGCGTGTAGAAGTCGGTGCCGCGTGCGATCGAGCTCTGTCCGCTGTAGTTCACTTCCGGATCGAACCCGCTGTAGTCCGTGCGTGTCAGCACGTTCTGACCCTGGATGTAAATGCGTGCCGAGCCGTAGCCGAGACGGTCCGCGAACGAGCTGGGCAGCGTGTAACCCAGGACGACGTTCTTCAGACGGACGTACGAGCCGTCCTCGATGAAGCGGTCGGAGTCGCGCGTGTTGAAGTTCGGGTCGCCCCACACCGCGCGCGGCTGATCGGTGTCCGGGTTCTCCGGCGTCCAGCGATCCAGCGCCCGCACCGTGTGGTTGTCGCCGTAGCTGCCGAACTGGTCCGTGTAGATGCCGTTGGCATTGAAGATCTCGTTGCCGAGCGAGAACTGTACGAACGCGCTCAGGTCGAAGCCCATGAACGACATGTTGTTCGTGATGCCGCCCTCGTAATCGGGCCAGGGCGACCCGATCATCTGCTGGTCCTGGCTGTTGATCACGCCGTCGTTGTTCAGGTCCTTGAACCGGATATCGCCCGGCGACGTGGCGCGCAGCGGATTCGAGTGGACGACCTGCGTCGCGTGGGCCTGCACTTCCGCCATCGACTGGAAGATGCCATCCGTGACGTAACCGTAGAAGAAGCCGAGCGGCTTGCCCACCTCGACCCGGTTGGCGAACCCGCTGTTGATCGGCTGATCGTTGTACAGCGCCGTGACCTCGTTGCGGTTGCGCGCAACGTTGAGTGTGGTGGACCACGTGAACGCGCGCTCGTCCGTCGGCTGGAACAGCCGCGCCGTCGCCGCGACCTCGAAGCCCTTGTTCTCCATCGATCCGACGTTCGACCAGATCGTGCTGAAGCCGGTCGTCCGGGGCACCGGCCGCGCTACGAGCAGATCATCCGTCTTCTTCTCGTAGTAGTCGAATGTCACGGCGAGCCGGTCGCTCAGCACGGAGAAGTCCGTGCCCAGGTTGAGCTGGCCCGTCTTCTCCCACTTGAGCTCCGGGTTCGCCAGCTGCGACGGCGCGATGCCCGGCAGGTCCAGGTAGTTGGCGCCGCCGCCGAACAGGCCGCGCGACGCGAAGTTGCCCAGCGACTGCTGGTTGCCCGTGATGCCGTAGCTCGCGCGCAGCGCCAGGTTCGCCAGAATGTTCTGGCTCTGCATGAACGACTCGTTGCCGATCCGCCAGAGGACCGACCCGGACGGGAACGTGCCGTAGCGGTTCGCCGTACCGAAGCGCGAGGAGCCGTCGCGGCGAACGTTGAACGTGGCGGTCACGCGGTCGTCGAAGTTGTACGACAGCCGGCCGAAGTACGACACCAGGCCGTGGTCCGCCCGCGACGAGCTGCCGTCTGCGATCGTGGCCGCAGAGGTCAGATACTTGAAGTACTCCGTCGGGAACTGAGTGCCCTGGACGAAGCTGTACTCTTCCGTGTTGTCCTCGAAGCTCGTGCCGACCACGCCGGAGACCGAGTGAATGTCGGCCAGCATGCGGTTGAAGTTCAGCGTGCCCTCGTATGTCAGCTTGTTGACGAACGAGTTCGCCGCCTGGCCCGCACCGCCGCTGCTGGCCCACGGGCCGAACGCCGGAGAGTCATAGCTGCGCGAGCGCATCGTCAGCTGATCGAGGCCGACGCTGCCGCGGACGCTCACACCCTCGAGGATGTTGTACTGCGCGAACGCGTTGCCGAGGATGCGAATGCCGCGCTCTTCCGCCTCCGCCTCGTTGTTCATGCCGACGGGGTTCAGGTAGAGCGTCGAGTAGTAGTCACCATCGGCCGTGTATACCGGCTCGATCGGCGGATTCGCCAGAGCATTCGACCACGCGCTGTAAATCGTGTTGTCGCTGCGCGCTCGATCCGTGATGCTGCGGCCGAGCGATACGTTCGTGCCCAGCGTCAGCCGGTCGAACGGGTTGTAGTCCAGGTTCACGCGGCCGTTCAGGCGCTGGTAGCCCATCGCCTTGATCACGCCGTCCTGGATCAGCGAGCTGCCGGACACGAAGTAGCGCACCCGCTCCGAGCCGCCGCTGACCGACGCCTCGAGGTTGGAGATCGGCGCCGTGCGAAGCACTTCGTCCAGCCAGTCCGTATCCACACCCTGGGGTACCGTGGTCTCGAAGTCGAGGCCGGGAGTCTCGATGCCATACCACGCGTCGTAGCCGTAATCCGACGCGGGGCCGTAACGGTTCGTGACGCCCTCGTTGTAGATCTCGATGTACTGTTCGGTATTCAGCAGGTCGATCCGCTTCCAGTCCTTCTGCTGGCCGTAGTAGCCGCTGAAGCTGACCTGCGGAGCCATGGCCGCGCCGCGCTTCGTCGTGATCAGAACGACGCCGTTCGATGCGCGCGAGCCGTAGATCGCCGCCGCCGACGCATCCTTCAGCACCTCGATCGACTCGATCTCCGACGGATTGATGTCCGAGATCGCGTCAATGCCCTGGCCGCCGAAGCCCATGTTCAGGCCCGAGAAGTTACCCTGCGACATCGGTACGCCATCGATCACGTACAGCGGCTCGTTGCCGCCCGAGATCGACGATGAGCCGCGCACACGGACCGTCATGGCCGCGCCCGGCGTTCCCGAGTTCTGCACCACCTGCACGCCCGCCAGCCGCCCCTGCAGCACCTGGTTCACCGACGTGACCGGGATCTCCTCCACCGTCTCCGGTCGCAGTGACGAAACCGCACCCGCGATGTCGCCGCGGCGCTGCTCGCCGTAGCCGACGACCACCAGCTCATCGAGCAGCAGCGGGTCGGTCTCCAGCCGGATCGTGATGTTCGCCGGCGTCGCACCGATCGTGACTTGCTGCGTCGCCTGCTTGTAGCCGATCAGGGACACGCGCAGTGTCTGCGCGCCTGCCGGAACGTTCGTGAGCAGGAAGCGACCCCGCTCATCCGTCACCGCGCTCACGTTGAGCGCCGGTATGGATACCTGCACCCCCTGCAGGGGCTGCTGCGTTTCCGCTGACACCACCAGCCCCGTGACACTGCCGCGCTCCTGCGCGGCGGCGACACCGGGCAGCAATGCGAGCGCAAACAGCATCGCTCCCAGCTTCCTCAATCTGCTCATGGTATGTCTCTCCTTGGCGGCGTGACCCTGCAATGCTCGCGAGCCTGCCGTGTGTGCCGGCTCCGGCGGATATTGCGGATTGTACCCGTGGAACGATCCAGGCCTGTCGCGTGTGACGATGGCCGGGGTAGAGATGGGGCCAGCGGTTGCGGTATGCAAGTCTTGCGGGACGGTTGGTACCCTTGTACGGGGCCTCGTCAGTGTGTCAGGGCCCAGAGCGCGATGTTGATGCCGAGTGCGTATGCGTCGCCGCTGAATGAAAAGAAGTAATCGTCGTCCTCCCCCTCCCGCTCCCAGCCGTCCGCGATGTCGGTGTTGTGCGTCATGAGGACCATGATCCGCCCGTTCTCATCCCGGATGGCGCGGAGGTGCGGCTCCGCGCTCGCCGCACCGCGCTCCGATGTCGCGCCGCCGCTGCGCCGCCAGAACTGGATGGAGGGGATCTGCGGCACCGCTGGCACAACGAACGCCGTGGTGAACAGCGGGTGGTCCGGCGGGAGGTCCGTGATCTCGTAGAACGGCAGCACGCGCCGGATCGTCTCCGCCCAGAAGTCCCAGGCGAGGTCGCCCCAGAAATCATCGACCCAGAGGAGACCGCCCTTCATGAGGTACTGGCGGAGGAGCAGCGTCTCCTCGTCGGAGAGTCGTGCGGTACCGATGTCGGACGCGAAGAGGAACGGGCACTCGAACAGCGTCCGATCCGTGGCACGGACCACGGCGTAGCCGGGCTCGCCGTCGTTCCAGCGGCTGACATCGGTGGTGGTGAGCTGGGACAGGCGGAGCATGAAATTGTGGTCGGAGGCCGGGTAGTCGGTGTTCCAGCCATGACCGGCGGGCTCGGCGCGCACGCTGTTGTACAGGAGGCGGCAGAACGTGAAGCCGCCACGCTGCTCCGGCAACCCCTCGCGCAGCGGCTCGGCGCGCCACCCGCCCCGGCCGCCCCACCGCTGCGCATGGGCCGCAGCGGCGAGCGTGAGACCGAGCAGAACGACCAGCCCGCCGTTCCGGATTCCCTTCGCTACCCCATCCCCATGCCGATCCCGCCTTCCGCGTGGAGGCGCTACTGGTACTGGATGTAGAGCGGCCGCGGCGAGAGCCGCAGCAGGTCGGCGGGTGTCATCAGCGGATCGCCGGCCTTGGTGTCGTTGTGATAGAACAGCTTGAATCCCGAGTACTGCACCGGCTCGCGCACGATGTAGTCCTTGTAGGAGTCACGCTTCAGCCAGGGCGCGCCCCAGCCGTCCATGTGCATGACGATCTGCACTTCCGGACGCAGCTCGATGTCCTGCGAGTTCGTCACCATGCCGCGCGTGAAGCGGTGGATGACGAGCACCTTCGGCGGCAGGTCGTGCTCGCGCACGAGCCGGGCGAGGTAGCCGGAGGCGTAGTTGATGTCGGCGGCGTCGATCGTGCCGATCTTCGTCCCCGGCTTGTGTCCGGTCTTCATCATGAACTCGGGATCGATTCCGAGGTGCACGTCCGGCCGCGTCATGAAGTGGTCGAACCGCGGCAGCAGCTCCCGGATGTCGCTCAGCCCGGTCTGGATGTCGAGGAACGTGATGGCATCGATCTCCTGCGCCCAGCCGTAGACCTCCTCGACCAGCTTGTCACGCATGATCGTGCGATACTTGCCCGTGACGCCCGAATCGCCCTGGGCGACGACCGCGATCAGATGCAGCGCCGGCTGCACCGGCGTCTCCGGATCGGCGCGCCGCCACGCCGCCACCTCGGCCTGGAGCCGCCGCAGCATGTCATCCTTCTCATACTCGCCCAGCGCGCCCATCCGCTTCGACAGCGGGTTGCCGTAATACGCGACGATCCGCTTCTGCGGCAGGATCGCCCCCGGCAGCGGTGCCGGCCCGTTCACCGGCCAGCCCATCGCCTCCGCGAACGCCGGATCCTCGCCTGCGCGGTATCGGCCGGCCGGCGGCTCGTCGCGCACGACCTGCTGCGCTGTCGCAGACTCCACTGAGTCCGCCTGGGGCGCCGCTACCGAAGCCGCCGCCGCGGCCGAGTCCGCCGCCGCCAGCGCCCTGGCCAGCGAGTCCGCTTTCAGCGAATCCGCCACGGTCGCGCTGTCGGATATCTGGAGTCCGCCCGGCCCCTGGTCCACTGCGTCAGCCGGCCTGCTGGCCACGAATGCGAAGATGCCGAGGACGAGACCGGCAGTCACGGCCACCGCGAGGTTGCGGCGTTGAGGCGTCAGATGCGGGCGCTGCATGAGTATACCCTCTGATGGGACGGAGCAGCCGGCCCCGCACGGGACGCATCACTATGCGTCGGCTGAAGATAACAGATGATGCAAGTTCGGGGCACTGTCGTCTTTCGGACTCAGTCCGCGTGCGCGTGGGCGTCCGAGTGCGCGTACGCATTACCCTGTAGCACGCCGCCCCGACCCGCCTCTGCCCCCGACCCGCGCCTCCCACGCCCCGCACACGGCCGATCAACCCGGCCATGCCCCCCGCTTTACCAGCCGTCAGCGCCACGCCATCTTCACGCACAGACTGCGTCGGGTCGGAAACAATGCCGGTCACTACGGCACACCTGGCCTGCACGATCCGCCGCAGGCGTTGAACGTCGTCCTTCCGCGGGAGGCAGCTCATGACCGCACAATCATCACTTACCGCAGTGCGCGCGCACGGGTCCGTCCGTGCCCGGCATACATGGATCACCGGAGCATTGACGATCCTGATGGCAGTAACAGCGTTACGCACCCAGGCACAGCAGACGGACCCTTTCCTGTGGCTCGAGGACGTGGAGAGTCCGCGCGCGCTCGAGTGGGTGGAGGCGCGCAACGCGGCCACGATCGCCGAGCTGACGCGCCACCCGTCCTACGAGCCGATCTTTCAGCGCACGATGCAGATCCTCGATTCCGATGACCGCATTCCATTCCCGTCCATACTCGGCGATCGCCTCTACAACTTCTGGCAGGATGCGGACAATCCGCGCGGGATCTGGCGGCGCACGAGCTGGGAATCCTATCTGACGGGTGATCCCGACTGGGAGACGGTCCTCGACATCGATGCGCTCGCCGAGGCGGAGAACGTGCCGTGGGCGTACGGCGGCGTGAGCTGTCTCCATCCCGGCTACCGGCGGTGCCTCGTCCGTCTCTCGCGCGGCGGCGCTGACGCCGTGGAGGTGCGCGAGTTCGACACGGAGACGCGCGCGTTCATCGAGGGCGGCTTCACGCTTCCCGAGGCAAAGCAGAGTATCGCCTGGGTCGATGAGAATACGCTGCTGGTGGCGACGGACTTCGGACCGGGCACCATGTCCAGCTCGGGGTACCCGCGCATCGCGAAGCTATGGACGCGCGGCACTCCGCTGAGCAGCGCGACCACGGCGTTCGAAGCAGGTGCCGGTGACATGGGCCTCTTCGTCGGCACCGATCGCACGGCGACGCGTCAGTATCAGGTGGTCTCGCATCGCGTGGACTTCTACGCCGGCACGCTCAACGTCCTGCACGACGGCGAGCTGGTGAAGATCGAGGTGCCTGCCGACGCGGACCCGTCCTTTTTCCGCGACCGCCTCATGGTCTATCTGCGCTCGCCGTGGGAAGTCGGCGGCCGCACGTTTGCGGGCGGCTCGCTCCTGTCGATCGAGTACGACGAGTTCAGGGATGGCGGCCGCGACTTCGATGTAGTCGTCGCACCGGGTCCGCGCCAGACGATCAGCGGTGTCCAGGAGACGCGCGACTACGTGCTCGTCAGCATGCTCGACAATGTGCGCGGAGAGCTGCGTCGCTACAGCGTGGCGGAAGACGGCACGTGGACTTTCGAGACCGTGCCGGCGCCCGAGATGGGCAGCATCGGCGTGGTGGCGACGTCGCCCGAGTCGAACCGCTACTTCTTCACGTACAGCGGCTTCACTCAGCCCGCGACGCTGTACCTCGCCGGCTCCGACGGCGCCGTCGTCGAGGTGCAGCGCATGCCCGCGATGTTCGATGCGGACGGCCTCATCGCCGAACAGCACGAGGCCGTGTCGAAGGATGGGACGCGCATCCCGTACTTCATCATTCGCCGCGAAAACACCAGCCTCGACGGCACGAACCCGACACTGCTGTACGCGTACGGCGGCTTCGAGGTCTCCATGACGCCCGGCTACAACGCCGTGACCGGCGCCGCCTGGCTCGAGCGCGGCGGCGTCTATGTCGTCGCGAACATCCGCGGCGGCGGCGAGTTCGGGCCGCAGTGGCATCGCGCGGCACTGAAGGAGAACCGGCAGCGTGCGTACGATGATTTCATTGCCGTCGCGGAAGACCTGGTTGCGCGACGGATCACGTCGCCGGAGCACCTCGGCATCATGGGCGGCAGCAATGGCGGGCTGCTCGTCGGCGTGGCGTTCACACAGCGGCCCGATCTGTTCGACGCGGTCGTGGTGCAGGTGCCGCTGCTCGACATGCGTCGCTACAACCAGCTGCTTGCCGGTGCGAGCTGGATGGCCGAGTACGGCAACCCCGACGTGCCGGAGGAGTGGGCGTACATCAGCCGCTACTCACCGTATCATAACCTGCGCGCCGGCGTCGAGTACCCGAAGGTCCTGTTCACAACCACCACGCGCGACGATCGCGTGCATCCCGGACACGCGCGCAAGATGGCCGCGCTGATGGAATCGATGGGATTGCCGTTCTATTACTTCGAGAATACGGAGGGCGGTCACGGCTCCGGTGTGACGAGCGAGCAGCGCGCGCGCATGACTGCGCTCACATACGCGTATCTGTGGGAGATGCTCGCACGAGACGCGACGTAGACCGGGTGGGGGGCGCGGTTGGCCGGTGTCGAGCCCGGCCAGCCGCTTCTGCCGTCCGGCTAGCGCCGCCGCGGCGTCGGCTCGACGGTCCGGTAGCGGCGGCGCGGCGACTCCGTAGTCGGCACTGCTGACAGTCGGGCCTCCACGGCCTTCGTGGCACGCTCCAGCTCCGTCACCAGTAGTTCCTCGCCTGCGGCCTCATGAATCAGATGCATCAGCTCCGCCTCGGTCGAGCGGCCGTGCCGCGCCGCGCGCGATTCCAGGGCTGCCAGCTCTTCCTGCGGGACATCGTGAATCGTGATATCGGGCATGATATGCCTCCGTTTCAGGTGACACACCGGACGCGGAACCCGTTCTGCAGAACGGCGCGCCGAGCCATGGTCGCGGCCCATTACGGCATGGTGGAGCCGTCCCGGCGGACAGGTCAATGCTCCGATGAGCCGTTCTGCAGAACGGGTGCCGCGTCCGACGGGCCGATGAACCTGACCCGCCCCGTCGCGAACAGGCCGCGCCTCGGAATGAGGAAGCCGCCAAGCTCGGTCTGCTGTGACATTACGACGACGGGGCCCGCATCGCGACCCTCGATCACCGCGGCTGCCGCGGCCACGCGCCATAGAGCGCGCGGACGGATGAGGAACTGGTGCCCGGACGGTGCCGTTCCCGCAAGTGACAGCGGACCGGCGCCGAGGATTCCGCCAGCAACGGAGCCTGCGCGTCGTCGCTGCAGGATCGCGTCCGGCGCAGCGTTCGATGCGGCGCCCAGAAGGCGAGTCAGCGGTGTAGCTGCCAGCCGCATCGCCACGTGCAGCCGCGACCGCGCCGCCGCTATCGAGATCTCCGCCGGACCGTTCCACGAGATTTCGATGTCATCGACGTCGTACGCGTCGAGCGCCGGCCCGAAGTAGCGGGGACATCCGCGCGACGGCTCGACGTTGGTGTGGATCACCCAGCGCCCATCGGGACGGCGGTGCCAGATCGAGCGGTACGGCGGGCCGATGGACGACGCAGTGAAGCACCGGAATGCCAGCACGTCGCCGGAGTCGAACGTCAGCCCCATCAGGCCGTAGCCGGCCATGTGCTCACCCCGTCCCGCGGCACCGCCATGCCTGCGGCTGTGCTCGAGAGCACGCACTGCATCCCTCGGCTGCATCGCACGCCTCAGATGAACGGCGTCACGAGTGCTGTCGCAATCAGCGCGAGCGCCCACAGCACGTCGAGATTGATCCAGGCCGTTCGCAGCATGCGCAGACCGACGCGCTCGTAGACGATCACGGCGAGTGCGCCCGTCACGACCAGATAGCTCGCCGCGTGGATCGCCGCCGCGGCTACCGCCGACGCTTCGCCCCCGAACGCGGCGGCATGGGCCATGTGCGCCCCGTGTCCGCCCGCTGCATCCGGCATGACGAACGGGAGCACCATCAGACCCGCGCCGTGCGCCGTCGCCATGAGGAACGACCACACGGCCAGGTCCCGCGGGCCCACACGCATTCCGCCGAAGCGCGGATGACCATGACCGCGGAACAGCCGGCGAATGCCGAACGCGAGCAGCACCACCGCCGTTCCCCAGCGCAGCAGATCGGGAGGCAGCACGCGTCCCGCAGCCGCGCCGATCACCACCACGACGGCCACGGAAAGCGCGTGGCCGAGCGCGAGCGGCGGGAGGGCGCGCCAAACGGCGCGCGCCCTCCTCTCCTGCAGTCCCAGTGCGACCGCGAACAGCCATCCCATGGCCGGGTTCACGCCGTGCACCGCGCCCAGCGTGACCAGAGCGACGACCGGACCTGCATCGAGCGCGCTCATGAGTAGCAGAACGAGTCCGAGGACGCGTCGCCGCCCTGCAGCCGTACCTGGTGCGCACGCATGCCGGCATCCGTCTCGAAGAAGAACTTCTCGTCGAAGGCCATGCCGCCGTTCGCGCCCACATCGAGCTTCACCATCCAGCTCCTGATGCCGTCCGGGTAGAACTGCTCGTCCCACGGCGAGTACAGTGCGTTCGTGAGGTAGACGCGGCGTCCGTCACGGCTGAGCTCCACCATCTGCGGGCCGCCGTTCAGCGGCTGCTCCGGCTGCGCCGGATGCGGCGTGCGCTTCACGATCCCCCCGATGCGGACGCTGCCCGTGAGCTCCGGCTCGAACGGGTTCGACACGTCATACTGACGCAGCTCGCCCGTGCCCCAGCAGGAGACGTACAGGTAGCGGTCATCCAGGCTCAGGTTCAGGTCCGTGATGAGTGGCGGGACCGCACCGAAGCCCTTCAGGAGAGGCGGCAGGTCGTCCGCGTCGGCCGGCTCGGCGGGGATCGTGATCACCTTCTTCGTCTTCCACTCCGACTTCCCGTTCGTGCCCTCGCGGTACCACAGGAAGACGGATGCCGAGAGGTCCTCGAGCGAGATCACGACACCGGCGAAGCCGTACGCCTTCGAAGGATCACGGGCCGGTCGCAGCTCCAGCACCATCTGCTGCTCCGCACCGAGGTCGAGCGTCTGCACGTGACGGCGCCGGCGCAGATCCCACACATGCAGTGCGTGGCCGTACTTTCCGCCCAGCAGCAGCTCCGGGTTCACGCCGTCCTTCACCATGTTCGGCGTGCCCCACTCGCTCGTGATCATTGTGTCCTGGCCGAGATGCCAGCCGAAGTCGTACGCCAGGTACTGCGGTCCGCGCTCCGCTTCCCACGCACCCTTCACATCGAACGTCTCGTGGTCCAGCATGAACACGCCGCCCGGACCGTCGCCCTCCACACCGCCGAGCGCGTTCACATAGATGCCGTCCGGTCCGCAGTGCACCGTGTGCGGCGTCGTGTAGCCGGTGCGATCCGCAATCGTCTGCCCGTCGATGACCTTCACCAGCTCCGGGCGGCGTGCGTCCGGCTTCGTGTCGAAGATCGCGATACGCGACGAAGCGATGCCCGGCACGATCAGGTAACGCCGCTCCATGTGCGGCGCCGGTGCGTAGGCGCACAGGTGCGAGCTGCACGCATTCCAGCCGAAATGGTGCAGCTCATCGCCTACGCCCGGCATGTCCGCCTGACCGACCAGCTGGCCGTACGAGTCGGACTGCGGGTCCACGTCGACCACGCCGATGGCGTCCGGTCGCTCGCGGCCGGGATTCAGCAGTGCCACATACGCCAGCTTCTCGGCCGGCGCGTCCATCGCGTGCTTCGGTGATGCGTAGAACGTGGGATCGGGTTTCCAGCGCATGGGAGTTCTCCGTGTCTCGTGTTGAGGTTCAGGTGCTTCTGGAAGGGTTTACGGGAAACACGGAGTACGGCGGACATCGCTTCTCTTGAGGCGCGATGCGGTGGGTCAGTTTCCGGGGGCGGCCAGCTGCCGGTGGCGGGCGGCGTCGGCGGGGCGGTTCCAGGCCGTGTAGAGATCCGCGAAGGAGTGGTGGACGGACCGCACATTGTATCCCTGCGATTCCGCCAGCCGCAGCGCCTCGTTCAGCATCGTCTCCCCCTCCGCGTACCGGCCCATGCGTGCCCGGACGATGCCGCGGCGGCGGAGTGCATCGATGTAGCCGTGGCTCGTCGGACCATACCGTTCGCCGCGGATCGAGAGTGCCGTTCCGAGCGCCGTGTCCGCCGCCGTGAGCTGGTTGCGCGCCAGATACGAGTCGCTCAGAAAAACCTGCGAGATGGCATAGGCCGGGTGACGCGTGCCGAGCACGCGGCGATAGATCTCGGCCACTTCCATGAGATGGGTGTGTGCCTCATCGAGCCGTCCCGCCCTGAGGATGGTGACGCCGAGATTCATCTGAGCTGACGCGGTGGACGTGTGCTCGGGCCCCAGGTACTGCACTCGCAGATCGTACACATGCCGTCGGAGCTTCTCGCCTTCGGCAAGATCACCTCTTCGCTCGAGCAGCTCCGCGATCGATTCCTCGCCCCAGGTGAGGAAGGCGACATCGTCGCGCGAGTCCTCACGGAGACCTGGAAGCTCGGCGCGGAACAGCGCCTCCGCCTCCGCCGCGCGAGTACTGTCGGCATGCACCACGGTCGCCAGCTGGAAACGATCGTTCAGAATCTCCGAGCGGGTTGACCCGGTCGCACGCGGCCGGAGCGCGATCGCTTCCCGCAGTGTGCGCTCCGATTCCACGTACCTGCCCCGTGCACGCTGGATCGCGCCCAGCTGCGTCAGCATGTTGACCCGCATCCGGTGCGCTTCTCCCAGCGTGCGGAGCTGGAGGTCGACCGCGGCCTGAGCGCGGCGCTCGGCTTCCTCGAAGTCACCAAGGTAAACGGAGATCCGCGCCAGGTTCTGGAGCGTCTCGCTCAGATCGGGATCGGTGGGGTCCAGCACGCGCTGCTGGATATCGCGCGCACGGAAGAAGGCCGCCTGGGCACTGTCGTATTCGCCCCGGCCGCGGAGCAGCCGGCCGAGCTGGTTGAGCAGCTTTGCTCCCTGTGCCGATTCCTCCGCATTCTCCGCTCGCAGCAGCAGGAGGGCGCGGTCCGTCGCACGCTGGGCGACTTCGAATTCGCCGAGACTCTCCCGAATGGCGCCGATCGCGCCCAGCATCCGGGCCTGCACGTCCGGCTGCGCACTGAGCTGGTCCAGGTGCAACTCGCCGCGCTGCACCACGTCGCGCACCGTCATCGGCGCGGAGAGCTGGTCGCCGGGATTGAACAGACCCACCAGGAAGTCCGCGACCTGCTCCGCGTCGGCGAGCGCAGCCTCCGCACGCTGCCGCTCGCGCCCTGCGATTGTCGCCTGCCACGCCGCGGCGGCCGCGCCGCCCACCACGGCCACAATCGCCAGCGTCAGCGCGAGCGCCGGTATGCGATGCCGCCGCACCAGCTTCGCGAACACGTACCGGCGGCTCCCCTGGTGTGCGTGAACCGTGCGGTTGGAGAGGTGCCGCTCGATGTCCTGTGCCATCAGCTCCGCCGACCCGTAGCGGCGGACCGGCTCGGCGCGCAGCGCCATCTCGAGGATGGCGTCGAGGTCGCCGGCCAGCTGCTTCGCGAGCCGTGGCGGTGTGACCTGGCGCGCCTGTGCGATGAGTGACGGATCGAGGACGCGCTCAACGCCCTGTTCGCTGCGCAGCTGCTCGGGGCGGAGGACGCGGCTGCTCGCTCGCTCGATGTCACCCCGGCACACCGCCTCCGCGTGTGCGGGCAGCGAGCCCTCGTGCTCCTCATGCGGTCGTCTGTCGGTCAGCAGCTCGTACAGCACCACGCCGAGCGTGTACACGTCCGTCGTCGTCGTGAGGCTCTCGCCCCGCAGCTGCTCCGGACTCGCATATTCCAGCGTCAGCGCCTGCCGCTCGCGCGTGATCGGCGTCTCCGACATCATCCACGGATGCAGCAGCTTCGCGACACCGAAGTCCAGCAGCTTTACGCGCCCATCCGGCGTCACGAGGATGTTCGAGGGTTTCAGGTCGCGATGGACGACGAGACTGCGGTGAGCAAAGTCTACCGCACGTGCCACCGTCACGAACAGCGTGAGCCGCTCCGCTACCGTGAGTCGCATGCGCTCGCAGTACACGTCGATCGGCAGACCGTCCACATGCTCCATGACCAGGTAGGGCCGCCCGTCCGGCGTGACGCCGCCGTCCAGCAGTCGTGCGATGTTCGGGTGGTCGAGACCGGCCAGGATCTGGCGCTCGGCCAGGATGCGCTGCAGCAGTGCGGGGTCGGAGCCGCGCCGGATGATCTTGATCGCGACGCGGCGGCGGAACTGACCGTCATCACGCTCCGCGTCGTACACCACGCCCATGCCGCCGTGGCCGATCTCGCGCAGCAGTCGATACGCGCCCAGTCGCTCGGGCATGGACCGTTCGCCGAAGAGCAGGTCCGGGGGCACATCCAGCACCCCGGCGTCCCGGCTGTGTGCGGACAGCAGTCTGAGCACGGCCGCGCGCATGGCGTCGTTCGTCCCGCACGACGCCAGCACGAACTCGTGGCGCCGCTCCGGCTCCAGCTCGAGCGCCGCTTCGAAGACCGACTCCACGCGCTCGCGGTCGGTTGGCATGGATGGATCGCTCATGGTGATGGCCCGCGGGGTGCAATCCTCACTAATTTGCGATGATTGCCCCTGCGGCGACAGGATATCCGCCGCACCCGCTCCGTCGGACGGCACGACGGTCCAACGGACGGCCGGCTGCGGGGTACATTCGGCAGTCATCCAGCGCATACGAACGGAGCCCATGCCGGCGATCGACAACAGGGACGATAATCAGAGCTGGACGCGCGGCGTGCTGTCCGCGCTGCTGTGGGCGGCAGTGGCGGTCATTGTCGCCGTGTGGGTGGTGCTGCTCGCCGTGATCTACGTGTTCACGGTGCCTTCGGATCCCGGCCGCTACACGGTCGGCCTCTGGTTCAGGCGCGCGGCCGTCGCGTTCGTCGCCATCAATCCGCTGTGGCGCTTCCGCACCTCCGGCGTCGTCATCAGCGACCCGCGGCGCCCCTATGTCGTGATCGCCAACCACGAGTCGTACGCGGACATCTTCCTGATCAGCCATCTGCCCTGGGAGATGAAGTGGCTGTCGAAGGCGGAAGTCATGCGTGTGCCGCTCATGGGCTGGCTCATGCGCATGGCCGGCGACATCCCCGTCCACCGTGGAGACTCACGCAGCCGCGCCGAGGCCATGAACGGCATCCGCGACCGGCTCGGCAAGCGCGTCTCCGTGATCGTGCTCCCCGAGGGCACACGTTCGCCGACCGACCAGCTCCTGCCGTTCCGCGATGGCGCCTTCCGCATCGCGGTCGAGCTCGGCCTGCCGGTCCTGCCGATCGCCGTTGCCGGCACCCGCTACGCCATGGCGAAGGGATCGTTCCGTTTCAACCGCGCTACCGCGGAGGCGCGCGTCCTCGAACCGATCGAGACCGCGCATCTCACCCGCGAGGACGTGCCGCACCTGCGCGATGAGGTCCGTAACCGCATCGCTGCCGCCCGGGACCAGCTCAGGCAGGAGCTCGGCATCGCCGGAGCCGACGTCCGAGGCTGACGCGCGCTGAACACCGGCCCGACCGCGGCTGCATGACGCGGCCGGCTCGGAGCCACGGTCCCGGTGGCTGTCAGCCGTCGGGAGGCAGCCCGCTCCCGTCGGTATCGCCTTCTGCCGTCCCGTAGAGAGCCGCGTACAGCCACGCACGCGCCTTGACCCATTCCCGGCGCACCGTGCGGTCCGACACGCCGAGCACTTCGGCGATCTCCTGCTCTTCCATGCCCGCGAAATACCGGCACTCGACGATCCGGCGCTGCCGCTCGTCCAGGCCCTCGAGCGCACGGTCGAGCGCGATGACATCCTCGGGCTGCAGCTCGTACGTCTGGCTCCCCGCCGTCAGCAGCGTCTGCTTCCATCCGCCGCCCCGCTTGCGCGACAGCATGGCGCGGGCGTGGTCCACCAGCACCTGCCGCATGGCCGCAGCCGCAATCGACAGGAAGTGCGACCGGTCCACTGCCGGGACAGCGCTGCTCCTGGCCAGCTTCATGTAGGCCTCGTGCACCACCATCGTCGGCTGCAGCGTCGGATCACTGCCGGCACGCCGCACCTGCGCCCGCGCGATCCCCCGCAGCTCCTCATAGACGTGAGGAAGCAGCGCGTCGAGCGCCTCACGGTCGCCCGCCCGCACCGCTCCCAATAGACGAGTCACATCGCCAGCACCCAAACGTACCCCTCGAGCGGGTCCGCGTACGCGCGCGCCCAACATAACAGGCGCACGCACGCGGACCATCGCTGATCACATGACGTGGATCTGCTGAATCATGCCGTGCATGAAGTGCGGGCGGCCGTCGCCGGCGTCGGGGATGAAGCAGATCAGGGCATAATCGCCCTGCTCGAAGTCCAGCGTGATCTGGTTCATGCCGCCCTGCGCCATGCCGGTGACGCCCCCGAGCACCTGCCCCGGCGGCGTGCCCTCCGGCTTCATGACGAACTCCATGAACTCCTGCACGGTGCGGCCGGGCTCCAGCCTGACGATCAGGGCCTCATGCGGCTGCGCTGCAGCGTTCACCATGCGGATCGTATGGCGGCCCGCCGTGATGGGCTTGTCAGTGTCGAACGAGTAGTCGTTCAGGGTCATCACGATGTCGGCCTCGGGAAGCGTCGCCTCGGGGCCTGCAGCCGGCACGACCGTCACCTGCCGCACCATGCCCTGCATCATGTGCGGGACGCCATCCGGCAGATCGATGGCGCACAGGAGGGCGTACGTGCCCGGTTCCAGGTCGACCGTCGCGGCCGTCTCTCCACCCGGCATTCCCGGCGTATTCGGGCCGCCGACATCCACCGCCCAGGACGGGGGCGGGCCGCCGGCCTTGAAGTGCTCGAGCAGCTCGTTGACCGTGTGGCCGTCCTCCAGCCGGACCAGCCACACGTGGTGGAACATGGGGCCGTCATTGATCAGTCGGATGTTCGTCAGACCCGCCTCGAGCGTGTCGGGCGCCTCGTAGAAAACGTTGTCACGCGTGCGGATCACGACCTCCGCCGGTGCGACTGCAGCGATTTCGGGCGCAGCGGCGGCGCTGGCGGGCGCGTCGGGGCCGCAGGCGGTGAGGATCGGCAAAAATGTAGCGGCAGCGAGAAGGCTGTAACGGATGCGGTTCATTTCAGGTTCCGGGTTGCGCTCCGCAAAGGAGCGATGCCGACGGTGCAGGCCGGCGGCGTTCGCCGGCCGTAAGATCGTGGCAGCCAATATGATGTGAGCCGCTTATCGAAGTGCTTAAAGGCCCTGGACACGCTCCGACGCCGTAATGTGCCCGGATATTGCGCTTCCCACCGCTCGTTGCGAATCCTGCCGCGGCCCCCCCGACCGCGGTGTGGCTGCCGGTCCCCGGCGGCCGTTCGCTGAAGCCCGAAACACAGCTGTAAATGCTCGATGACGAGCAGCGGATGAGCAGACGTGCACGTGCGATCCTCGCCCGTGTGCGTCCATGTCTCACGGGTGCGCCAGGCCGTGGACGGCCGGAGCGCTCGATACGGTGAGCACGTGTGCGCCGCCACGTGTTCTCTCGGCCACCAACAGCGGCGGGCAGCGATGAAGCTGCAAAGGAGACTCGCATGAAGGCAATGAGGTTTGTCACGATGTCGCTCGGCCTGCTCGCTACACCGGTGGTGGCCTACGGCCAGGCCTGCATGGGCGCGCCGGTCGGCGGCGGTCAGTTCGGCATCGAGGGCGGCATGGGGATGGGCGAGGGCTTCAAGTCGTATACGGGCGGCGTGAACGCCAACCTGAACGGCCCGCTCGCATTCAACGGCGGCGTTGCGGTCACGAAGCCGGACGCAGGCGGCGAGAACATCACGACGTTCGGCGCCAACGGCGGCTACGAGCTTACACAGTCATCGCGCCTCTCGGCATGCCCGACCGTCGGTGTTTCGTACTCCAGCTTCAGCAGTGACATTCTCGGCACGCCCGTCGACATGAACCAGATCGTGGTTCCGGTCGGCGTCGGTCTCGGGACCACGCTCCCGGCCGGCCGCATGAACGTCACGCTGTTCGCGGTGCCGCAGTTCCTCTGGTTCCGCACCAGCGCAACGGTCGGCGACGAGTCGCAGTCGGACACGCAGAACGAGTTCGGTCTCAACACCGGCCTGCGTGTCGGCATGTCGTCCGTCTACGCGGGCGCCGGCATGTCGATGAACTCCATCGACGACTCTGATCCGGTATTCAACTTCGGCATCGGTCTCGTGCTCGGCGGCCGTCGCTGATCCGTAGCACCATGTGCACAGCCCCCGGCCGGATCGTTCCGGTCGGGGGCTGTTCCATTCTCTAGACTGGCCGGGCCGGCCCGACAGGCTGCCGACGGCGATCGAACTAGTTGCCGCCGCGCCGGCTGTTGCCGCGCCGCCCGCGCGCTTCCTGCCGCAGCCGCTCCGCGCGCTGGCGCATGAACTCCTCCATCGCGCGGTCGCGCTCACGCGCCTGTTCCTCGTCACGCCTGCGGATATCGCGCTCGCGATCGGCGTTGCGTCGATCCATGCCGTCGTTGCCCCGTCCGCGATCGTCGTCCTCGCCGAAGATGCCGCCGACACGGTTCCAGAAGTCGCCCCACCAGTCACGATACGGGCAGTCGCTCGCCGGCACGTACTCCCGGAGGAACAACTCGGACGTCGCGTACGTCCCGTTCGGATTGCAGCCATCCTCGAGCACGAGACCCGTATACGGATCGACGCGGTACTCCAGCACGTCGGCCGGCTGGTCCCATTCCGGCACTGCGCGGTCCGTGTAGACCTGGCGCATGATCCGGCCGAAGACCGGCGCGGCGAAACCGCCGCCCGTGGCTGCGCTGCCGAGCGAGCTCGGCTTGTCGTAGCCGATCCACACGGTGCCCACGACCTCGGGCGTGTAGCCGACGAACCACGCATCCGTCGCATTGTTGGTGGTGCCCGTCTTCCCGGCGACGGCCCCGCGGAATCCCGCAGAGCGCACACCCGTCCCGGTGCCGTAGTCCACCGCGTCGCGGAGGATGTCGGTGATGATGTACGCGACGCCCGGTCGCAGGCCGCTGCTCTTCGTTGCCGGGCCGGTCTCCCACAGCACCTTGCCGTCCTCATCCTCGACGCTCACGATGTAGCGCGGCTCGGCCGTGCTGCCGAGTGTCGCGAACGTCGTGTAGGCGGATGCGAGCTGCAGCGGGCTCATCGCGACCGTCCCGAGCGCCAGCGACGGCGTCTCATCCATCGTCGCCGTCACTCCCGCCTGCCGCGCCATCTGCGCGACATCGTCGATGCCGACGGCCGATGCCAGGCGCACCGTGGGCACGTTGCGCGAGCGCACCAGCGCGTGGCGCAGCGATACGTTCCCCTCGTAGTAGCCGTCGTAGTTCTCCGGCTCCCAGACGTCGTTGCGCGACAGCTCCATGCGCAGCGGTGCGTCCAGCACCAGCTGGCTGGTCGGGATGCCGTCCTGCAGCGCTGCCGCGTACACGAACGGCTTGAACGCGCTGCCCACCTGCCGGCGCCCGCGCAGCGCGCGATTGTACCGCGACGTCGCGGGATTGCGGCCGCCCACCAGCGCGAGCACGTCGCCCGTCTGCGCCTCCATGATGACCACGGCGCCCTGCAGGTCGCCCTCACCCTTGCGCACCTGGCCATCGAGTCGCTTCAGCTGCGCTTCCAGCTCCTTCTCCGCCGAGCGCTGCGCCCGCTGGTCCAGCGTCGTGTGGATCCGCAGCCTCGAGCTGTACAACTCCTCGCCGAACCGGTCCTCGAGCAGGCCGCGCACGATGTCGATGTAGTACGCACCCAGCGGTATCCCCGCGCGGTCCCGCTCGCTGCTCGTGTTGACGGCCAGCTCCTCCGCGCGCGCCTCCGCTGCGGTCTCCGCGTCGATGACCTCCTGCTCCTCCATGATGCCCAGGACCAGGTTGCGCCGCTCCAGACTGCGCTCCGGCCGCCGTCGCGGGTCGTAGTGTGCCGGCGCCTTCGGCAGGGCTGCCAGCGTCGCGGTCTCGGCCAGTGTCAGCTCGGTCGCGTGCTTGTCGAAGTAGAGCTGCGCCGCCGCCTCGATGCCGTACGCACCACCGCCGAAATAGATGTGGTTGAGGTACATCTCGAGGATCTCGTGCTTCTCGAAACGTTTCTCGATATTCCGCGCGACGCGCGCTTCCTGCAGCTTCCGCTTCATCGTGCGCTGCGTGCCCGGCAGGTCCTTCGGGAACACGTTCCGCGCGAGCTGCATGGGGATCGTGCTCGACCCCTGCGCCACGCCGATCGCGCGCACGTTCGCCAGCGCCGCGCCGAACACGCGCACCCAGTCCACACCGCCGTGATCCCAGAACCGGCGATCCTCCACGGCCACGAACGCGGCCGGCACGTAGTACGGCAGGCTGTCCAGCGCCACGACGTCGCGCTCGAACGGCGCGAGGTCCGCGAACTTCTCGCCCTCCCGGTCCAGCAGCACCGGTGCACCGCCCGGCTGGTACGCTGCCAGCTGCCGCACGTCCGGACAGCCGCCCACGCCGCAGTTCATGTACAGCATCAGCCCGGCTGTCAGCGCAATCAGGCCTGCCACCAGCGTCTGATGCGGACCGAGCGGCCAGCGTACGCGGCCGGCCAGCCGGTCCAGCCAGGGCGGCAGATTCAGGCGCTGAACGAAGCGCGCAATCCGGTCGGAAACCGTGATCTCATCCATGGGACGCGTACCCGTGCAAACCAGCGGCCAGCATGGCCATGAGAGAAGTGGCGCGGTGAGGCGGCGGAGCGGGTTTTCCCCGGTCCCGCGCGTCACCCGCGGCGGTCACTGGGTGTAACTCCGCGGGGGCAGGATGGGTCCATCCGTGGGGGCAGGATGTGGCCGCCGGCGGGGCGGAATGCCGCCGCCGGCGGACGAAAGGCGGCCGTTACCGGCCGAAAACCACCACGCTCTCGTTGCCGTTACGGGCCACGGCAGCGACGCCGAACACGTAATTGTCGATGATGATGTTCTCCATGAGGTGCTCCGTCACGTCGCCGACGAACACCCAGTCCGTCCATTGCGGCGCCGTCGTGAGACGCCAGTAGATCTTGTAGCCGGCAAGGTTCGGGTCGTTCACGGCGGACCAGGACACGGTCGTTGACGGCCGCACGGCTCCACGAATGCGGGCCGTGTCGGGCGGCGGCGGCGCCCAGGCGAGCGCGGACAGCACCGCCGCATTCACACCGGTCAGCTTGCGCGCGTAGTCGAAGTTCACGCCCTCCACCACGTCACCATACGCGATGCCATCCTCGGTGCGGATGTCCTGATGCTGGCGGGTGTAGTTCTCGTGCGCTTCCATGATGCGCACCCCGGGGAACCCCAGGTCGTTGAATGGACGGTGATGTCCGCCGCGGCCGAAGCGGTCGAGGCGGTAGATCATCATGGCGTCGAGATTCGTGAAATACTCGCGCGTGATCCGTTCGACGTACCGCGCCAGCTGCCTCGATACGCCGTCCACCTCGCCGCCCGCCGTGCGGCGTGCGCGCCGCTCGCGTTCAGTCTCCGTGACCGGCGTCGGCTCCGAGAACACGCGAAAAACCGTGTTCTCGATGACACCATCCAGCCCCTCGATGTTGCCGATCATGTCGTTGTTGAGCACGGCCTCGATCTGCCAGCCGGCCTCCTGCGCTACACTCGCCATGTGCTGCCCGCCCCACAGCCCCTGCTCCTCACCCGACAGCCCGACGAACACGACGCTCTTGCCGAAGCGATGCTGCGACATGACACGGGCCGCCTCGATCACGCCCGCCATGCCGCTGGCGTTGTCGTTCGCGCCGGGTGCGTCACTCGTGAAGTCGGAGCCGTTGGATGCGCGCGAATCGATGTCGCCGGCCATGATGACGTAGCGATCCGGATGCGTGATGCCGCGCAGGGTCGCAATCACGTTGACCACTGTCACCGGCTGCGGCTCGGTCGCGCCCTGCGGCCGCCCCTGGACGGTCGAAGACTGGTAGGAGACCTCGAGACAGCCGCCGCACGCGGCGGAGATGCGGTCGAACTCCGCCTTGATCCAGCGCCGTGCCGCACCAATGCCGCGCGTGGCCGATAGCGTGTCGGAGTACGTATTGCGCGTGCCGAAGCCGGCCAGCGTCCGGATGTCCGCCTCAATGCGCTCGGCCGACACGTCATTGATGATCTGATAGATGCGCGCATCGCGCGCGGGCGGCACGTCGCCCTGCGCCGGCTGCTGCGCGTGCGCCGGCGCGCCGAGCGTCAGCGAGCATGCGAGAAGCAGGGATCCTGCAGCGGTCGAGGTGCGGGCGGCGTGGCTCCGGGCCATGACATCTCCTGTTCTGGGGGTCGTACAGAATAACAATCGGAGCGCACCGTGCAACCGCCGGCGCGCTCCGATCGAATGTCTGCTCTGTCAGCCGCCGCGGAAACGTTCCCGGGCGACTGCGGGCCTCACGGGAGGATCCGTGGTGGTGCCATCGGACGTTCGGTGATCTCGAAGCGCCACGTGCTCGCCGCCATCCACCCCGCCTGCTGGGGGGTCGGCACCGTGAAGGGGTCGGCGGCCGTGTAGTCCACGGTATAGCCGATATCCTCCAGGGAGCCGATCGTGATTGCGCTCAGCGGATTGTTGCCGGCGCTGATGAAGCCGGTCATCAACTCCGTCGCCATCACGGCCTCCCGCCAGTGACTGAGCCGCGTGCCCTCACCGCCCGTGTTCTCGACCGGCACGCCCACCCCGTTGACCGGTGTACCGCCGGCCAGCTGAAATGCCGACAGCCCCTTCGCCCCGGAGTAGTACGGGTCGGCCGTGGCCGTGTCCTGGAGCAGGTTGAACTGCGGATCGCTCCAGATGGTGGGGAAGCCGAGCACATGTCCGAGCTCGTGCAGGATCACGTCGCCCAGGATCCCGTTCTGCGCCATCAGCGTCAGGTCGGCCCGGTCGAAGCGCATGATCCCGAACACGGGGAGACGGCTTGTGTTGCGGATGTAGCACGGCCCGGCGCTGCCGAGCACCTTGCCCGGCCCGTCGATCGAATCGACCTGCACGTAGACGAGCAGGTCATCCACGACCTCGTTCACGGCGGGATGATCGACCAGCGCCTCGCCGTCGGCATCCTTGCACGCTCCCGCCGGGATGTTCATCTGCACGTTCGGCAGGTCACCCGTGATCACCTGCTCCCACCGCAGCCGCGCATTCGTGAACGCAGCTTCCTGCGCCGCGCTCACCGTGCCGACATACCGGATGTCGATGCAGAACACGCCGCACGTCGTGACCGTGAACGTGACCGGGTCGAGTCCGGGCACGGTCGCCACGAGCGTGTTCACGCCCGGCTCCGGCCCGAGCGTCCACGTGACGCTGGCCGTTCCGCTGTTGTTCGTCGTGACGGTCGAGCTGCTGACGCTGCCGCCGCCGGCCGTCACCTGGAATGTCACGACCGCGCCTGCCACCACCCGGCCCGCGGCGTCGCGCACGACCACCGTCGGCGTCACGGTCTGGCCGACGGCTCTGCTCGTCGGCACGCTGCCGCTCACAGATACGGTCGCAGGGTCCTGCGGATCGAACGAGGTGTCATTGCACGCGCCCAGGAGAAGGCCGGCCGCAAGCAGGGCGGAGCACGTATGAAGGCGCTTCATGGCATTCCTGATGATGTCGGTCGGTATCCGGGTCCGAGTCTGCCACGGATCCTGCAGCCAAAATAGCCGGCCGGTATCCCTGGAGTCCACGAACGACGTCCCGCCCGCCATTACGGCATGGGGGGGACGATATGATAACCTCATGAGTCGCAACGGGTTCCGACCGGAAGCCGTCCGGTGATCCGGATCGCAGCCGTACGCGCCCGCCGCCAACGACGTCAGCCCACGAAGATCCGTGCGATGAAGAACAGCAGCGCCGACGCGCATGCCGCGACGGGCACGGTGGCCAGCCACGAGTTAACGATGTTGCGGATGACGCGCAGGTTGAGCGCGCCGATGCCGCGCGCGAAGCCGACACCGATGACGGCGCCGACGAGCGTGTGCGTGGTGGAGATCGGCAGGCCGAGACTGCTCGCCAGCAGGACCGTGGCGGCCGCACCGAACTCGGCGCTGAATCCGCGGGTCGGTGTGATCTCGGTGATCTCCTTGCCGATCGTGGCGATCACCTTGTAGCCGAGTGTTGCGAGACCGAGCACGATGCCGCCGCCTCCCAGGACGAGCACCCAGAGCGGCACGCCGACCGTGGCCGGCACGGCGGCGAACCCGGCCTGCGACAGCGATACCACGGCGGCGACCGGCCCGATGGCGTTGGCGACATCATTCGCGCCGTGCGCGAACGCGACGAAGCACGCGGTGCCGATCTGCAGCAGCGCGAACACGCGCTCCACGAACTGGTAAGGGCTCATGCCGGGCGCGGGCACCATGTTGCGCGTGAGTGCCGATGCGAGCACAGCGGAGACCGCGCCGGCCGCACCAGCCACGGCGAAGGACATCACCACGGGAGGCACGTCCATCCGGTTGCCGAGCACCTTGTAGATGAACGACAGCACGAGCAGCATGACGACGAATCCGACGATCCACGGCGATGTCCGGATCGTCGCCGCGACGGGGTCGGGCGTATTGAGAATGAATTTTCGAATCGCAAAGAAGCTGAGGAACGCGAGCAGTCCGCCGAGCACAGGTGACACCACCCAGCTCATCATGATCTGCATCAGCTTGCCCCAGTCCACGCCATCCAGACCAAAACTGACGAGCCCGATACCGATCACTGCGCCGACGATCGAGTGGGTAGTGGAGACCGGCAGACCGTAGTGCGTCGCGATGTGCAGCCAGGCGGCGGCCGCGATGAGCGCGCAGAGCATGCCGACCGCAAGCAGTATGGGCCCGCGCTCGCCCCACGGCCCGTCCACGTCGAACATGGCCGTGTCGATGATGCCCTTGCTGATGGTCTGCGTGACGTTCGATCCGATCAGGACCGCACCGGCGAACTCGAGGACGCCGGCGAGCACGATCGCGCCGAGGAGGGTGAGTGCGCCGGAGCCGACCGACGTGCCCATCGCGTTGGCCACGTCGTTCGCCCCGATACCCCAGGCCATGTACAAACCGCCGATGAGGACTCCGGCGAGGATTATGAAGCCGAGGGTCATCGCTTCGCGAGCATCACGCGGAGCAGATCGGCCGTGTTCTCCGCGTGGTCCGCGATGTTGCCGAGCGCCCGGAAGATGTTCATCCACAGCACCACGGACACGGCGCCGATCTCCGGCTCGTGATCGAACATGATGCGCGTGGCCTCCGCCTGCCGCTTGTCCGCCTCCCACTCCAGGTTCGAGATCCTGCGGATCTGATCCATCATGCGATCCACTTCCGGCCCCGCGAACGATGCGCCCTCGAGTGACGGCATTTCCGACGCGACCTTGAACCACGCCTGCGCCGCTTCGTTCACCGCCGCCACCAGGGCCAGCACCGGCGGATGCATCGCTTCGGGCGCGCCCGTATCGCGCATCGTCACGAGCACACCCAGATCTTCGGCGCGATCCGCGATGCTGTCCTGCTCCTTCAGGAACATCAGCACATCGCCCCGGTCCACCGGCATCATCAGCGATTTCGGCAAATGGTCCCGGATATCGTTCTTCACGATGTCGGCCTTGTGCTCGAGCTTCGAGATCCGCTCGTACAGGTCGAGCGCGGCCTTGCGGTCGCCCGCCAGGAACGCCTCCACCAGCGGCGTCGTTAGCTCCACCGTGGCGCGTACCTGCTCCGCGTGCTGCGCGAGCGAGCCGAATGGCGACTTTCCGAACAGTGCTACGATCGGGCGCATGACTCCCCTCCGGATCCGTGACGACTGCAACAGCGCGGGTAAAATAGGGGTCCGGCCCGGGAGCGACAGTCTTGCCACAGTTGCCTGTTTCTTGCACCCGTCGGCGCTCGTGACCGCGTCGGAGGACGGACACGCGCCGCGCAGAAGCGGCCGGACACCGTAAACATCACGTTCAGGCAGACATGAGAGTCCTAAGGGCAGTGCTTCTGACAATCGTGTTGCTGGCGCCAGCCGGCCTGCGGGCACAGGAGCCGCAGTCACGCGCGCTCGCCACCACGATCGGCGGTCTGGCAGGCATGGGCGCCGGCGCGTATCTGACAGTATCCGTCGTAGTCCTCGAGGCGCGCTTCGGACGCTACGTCCACGACATCGATGACGTGCTCGGCTGGCGCGCCGCGCCCATCCTGCTGGGTGGCGCGGCCGGCGCGGGGCTGGGCCTCTACAGCCCGGAGCGGCTCCAGGGTGTGGTCGTCTATGGCGCGGCCGGGCTCGCCGCCGGTGCCCTCACCGGGATGCTGCTCGGCAACACCATCTGGGAGCCGCCGGAGGGCCGCTGGGCGGGCGCAGCGATCGGCGCCGGCCTGGGGCTGATCATCGGCAATACGATCGGAGTCATGAATCCACTGAACCTCTTCACGGAAGGCGAGGCGGGCACGGCGACGGAGAGCGCCGGGGTGCCCATCGTTTTCAGAATCCCCCTATGATGCGTACAGCACTGGTGAGGGCGGTGAGCACAGCCCTTTTCATCGGCACGGCCGGTTGCTCGAAGCCGCTGCCGCAGCTCGCTCCATCGCAGGTGCCGGAGCCTGATCCGGCCGACGTCGAGAACGTGATCTTTCTGATCGGTGATGCCGGCTATGCCGACGCCGAACGCCACCCGATCATGCGCCGCCTGCGCCAGGATGTGGAGGAATGGGCCGGCGCGCTGGGGACCGAGCGCGGCGTTGCGGTGCTGTATCTCGGCGACATCGTGTATCCGGCCGGCCTGCGCCACACGGCCGAGCACTACCCCGTGGATTCGGCGATCGTGCAGAGCCAGGTCGATATGGTGGCGGGTGCGAATGCGCGTCGCTACAACGCGACGGCCTACTTCCTGGCCGGCAACCACGACTGGGGCAACGCGCGCGATGCCGCCGGTGTGGAGCGACTGAAGCACCTGGAGGATTTCCTCGATCGCCGCCGCGACGAGGGTCTTGACGTGTCACTGCGTCCCGCCGCCGGCGAGCCCGGGCCGTTCGTTGTGGATGTCGGCAGTCAGGCCCGACTGCTCCTCTACGACACCGCGTGGTGGCTGCTCGCACAGGACACCATCCCGAAACAGCGCATGTTCCGCGAGACGCAGGAGGTGACCCGGACGACCGAGGGCCGCTTCCTCATCATCGCCGCGCACCACCCGTTCGAGTCGGCGGGCGCGCATGCCGGCTTCGTTCCGTTCTGGAAGGCGTTCGGCCTGCGCTTCCTGCTCGCCCGGTCCGGCACGATCATGCAGGATCTGAACAGCATCGTGTATCGGGAGCTGCGGCTGCAGCTGCTGTCAGCGTTCCGGGCGCGCCCGCCGTTGCTTTTTGCCGGCGGCCACGACCATTCGCTGCAGGTCATCGCCAGCGACTCGTTCCCCGAGCCGCGATTCAGCGTCGTGTCCGGCAGCGGCAGCAAGCTCAGCAGCCTGGGCCACGTGGACGGCATGCGGTACCGTGCCGCAGCCCCCGGCTACATGCGTGTGGTGATCCATCGCAGCGGGCGCGTGGACCTGTTCGTCGTCGCGTCGCCCGAGGACGAATCGTACCTGACGTGCGGCGGTACCGGCGTGGAGCTGGAGGAGTGCATGGTGACCCGGACGCGCGAGTTCACGACGCGCTTCGGCATGCGGTTGAAGTGATGGAGGCATCGTGCAGCTGAGACTGTTCCGCACCGTCGTAGCGGTGATCGCCATCTGGGCCGCCGCGTGCGCCGCGCCGCGCATCTCCGAGCGTCCCATGGGCGGTGTGCCGGGCTTCGACACACGCGACTATCCGGGCGACGCTGTGATGCGCGCGTGGTTCGGCTCCTCTCCCTACCGCTGGGTAGGGTATTATCTCCCGGCGCCATGCTATACCGGCACCACATGGACCGGCCGCCGCGACAGCCTGCGCAGCATCGGCTGGGGCTTCGCCGTCCTCTTCGTCGGCGAGCAGGACTGGCGCGCCATGCCGGGCGCAGCCGCCGATACGGCCGCCGTGGAGAACCCGCGCTGCAGTAGCGCGCACCTCACCGCGGAGCAGGGAATCGCGCACGCCGACGCGGCTGCCGCGGCTGCCGCCGCGGATGGATTCCCGGCGGGCACCGTCATCTTTCTCGACGTGGAACGCGTGGACCGCGTGTCGTCGGAGCTCTCCACGTATGTGCGCAGCTGGATGAGCCGCATGCTCGACGCCGGCCGTTACACGCCGGGCCTCTACGCCCACGACATCAATGTCGAGGAGCTGTATGCCATCCTGGCCGACGAGTTCGTCCGTCACCAGCGTGCCGACCGGCCCCCGCTCTGGGTGGCGCGCCCGGCCGGCTTCGACCTGCGCAGCGCGCCGCGCGAGTCCGGCTATGCTGCCGCGCTGATCTGGCAGGGCATCCTTGACACCGGGGAGGAATGGGACGGCACGCGCCTGAACATCGATGTCAACGTGTCCACGTCCGCCGATCCGTCCGGCGGCCGGTAGCCTCCTGCCGCTTGAAGAAAGGCGCTGTCTGATGTAGTGTGGATCACTACTTCAGCGGATGACCCGACTTGGATCGGTCGTACCCTCCGTGAAGCGCGCGCCCGAACTCATCTACGCGCTCCGCGGCTACACCAGACAACAGGCAGCAGGAGACGTCACGGCCGGCGTCATCGTCGGCATCGTGGCGCTGCCGCTGGCCATTGCATTTGCCATCGCATCGGGTCTGCCGCCCGAGTATGGCATCTACACCGCCATCATCGCCGGCTTCCTGATCTCAGCGCTCGGCGGCTCGCGTGTCCAGATCGGCGGGCCGACCGGCGCCTTCGTCGTCATCGTCTACGGGATCGTGCAGGTGCACGGCATTGCCGGCCTCACCGTTGCCACGGTCATGGCCGGGCTGATGCTCATCATCATGGGCGTGGTCCGGCTGGGCGCTGCGATCAAGTTCATCCCGTTCCCGGTGACGACCGGCTTCACGAGCGGCATCGCTGTCGTCATCGCGACCAGCCAGATCCGCGACCTCCTCGGCCTCCGCATGGACGATGTGCCCGCGGAGTTCGTCGAGAAGTGGGGTGCCTACGCCGAACACATCTCGACATTCAACCCGCACGCTCTGATCGTCGCCGGGTTGTCGCTCGCCGTCGTCGTCGGCTGGCCGCGCATCAGCCGGACGATCCCTGCGCCGTTCGTCGCGGTGGTCCTGGGCACGATCGCCGTGCCATTGTTCGGTCTCCAGGTCGAAACGATCGGCAGCCGCTTCGGCGATCTCAGCATCGGTATCCCGCGGCCGACGATCCCGGCCGTCTCGCTCGACCTGCTCAGGCAACTGGTCGGGCCGGCGTTCACCATTGCACTGCTCGCGGCCGTCGAATCCCTGCTGTCCGCGGTCGTCGCCGACGGCATGACCGGCATGCGGCACCGCTCCAATGTCGAGCTGGTGGGGCAGGGCGTCGCCAATGTCGTGGCGCCCCTGTTCGGCGGCATGCCGGCTACAGGGGCCATCGCGCGCACCGCCACCAACGTCCGCAGCGGCGGCCGCACTCCCGTCGCCGGGATGGTGCACGCCGTGACGATCCTGCTCATCGGCATCTTCTTCGGCCGCTGGGTCGCCTTCATACCGCTCGCCGCGCTCGCATCGATTCTGATCGTCGTCGCGTACCACATGAGCGAATGGCGGACGTTCGCTGGTGAGTTCAGCGGACCGCGCAGCGACATCGCAGTGCTGCTCACCACGTTCCTGCTCACTGTGCTCGTGGACCTCACCATCGCCATTGAAGCCGGCATGGTGCTCGCCGCGTTCCTGTTCATGAAGCGCATGGCGGAGGTCACGAACATCAGCGCCGTGAAGGGCGAGTTCGCCGACGAGGATGTTGCGGCAGGCGAGGCGCTGCCCGATCTGCCTTCGGACGTGGCCGTCTACGAGATCAACGGGCCCTTCTTCTTCGGTGCGGCCGAGAAGTTCAAGGAGACCGTCAACTCCATTTCCTCGCCGCCGCGCGTCCTCGTTCTCGTCATGCGCAACGTCCCCGCCATCGATTCCACGGGGGTGAACGCTCTGCGCGGGCTGATACGCCGTGCACGCTCCGAAGGCACCCGAGTCCTCGTAACCGGTGTGCATGCTCAGCCCATGACCGTCCTCGCCCGCACCGGCTTTCTGGACGAGATCGGCGATGACAATCTGTTCGGCACGGCAGCCGAGGCGCTGGAGGCCGTGAGAGTGTAGGCGATCATACGGCCTGGTGGTGCATGGCGGAAGGAAAGAGCCCCGCCGCGAAACGTGATTCGCGGCGGGGCTCCGGGTTCAACTCAACGAGCCTGGGTATGATTCAGGAGTCCCGGATACGGGACCGATTCACCCCACTAGCGGCGCGTTTTCTTCTCGTCCACGATGCGCTTGTGCACTTCCGCGTTCTCGAGCCACGGCTTGCGTTCGAAGTAGCTGTCCGTCAGCTGCTTGACCTTGCCGGACAGCAGCAGCAGTGCGAGCAGGTTCGGGAAAATGACGACGCCGAGGAACGCATCACCGAGTGCCCAGATCGATGCGAGCGGCAGGATCGCGCCGACGAAATGCATGATCACGAACACGATGCGGTACGGTATCACCGCTGCGCTGCCGAACAGGTAGTTCGCGCAGCGGTCGCCGTAGTAGCTCCACGAGATGGCCGTGGATATGGCGAACAGGATGACGCCCAGGATGACGATCATCTGGCCGTAGTTCGCCCCCGTCCTGCCGATCCCTCGTTCGAACGCGGCCATGGTGAGCGGGGCGCCGTTGCGAACGGCGTTGCCATAAAGCTGCCTGTATTCCTGCCCGTCTACCGACACTGCGCGGCCCTCGCCGGGATAGATCGTTCCGCTGAACGGCGCCGTCTGATCGACATCGGTGAAGAACTGGTCCACACGGACATCATGCCATGCGAAACGAGGTGCGTCGGGGGTCGGCGCCACGGGCAGACCATCGACGATCTCGAACTGCGCGGGCGCCCCCACACCGCGGCTGATGGAGCCGTCCGGCTGATCGGCGTTCCACGAGATGTCGCCGCTGCCGAGGCTGAGCGTCGTCGGATGCTTGTCGTCCCACGCACCCGTCATGATGATGACCAGTCCGGTCATCGTGCAGATGACGAGTGTGTCGATGA
Source organism: Longimicrobiales bacterium (assembly GCA_035461085.1). Classification (GTDB taxonomy): domain Bacteria; phylum Gemmatimonadota; class Gemmatimonadetes; order Longimicrobiales; family RSA9; genus SH-MAG3. The sequence goes on along the minus strand of DATHVW010000066.1, from coordinate 5,234 downwards.
ACGGCTCCAGCAGCGCAACGACACCTTCCGACACAGGCTCGTCCGTCTTGGCGGCCGCGTGGGCGATCGGCGCGGATCCCTGGCCGGCCTCGTTGGAGAACAGGCCGCGCCGCACACCCCACATGAGCGTTACCAGCAGCGCGCCGAGTCCTGTGCCCGCCACGCCCGCCGACGGGTTGAACGCCTCACGGAAGATCAGTGCGAATGTCGGAATGACGTCGCCGATGTGCAGCAGGATGATGATCAGCGCACCGCCGACGTAGATCGCCGCCATGAGCGGCGCCAGGATGCCGGTGACGCGGCCGATCCGCGTGATTCCGCCGATGATGACGGCGCCGACCACGCCGGCGCTCACGAGGCCCGTGATCCACACCGGAATGCCCCACTGTGCGTTCATGGTGTCGGCGAGCGTGTTCGCCTGGATGGCGTTACCTGTCATGAACGCGGTGATGCCGAGCAGCACGGCGAACAGCACGGCGAGCGGCCGCCATGATGGTCCGAGACCCCGCTCGATGTAGTACATCGGTCCACCCGAGACCGTGCCCTCCCACTTCGCCGGATCGCGGTCCACGCCCTCGACCACGCGGTAGTGCTGCGCGAGCGTGACCTCGGTGAACTTCGTCGCCATGCCGAGAAAGGCCGTTACCCACATCCAGAACAGCGCCCCTGGGCCGCCCCAGTGGAGCGCGATCGCGACACCGGCGATGTTGCCGATGCCGACCGTGGCCGAGAGCGCCGTCGAGAGCGCCTGGAAGTGAGAGACGTCACCGGGCTCGTTGGGGTCATCGTACTTGCCCGTGGTGACGGCGAAGCCGTGCCCCAGCCGCCGCAGCTGGACGAAGCCGAGTCGAACGGTCAGGAAGAGACCGGTGCCGAGCAGCATCATGACGGCGAGCGGGATCGACTCACCGCCGATCGACGGTCCCCACCACGCGATGCCTTCCACTATCCCGATGATCCGTTCGAGTACTTCCATTCTCTCACCTCGTTACAGTGTGCCGCGCCCGCGGACGCGCGTGGGTGCCGGAGCAGTGCAGCTGGGACGCGCCCGCATGGGCGGCGGCTCGCGTGTTCTGTGCTGCCCGGCTCGGGGCAATACGTAAAAGTTCCGGAAACGCGGCAACATGCCGCACATGCCCCGAGTGTGGCAAGTCTTTTGTCGCGGGAGTGCGCAATTCCGGGATCTGAGGTGTACATTCCGCAGCTGCGAGGCCCTGCGACGGGCCGGATCGAACAACACCAATGGAGGTTCAATGCGACCGCGCCCCGCCATGCCCTTCGTGATCGCCGTCCTGCTCGCCGGCTGCGCGGGTGCCCCCGCGCCGGCACCGGCCGAGCCGCGGGCCGTTGCGATCGAGCAGGCTGTCGAATCGATCAACGCCGCCGATGTGGCGCGCCGAATCGCCTTCCTCGCGAGTGACGAGCTGAAGGGGCGGGACACGCCGAGTCCCGGACTCGAGGCGGCGGTGGACTATGCCGCAGCGGAGTTCCGCTCGTTCGGCCTGCAGCCTGCCGGTGACGACGGCACATTCGTTCAGCGCTATCCATTCGACGCCACGAGCCTGGACCGCGGCGCCGTGCTCCTCGAGGTGCGCACCGATGCGGGTGCGAGCCGGCTGACGTTCGGAACGGACTATTTCGTGGTGCCCGCTGCGATCGACTCCGCCGTCGGGTCGCCCATCTTCCTCGGTCCCGCGCGGCCGGGCGTGCTTGCGCCGGCCGAAGCGGCCGGCCGGCCGGTGGTGTTCTTCGTGAGCGACACCGCGAGTGCCGCGTGGCAGGGCATGGTCGGAGCGGCGCTCCAGTCGGCGTTGGCTGCGCGCGCGAGCGCCGCGGTGCTCGTCATGCCTCCCGACTTCTCCGACGCCACGCTGGCCATGCTCGCCGATCAGCTGGCCGGCCAGATTCTGCCGGTGCCCATGCCGCTCGTCGGCGTGAGCTACGGCGCGGCGCGGACGTTCTTCCAGCAGGCGGGGATGGACCTCGATGCCACGCGTACGGCCACGGAGCCGGCGCCGATGCCGGGCGTGACGCTCGCCATCAGGACGCCCATCAGCGGATCGACCATTGAGGCGCCGAACGTCGTCGCGATATTGCCCGGCAGCGATTCCGCGCTGAGCCGCGAGTACATCGTGTTCACGGCACACATCGACCATGTCGGTGTCGGCTCGCCGGACGAGTCGGGCGACTCCATCTACAACGGCGCCGACGATGACGCGTCCGGCACCACCGCCGTGCTCGAGATCGCGGAAGCATTCGCCAGCCTCGAGCGGCGGCCGGCGCGCTCCGTCATGTTCGTGCTGGTGAGCGGCGAGGAGAAGGGGCTACTCGGCTCGAAGGCGTTCGTTGCCGATGCGCCCGTGCCTGTCGCGCAGATGGCCGCCAACATCAACATGGACATGATCGGTCGCAACGCGCCCGATACCGTTGTGGCGATCGGCGTGGACTATTCGTCTCTCGGCCCGTCCGTGCGCGCGGTTGCGGGCGCACATCCGGAGCTCGGACTGACCGTCGCCCCTGACCTCTGGCCCGACGAGCAGCTCTTCTTCCGCTCCGACCACTTCAGCTTCGCAGCGATGGAGGTGCCGGCGATCTTCTTCACGACGGGGCTTCACGACGACTATCACCAGCCGTCCGACGAGCCGGAGACGATCGACAACGACAAGGTCACGCGCATCGCGCGGCTGCTGTTCCGCTACGCGCACGAGCTGGCGAACGCCGCTGCGCGACCGCAGTGGACGGAAGAGGGACTCGCGGAGGTCCGACGCGCCACCAGGTGATGGCTCTGGCCGCGATCTTGCCCCCCGGGCGGACATGCCCGACTCACTGAGCCCGGCGGATCACTGTCACGTGCGGCTCGAGCCGCACCGCCACGACGAGCTTCACGAGGAGCTCGACGCGTGGCGCGCCAACGTCGGCAGCCCGATCGCCATCGACGCAGGTCACGTCGCCCCGCCCAGCCTGGCGGGGATCCACGTGCTCTGCTGGAACGTCGCGATCGGGCTGGGCCGGCTGGGCCCTCTGCTCGACCGTCTTCGCACTACCACACACGAGACGATCGGCACGGCGCCCGAACGTCCGCTGATGATCCTGGTGCAGGAGGGATTTCGCGAGGACGATACCGTGCCCGGCGCCGTCGGCTCCACGCATCACGGCGGCCGGCTCGCGACGGGCGACCGCACGAATCTCGTAGCGCTCGCCGAGCAGCACGGCCTCAGCCTCCGCTACTCACCATCCATGCGCAACGGCACGCACGGCAGTGATCGCGGCAATGCCATTCTCTCGACCGTTAGACTCGCAGATGCCCACGCGTTCCTCCTGCCGTATGTCCGCCAACGTCGCGTCGCCGTTACTGCGCGCATTGCCGGCCACCCCGACATCACTTTCGTGAGCGCGCATCTCGACACCCACGGCCGCACGCGCCGTGCAGCCGCGGCCGTGCCACCGCGGTCGCGTTCCGCCAGGATCGGTGCCGGGCGTGCCGCGCAGGCACGCGCGCTTGCCCGCACCCTCGCCGACATGGACGGCTCCGTCGTCCTCGGAGCCGATCTGAATTCGCTGTTCGGCATGACGGATCCCGCCGTGCACGAACTGATCGAGGCAGGCCTGCATCCCGCACGTCGCGTCGGTACCTGGACGCACACCTTCCACCGACCGCTCCGGCTGCTGCTCGATCATGTGATGTTTCGCTCTCCGGACCACCGCATCCGCGGCGTCAGCGTGGTGCGCATCGATGAAATCGACGGCGACCGTTCCCGCACGGTCTTTGGATCCGATCACCATCCGCTGCTGGCCCATATCGATCTCGACGAACGGTAAAACGCGATGGACGCAATGCTCGACTACCCCTGGTGGCTCCTCACCTTCGCCGGCATCGGTGCGCTCGCGATCCTGGGCGGCATCGTGTCGCTCTTCTTTTCCCTGGGCCGACGCCCCAACCGCATGTGGACCGAGTCCGTCGAGCCGGTCGGCTCCGACGACTTCATCGGACCACTCGCCGCTTTGCTGAACGTGCCGCGCCGCAGGGGTGGCAGGGCCCACCTGCTCAACAATGGCGACGAATATTTCCCGGTGATGCTCGATGCCATCCGCGCCGCAAAGCACAGCGTGCACATCATGGTCTACATCTGGGAGGATGGCCGGATCAGCGACGAGTTCATCTCGACCATGATCGAGAAGCGGAAGGAGGGCGTGCAGGTGCGAGTGCTGCTCGACGCCTTCGGCGCCATGCGTGCACCCGATGAAAAGTTCGAGCAGCTCGTTGCGGCCGGCGGCCGCGTGGAGAAGTTCCGGCCCGCGGTGCCGGGCAAGCTGCTGCGGTTCCACCGCCGCAACCACCGCCGCGCCATCGTCATCGATGGACGCGTCGGGTTCACCGGTGGTGCAGCCGTTGCCGACAAGTGGGCCGGCAACGCGGCGACCGCCGAGGAATGGCGCGACACGATGGTGCGCGTGGACGGCTGCATCGCGCACAACCTGCAGTCGGCATTCTGCGAGCTGTGGGCGTTCACCACCGGTGAAGTGCTCACCGGCGAGGACGTGTTTCCCGGGGATCTGCTGGACGAGCACGAGAGCGGCGTGCAATCCTGCGGCGTGATATCATCGCCATCCAGCGAAGAACACCCGCTCCGCCTGTTCTTCTTCCTGTCGTTCCTGGCCGCGCGCGAACGGCTGTGGATCACTACGCCGTACTTCGTGCCGGACAAGCACACGCGACAGGTGGTCAAGCGCCGCGCGCAGGCCGGCGTGGACGTCCGCATCCTCATGCCCAATCACCACACGGATGCCAAGCCGATTCGCCAGGCCAGCCACAGCTACTACAGCGAGCTGATGAACGCAGGCGTGCGCATCTACGAGTATCAGCCGACCATGATGCACACCAAGGGCGTCGTCGTGGACGGGCAGTGGTCCGTCGTCGGCTCCGCCAACATGGACATACGGTCGAAGGAGCTGAACGAGGAGAACGTGCTCGGCATCCGCGATGCCGCATTTGCTGCCGAGCTCGAGCGCACGTTCCTGGCCGACCTGGAGAATGCGCGCGAGATCGATCGCGTTCAGTGGCGCCGCCGTGGCATCGGCAGCCGCATCATCGAGCGCATCTGCGTTCTGTTCGCCGAGCAGTACTAGCCGCCGCCGCCGGACGCGGAACCCACTCTGCAGAACGGCTCAGCGGGACATGCTCATGGCTCCGGGAGCGCGGGCCCGCATGTCCCGGCGCGCCGCGGCCGTGTGGG
>DATHVW010000065.1:0-1679 GCA_035461085.1 Longimicrobiales bacterium | reverse complement strand
CCCACGCGCGACGCGATGCTCGCCGAGATCCTGCGGCAGCGACGCTTCGAGCTGTACCTCCAGCACCTGCGCTGGTCCGACCTGCGCCGCTTCGGCCAGCCGGTCAAGTTCATGTGGATGCCCGTTCCCATCACGGAGTGTGACCGCAACTCGGCCGCGCCCCGTGAGCTGTGCCAGCCGGTGGCGCCCACGCCGAACGCCGCCAGCTGACCACCTGCCCGGATGAGTTGAAGACGGGGCGCCTGCTGCATGCGGGCGCCCCGTCTTCCTTCCGATCGCTCTCGAGTCAGTCGCCCGTCTCGAGACCCCACTGGCCGCCGCCGCCCAGGCCCGCGTGCGCGGCCTCCTCCTGCATCCGCTTCTCCCGCTCCTCCGACATGAAGCGCCGCTTCATCCACGCGCCGAAGTCGTCGAAGTAGGTGTAGGCCACCGGCACGACGACGAGCGTGAGCAGTGTCGACGTGATGAGGCCGCCGATCACGGCGCGCGCCATGGGTGCGCGAAAGCCGCCGCCGGAACCGATGGCGAGTGCGATGGGCAGCATGCCGAAGATCATGGCGGCCGTGGTCATGACGATGGGCCGCAGCCGCACGCGTCCCGCCTCGACTAGCGCCTGGTGCCGGCCGGCACCCAGCGCGCGCCGCTCGTTGGCGTTGTCCACCAGCAGGATGGCGTTCTTGGTGACGAGCCCCATCAGCATGATGACGCCGATCATGGACATCATGTTCAGCGTGTCGTCCGTGATGAGCAGTGCGAGCAGCACGCCGATCAGCGAGAGCGGCAGCGACAGCATGATGGCGAACGGCTGCGTGAACGACTCGAACTGCGACGCCAGGATCAGGAAGATGAGGATGATGGCGAGCAGGATGGACTCGACCACGTAGCCGAACGTCTCCTCGAGCTGCTCGGTCTCGCCGCCCAGCTGGTACGAGTAGCCCTCGGGCATGTCGAACTCCGCGAGCCGGTCACCCAGCGCGCCCGACGCCTCGCCGATCGAGTAGCCGGGCTGCGTGTTCGCATCCACCGTGGCCACGCGCTCGAGGTCGCTGCGATTGATCTGCGCGGGCGCGCTGCCCGTCTCGATGCGCGCGATCTGGCCGAGCGGCACGGTCGGCGACGCACCGTTCTCCGCGCGCATCGGCGTGGCCACGGGCAGGGACGCGATGTCCTCGAAGTTGGTGCGGCGCGCCGGGTCCACCTGGATGACCACGTCGCGCTCCTCACCCGTGGGGTCCTGCCACGTGGTGGCGACCTGGCCGGCCAGCAGCGGGCGCACCGCGGCAGCCACCTGGCCCACGTCGAGACCCATCTCGTTGGCCATCTCACGGTTCACGTCGATGCGATACTCGGGACGCGGCTGGCCCAGCGTCGTGCCGACATCGACGAAGCCGGTCATGCCGCGCAGCATCGTCGCGATCGTGTCGCTCAGGGTCTGCAGCACGGCCACGTCCGGGCCGCGCAGGTTGACCTGGATCGGCTTCACTCCGCCACCCGGGCCGGACTCGCCGAGCGTCACGGCGATGTCCGCGCCGAAGATCGGTGCGAGCACCTCACGCGCCTGCACCATCAGCTCTTCCTGCGAGTGCTCGCGCTCGCCCGGATCGATCAGCTTCACGAACACGTTGCCCGCAGTGACCACGCCCGTCGCACCGGCACCGACGGTGGTGTACGTGTAGTCG
>DATHVW010000064.1:0-13493 GCA_035461085.1 Longimicrobiales bacterium | reverse complement strand
TCGCCTGGATCGCGAGCTCGGTGCCGCCGTAGGCCGTCATCATGATGACCATGCCGGTACCGCCGCCGGCACGGTACTTCTCGAGAAACTCGAGGCCGCCCAGACGCGGCATGCGCAGGTCGCAGAGAATGATGTCCGGCTGCAGCTCGAGCGCCCGCGCGAGGCCTTCCTCGCCGTCGCTGGCCGCCTGCACTTCGTAGCCTTCTTCGGCCAGGATCAGGGAGACGGTCTGACGCAGACCCGGCTCGTCGTCGATGATCAGCACGGTCATGTCGATATCACCTCGGCCGTTTCGGCCGGCAGCAGCACACGGAACACGGCGCCGCCCTCAGCGACGTTGTCCGCGTGAATTACTCCGCCCATCCCCTCGATGAGGCGGGCGCAGACAGCGAGGCCAAGGCCGGTGCCCTTTCCCGGCTCCTTGGTCGTAACGAACGGCTCGAAGATCTGGTCGATCAGCTCGGGCGGCAGACCGGGCCCGTTGTCCCGCACGATCAGCTCGATGATCTCGCCGGACTCGGAGTCCGGATCGCGCGAGGGCCAGCGCAGCATCGCGGCCAACCGACGCCGGTGCGAATAATCGATGCCCGGCGGGTCGCCGGCCCGGCGGGCGGGCGTATGCGGTGGCGGAGCTTCCACCTCGCGGCGCATGGTCGTGATCTCGATGAACGGATCACGCGTGTGCTCGAGCTCCTGTGCCGCGTTCATCAGCAGGTTCACGAGCACCTGCTGAAGCTGGTACGGGTCGCCCCGCACGACGAGCTCCGTGTCGCTCAGTGCGAGCGTGAGCTGGATCTGTGTGAAATGGCCCTGCGTCCGCACCAGCTCCACGGTATCGCGAACCACGTCATTCACGTCCGTCGGCTGTGCGACGGCCTCGCGAGGGCGCGCAAAGTCGAGCAGCCCGCGCACGATCCGGTCGATCCGGTGCGCCTCCCGCTCCGCCGCCTGCACCAGCTCGAGCCGTGACCCCTCCTGGTGTCGGCCGAGGAGGGACAGGTAACCGAGGATCGCGCCGAGCGGATTGCCGACCTCGTGCGCGACACCCGCGCCCAGACGGCCGACCGACGCCATCTTCTCGGCGTGGATCATGGCGTCGCGCGCTTCGGTCAGCAGCCGGTTCGTCTCGTTGAGCGAGCGAATGTTCTCCGTCAGCTTCTTCTGATCCGCGATCAGCCGTTCGGCCATCGAGTTGACCGCCGCCGACACGCGCGCGAGCTCCTGCGTCGAGCCGCCCTCGATGCGGGTGTCCAGGTCACCGGCCGATATCGACTCCGCGCCGTGCACCAGGGCAGACAGCGGATCGAGCACGCGGCGCCGCAGCAGCTGCGTTCCGAACCAGGAGAAGATCGCGATGTCGGCCACGAGCAGCGTCACGACGTACGCGACAGCGTAGCCTGTCGAGAGACGCGGCGCGAGCAGCAGCACCCCGGCGACAGCAACGAACAACGCGCCCGCGAATACCACAGCGAACGCTCCGATCAGCTCCCGTCGCAGTGTGGGAAGATCAGCCATTCGCGGGCAAGTTTATGTTTGTGAGGAAGGAACTGCAATGGAGCCGTACGGCACCTACGGGGTTGTGCACGCCACGATACCGGTTACGGTGGCCGGCGGCGCCGACGCCAGCGGTGCGTTGTTTACTGCAATCCCGCACTGTGCTCCAATGACCGAGACATGGGTGGCGATGCCGGCCCAGCCATCGGGCGCAGCGTACGTCACCGACAGCTGCACCCCCGGACTGGGGTTGTAATTCGACAGGTAAATCGCGGTAGGAGCGTACGTGTTGTACGACGAATAGTAGAGCTCCTGCTGCGCGGCCGCGTTCTTCAGGTCCGCCTGCATGGAGGCCTGGAGGCCCCGGTCCTTGACGCCCCAGAAAAGCGACACGGCGATCATTGCGAGTATCCCGATGATCACGATCACGATCATCAACTCGATCAACGTGAAGCCTTCCCGCCTCGGAAGCACTCGCATAATCGCCAGTTGGTTGAAATCGAAGGGGGCGGCGGCAACAGCCGCCGCCCCTTCAACTCAGGTGAGCCTTCTTACTCGCCCGTACAGGCAACAATGCCCGGAGTGACGAGATTCAGGCCCGACGGGGTTGCCGTCGGCGTGCCGATGTAGATACCGCAGAACTGCGTCGAGCCGAGTGCGGCGTGGCTGGCCACTGCGGCCCAGCCCGTCACGGTGTTGCCGCTGACGGCGACCGTCACACCATTCGACATGGTGAACTCCGGCAGCTGACCGATCGACGCGGCATACGTGTAGCCGCTGGCCGGGCTCGAGTAGTAGATCTCCTGCTGGTTGTTCAGGTTGCGGAGATCGGACATCATGGCCTTGAAGTAGGCCTTCTCACGCGTCTTGCCGAACTTCGGAATCGCGATCGCGGCCAGAATGCCGATGATGACGATCACGATCAGCAGCTCGATCAGCGTGAAACCTGCACGTCTCTTCTGCATGCGGTGCTCCTTGTGGATGTAAGAGTCGACTGGACCTGGCAGGGTCGGGACCGTGTCAGAGCAATAGCCGGTCCAATCGTGGCATACTGGCCAAACCTGCTCTGCCCCAACGCTTCATGACCCGTCCGGGGGCGCCGGAGTCTCTGCGCCGGGAGGCGCTCCAGTTGCATTTTGCAACGGGTTGGCGTTTTGCACCGGCGGCATGAAGTGGATCCAGTGGCCGAGCGGGTCACACTCGGGCGTGCCGGCCGCGGCGAAGCCGGCTTCGAGTCCCGTGCCCCCGTCGGCGGGCAGCTCGTAGCAGCCGGTCGCCAGCGCCTGCTGCGCGCGATCAATGGTCGCGAGGCTGGCCGAATCGCCGGCAGCGACGATGCGCGCCGTGTCCAGCGCGGCCGCAGCCGCGACATCATCACCCATGTAGGCGAGCGTGCGCGCGAGGAATCCCCAGAGCCGCCATTGTGGCTGTGGTGCGGAGCCGATTGCAGTGCGCCACGCGCCCACGGCGCGATTGTAATCGCCCAGACCCCGGTAGGCATTCGCCCGCAGGGGCATGGTCGCGAACGGTGGCGCCCCGCGCGTTTCGGCCCGGGCGAGCGCCTGCAGCGCCTCATCGTAGCGGCCGGCCGCGACATACGCGTAGGCGAGCACGGTTTCCGTCTCGTGCGAGAAGGAGGACTCCTCGACGGCGCGCTCCATCATGGGCACGCCGACGCGGTAGTTGCCGCCGCGCATGAGGAAGCTGGCATAATCCGCGAGGAAGTGGCCATCGCGGGGATAGATGCGGTAGGCGAGCTCGTAGTGCTCCCGCGCGCGCTGGATGTTACCGGCCGCGGCGAAGAGGGACGCCTGGACCCACTGTGCGCGATAGGACTCGGGCGAGTCGCGGTAGAGCGCGTCCCACACTGCGGGTGTGCTCTTCCAGTCGGGATTGCGGATCCATGTGCGCACGGCACCCGCGGCCACCACGAGGACGAGAAGGACGGGAACGAGGCGTCGCATCGAGGAGGACGCGTGCGGCCCGGCGCGATGCCACGCGAAGGCGATCAGCGCACTGACCGCGAGCGATGGCATGTACAGCGTGCGTTCGGCGACGAGCACGCCGATCGGGAAGAAGAGATTCGATACCGTGATGATGCCGAGCAGGAACCACGCGGGCGCAAAGCCGACTGCCGGCAGCCAGGGCGTGAGCAGCGCCAGCAGCGTGATGACACCGAGGAGCACCGCACCCAGCACGACCATGGGTCGCACGGTTTCGACGGGCAGGATCATCGCGGGCGAATAGTCCGACGCGAGATCCATCGGCAGGAACAGCAGTCGGAGAAACTCGGGGAATGCGCGGAGCGCATTGAGTACGCGGAATTCCTCGCGCAGATACGGGAGTGCTGGCGCTGCATCGACACCGGTGAGCGTACCGCCCATGACATCGAAGCGCACGAGCAGGTACGCGGCGAGGGTGGCCGACAGCAGCGCAATGGGCATGAGCATGGCGTCCGCATAGTCCGCGATGCTGCGCAGCGATGGGCGAACCCGGCGCTGTGCGAAATCGACGATAACGAGGAGTCCCGGAAGGACCACCGTGCTTTCCTTCGTCGCAAGGCCGGCCAGGAAGAGCGCCACGAGCGCGAAGCGCCGCGGCCAGGAGACGCTCATGCCGGGGGCGCGCCCGGAATGAACGAGACAGGCACCGAAGACCGCGATCGCACCGACTATCTCAGCCTGCCCGACGACGTTCGCGACGGCCTCGGTGTGCACGGGATGGACGGCGAACACGAGTGCTCCGACAAACGCGGGGAGCGCTGCGGTGAACCGTTCCAGGAGCATGAACACGAGCACCGTCGCCAGCGCGTGGAGTCCGATGTTCACCGCGTGAAAGACCCAGGGCGCGCCATCGCCGATCGCCCATTGAACGGCGAACAGGAAGATGGTGAGCGGCCGCCAGAGTCCGAGCTCGGGCCCGTAGAACGTCCAGTATGGCGTGAGCCAGATGCTGCGCAGATCGGTAATGTCGTGAACGCGCGAGTTCATCTCGACGATGAACGTATCGTCGAGCGCAAACCCGTTCCACGCCGAGTTGACGTAGACGGCAATGGCGACGGCGGCGGCGAACAGTGCGAGCGTCCTGGACGAAACCTGGTCCAGCTTCATGAGCCGCCCTCGGGATTCCGGGGTGCTGCCGGCGAGGCTGCGTGGTGCATCTTCAGAAGCAACGAGTCCTGCGGGTGCCATTTCAGTCCTTCCGTGATCTGTGCGCGAGCGGCGGCCGTATCACCGCGATCGAGCAGGGTGCCGGCGTGGAAGCGTCGGACGACGAGTTCATCGGGTACGTGAGCGAGGCCGAACTCCGCGAGCTGTTGCGACCAGTCCGGGCGTCCGTTGGCAGCGGCATAGATGACGGCTTCGCGCAGCAGCCTCGGCCGATAGGGCCAGAGCCGGATCGCTTCCCCGTGCAGCCGCATCGCCGTATCGGGTGAGCCGTGGCTCGCTGCCAGCCTGGCTGCGTGCCAGACCCCGCGAAAGGCGTCCGGGCGATCCTGGAGAAGCGCGAAGAACACGGTGTTCGTGTTGCGCCAGTCCGGGATGCGAATGAGTGTGCGCGCGGTCAGGAGGCCGAGCGTCAATCCGATTGCGGCGGCAGTCGCGAGCCGCGGAACGGGCCCGGCCAGTGTGAAGCGACCGTACATCCGGCTTGCCGCCGCGGCGATGCCGAGCGACAGGGCCACCGACGGGAGATAGAGCGTGCGCTCGGCAATGAGCACGCCGATCGGTATGAGCAGATTGGATGCGGGCAGCAGCGCCACCGGGAACCAGAGCAGCGCGGCCGCCGTGAGCGGGTCGTGCCGGCGCCACGCTGCGGCCCCCCCGGCGATACAGACCGTGAGCAGCGCGGCGCCGAGAAGCGCGGCCGCAGTGAGCTGCGTGGCGGGGAGCATGATGCGCGGGCCGTAGTCGGCCAGCAGGACGCGCGGATAGAAGAGCAGCCTCGTGTACTGCGGCCATGCCTGCAGCGCTGTATAGATGCGATGCAGCGGTGAGCCCAGCACCTCGAGGCTGGGATCGAGGTCGCCCGGCGTCATCGCACCCAGGACGACATGTCTAATGACGAAGTACAGCGCCAGGACGGCGGAGAGTCCGAGCAGAGACGGGAGACGCAGCCGCAGCCATGCACGGACGCGGCCCGGACGCAGACGCCGCGTGCCCGCATCCGTGAGCACGAGGAGAGCGGGCAGCATCACCGCGCTTTCCTTCGACAGCAACGCGAGTGCGAAAAGCGTCAGCAGGAGTGTGAGCGCCGGTGCGGTGCGCAGCTTGCGCGCCGGGAGCGTGAACAGCAGTGTCGCGGCCAGCATGAACGCCGCGGCCATGAGCTCGGCGCGGCCGACGATGTTCGCGACTGCTTCGACGTGGACCGGGTGGACGGCAAATACCGCCGTCGCGACCAGTGCAGCCACCCGCGGCGCGCGGAATGCCCACAGCAGCAGCAGGACCAGGACGCTCACCACAGCGTGCCACATCATGTTGACGGCGTGCGACCACCCCGGCATGCCGCCCGAGACCGTCCAGTCGAGCGCGTAGGACAATGTGGTCACAGGACGGTAGAGCACGCTCGCGGTGTCCTGCCAGTATCCGCCGGTCAGAATCGCAGGTACGTCGAACGCGCGGACACGCTCGTCCAGCACCACGATCGGAAGATCATCGTACGCGAAGTCATTGCTGACCGCCGGCAGGTAGGCGGCGACCGCGAGGCCGACGACGAGCAGTGCATGCAGCAGCCGGCTTCCCTGCAGCGGGCTCAGCCAGGCAGACCGGCCGGCGGCCGGTGCTCCTGTCGTCACTCACCCTCCAGATAGAACACGAAAATGCTGCGGCCCACGACGCGGTACGGCTCGATGTCACGGAAGCGCGCGAACGGATCATCCGGCAGATAATTGCCGGCCAGGTTCGTTGCCGAGATGGCGACCCAGCGCGGCAGTGTGTCGCCGGGCGGCATGGGCAGCGGCGCCAGCGGGGCGAAGCTGGGAAGCGCGACGTAGTTGATGCCGTAGCCTGCGGGCGGGGCCGACCCGAAGTAGCTCAGCAGCACGGCCGGAACGTTCTCCTCCTGCATGAAGTCGCGGAGCGCGAGCAGTCCCTGGCCCCAGTCGAGACTGGAATCCACGAGCGTCTCATAGCTGTACTCGACCGGACCCGTGTACTCGCTCAGATAGGACAGGAAGAACGGGTAGAATCGCAGGGGTGAGATGATATGCCAGGCAAGTGCAATGGCAATCGTCGCACGGAGCCAGGTGCGGCGCAGGTTCCAGAGACGCACCACGCCGGCCGCGATGAGCACGCACGCAAACGGCAGCAGTGGCAGTGCATGACGGAACCCGATGTTCAGATCGGCGGCCATCACGAAGCCGAGCAGGACGAGGCCGCCGACGATCGGTACGCGCGCGGGAGAAGCCGCGAGCGCGCGCCAGCCGGCGCGCACCGGCTCCAGTGCGAGGCCGACGAGGCTCAGGAACAGCAGCACGTGGAGCCCGATCGATGTCTTCAGGAAGAACGCGACGGGGAAGAAGTACCACCAGCCCTGCTCGCTGTAGTCACCGAGCAGCACGGCCGGCGCGCCATGGCCGTCGTTGGCATGCTTGATGTTGAAGTCGAGACCGAACCAGAACTCCCTCAGCGTGAAGTCGCCCAGGTATACCGCCACCAGCACCAGATAGGCGGCAATGGCGAACACCGGAATGCCGATGAGGATCCGACGCACCCACTCCGGGTCGGGCCAGCGACGGGCCCCCTCGAGCAGGATGAGGAGAAGCGCGATCGGTCCCATGACGATCGCGCTGAACTTCACACCGAGCGCGAGGCCGGTCGCCGCGCCGGCGAGGGCAATACGCCCGATGCGCGGATCCCGGGCAGCCACGTCGCCCGCCCACGTGGCCGCGAGCAGCACCAGCGCTAGCGGGACATCGTTGTACGAGATGCCGGAATGCGCCAGCACGTCGGGCACGAACGCGACGAGCGCGGCCGCGACCACACCCGCACTGCGCCCGTATGCGGAGCGCGTGAATGCGAACGTCGTGAGGATCAGCAGGACACCGAGAGCGACTCCGACCAGCCTGGCGATGAACGCAATCCGCTCGGGATCGTTGCCCGATCCGAAATAGAACGCGTTCGCGTACTGGTATCGTCCGGGATAGCTCCAGTCGACGACATCCTCTCTCGGATAGTTGGGACCGTCCAGATAGACCGGAAGCCCGTAGAGGTACTGAAGGAACGGAGGGTGGTCGAGCACGAGATCGAACTCGCCCGTGACGTAACCGCGCGCTCCCGCCGACGGCAGCAGCACTTCGTCGAATGTCGTCGACGTATGACGGATGGCCGTTCCGGCCACACCGGCAAACACGGCCACGATCAGGGCGAGCAGGATACGGTGTCGCATCATCGCGAATTCATCCCGGCTTCGGGTATACGTGGATGGGGCGGAGTCACCGCGTTCCAGCCAGGTCGTGCGCGGATTCCAGAATGTCGATCTGCCAGCGCCGCCGCGACTCGCGGTATGCGCGCCAGATCCGATTGAGCTCGATCAGCGCAGCCACGCCGTCGCGCATTTTGACCTTGGACCCCGGTACTTCAGTCCATCTCGGAAGTGGCATCTCGTTGATGCGCGCCTGTGGATCGACACGATTGCCATCTTGAGCCGAGAGGAGCCGCGCGAGCAGCTCGACATCGAACAGCCAGCGGCTCTCGAAGGGAGTGGCGAATACACTGCATGTGCGCTCGTTGACGCGCATCAGCTTGGCGCCGCACTGCGTGTCGTACACGGGGATTCGGAGTGCCGCTGCAGCCCCGGTGGCGAGTACGCGGCCGAGATAGTGGCGATAGGCACTGCGACGGATGCGTGAGCCGAGCAGCTGCACCCTCGATCCCATGACCATGTCCAGGGCGGGCTGTCTACGCAGCATGCCCATCAGCATGGGAATCGCCTCGAGTGGCGCTGCCAGATCGGCGTCCCAGTATCCCGCGAACGAGGGATTACGCGCGCACGCCTGCAGCATGCCCTGCCGCACGGCTTCCGCCTTGCCGGAATTGTGCTCGAGCATGTGCACCCGGACCTGTGGGCACGATGCCGCGAGCTCATGAAGCACAGCGGCAGTCGCGTCGGTGCTCCCGTCGTCCACCAGAAGCATCTCCACCCCGGGAGTGGCCTCCAGGAAGCTGCGGAACGTGGCCGGCTGCAGCCGCGCGGCTTCGTTGTAGCACGGCACGACTATGATGGCCTCAGGCGGTGTCATGGTCATCCGCCGTTCGTCCGGCGCAGGAGCGCAATGAGGCTCACGCCGTGCCTGTAGGCAGGGCGTTGCGATGCGAGGGCGCGCTGCAGTCGCCCGGCCTCTCCGAAGAAGATCCGCCGGAGTACGCCGTTCGCTAACGCCGGCGGCAGTGACAGATCGGTGCCCTCGCCGCCGGCAGAGCGTTGCAGACGCGCCGTGATCCAGCGTACGCCGCGGACGAGGGGATAGAGCCGGCTGTTGAAATGCGACACGAGCACGGGGCTCACCGGCAGATCCCGCCACGCATGTGCGAGCATTGCGGTGTCGTATCTCCTGTAATGTCCGAGCGCCACGTCATGAGGGCTCCACAGCTCCATCCCGGCAGGCACCGTGACCAGGAGAAACGCGCCGGGCTTCATTGGTTCGATCACGTCCGAGAGCAGTGCGTGATCGTCCGGCACGTGCTCGATGACATCGGTCAGCAGAACGGCGTCCGCTGCGCTCAATTCGTCGCGCGCTTCGGCTGCTCCACCGACGTGGAACGCCGCCCCATCATGAGCCGAGCGGGCGAACGCAACGGCATCGGGCGAGGGATCGTAGCCGACGCAGCGGTACCCGGACTGAAACGCCGACGCATTGGCGCCGACGCCGCAGCCGATGTCGACGACGGTTTTCGTACCGTCCGGCGGCAGGACGCGCTCGATGACGGCGCGCAGGATGCCGCGCCGGGCTGCGAACCACCAGTGTCGGTGCTCGACCTCCGCGTGTACGCGAAACACATCAGCGTCCATTACGATCCCTCATCGGGTGTTGTGGTGTCCGGCGAGTCGAGTTGGACGCCGGGCGCCGGCTGCACGGTTCCGAACATGTGGGACGTGCCCGCATCACTGAGATCGAGCCGGAACTGTCCGCCGGCGGCGGCCGCACCTGGCGGTATGTCCAGCACCAGGTGCTCGCGCGGCAGCTCGCCAAGAATGCCCTGCGGCGGATAATACTGCGAAATTACGACGTACCGTGTATCCGTCGCGTTGGCGTAGCGCACCACGTTGTCGAACGACGCATGCGGCAGTACGCGCCAGTCGCGGCGGGCATACAGCGCCATGGCCGGATGCCAGCTCATGACCGGCTCGTGCTCCGGCACGATCGTGCGCAGCGCCTCACCCATGCGGCGGTTCGCGGTGCCGACGAGATGATGTGGCGATCCGAGACTCAGTCCGAGGTAGACCCAGCGCACCTCCGTGGCCAGGAGAACGAGGGCGAGAATCGCGGCAGTGGCTGTCGCCACGAATCCTCGCCGCACCGAGCCGTCGCGCACCCGGTCGTCGACGAATGCACCGAACATGAATACACCGCGCGCGGCATAGAACGCGGCCAGCGGCACGATGAAGAGCTGCGTGCGCGGATCGGCAGCGACGATCCGGGCGATCGCGACACTCGTGAGCACCAGCGGCGCCGCGACCATCAGCTCATCGCGCCACGCCCGCCGGGCACCGAACAGGCCGAATCCGATGAATGGCCACAGATACCATGGAATCGCGGTCGCGAGAGCGCGGATATACAGCGTCCATCGCCCCGGCAGCGTTCCGTTCTGTGCAGAAGCGGATGATGCAGCATCGGCCACCGGCGCGGCACTTCCGGCCACCGGCGTGGTCGCGACGGAGCCAGCCGGGTCCGCCGCAGGTGCTGCGGAGGCGGCGTCACCCGGTTGCGGCGTCGAATCTGCGCGAAGGGGCACGACGCGATCGGCTGCATTGCGCGGCGGCGGCCCGGAAGCGCCTGGGTCGTTCGGTATTCCCCAGTAGGAGCTCGCCAGGCGGGTCGCGGAGGCGTCGAGTGCGTAAAGGGAATACATGTAGGAGCGCTGACCTTCCTCCCACAGCATCCGCTCAATGCCGGTGGCTGCGCTGCCGGGTGGCGGGCTCTCTGCCCCGGTCGCGGCGTCGGCCGCGCGGCGCGGCACCACGACCTCTACGCCGCGGCCGGTGATCGTCCAGCGGCCCAGAGCATCGTGGAGGTAGAACCAGTAGGGCGCCGCGGTAACTGCGAACGCAAGTGCCAGCGCGGCGACGTTGAGCATTGCGCGCGGCGTACGCAGCCACAGGGCGCGAGCGGCGAGCATCAGGCCGAGGATACCGAGCGGCAGGATGGCCTCGGAGCGCGCCAGGTAAGCGAGTGCGAGCGCGACACCCGCCAGCGCCCAGTCGGTCGTGCGCTGTTCGCGCCAGCCTCGCAGTGCGAACGCAATGCCGGCGTACAGAAAGACATGGAGCAGCGGCTCGGCTCCGACCCAGAGGTCCCAGCCGATCCAGTAGGGTGCGGCGAACGGCGCGAGCGCCGGCATCACTGCGACGAACACGCAGGCGATCCACGCGGTGCGGCGGTCGGCGAGCCGCGTGAAGATCGACCAGCATGGCCACACGAGCATACCCGCTGCGACCGCTGCCACGAGTCTGCCGGCACGAATGGGGTCTCCGATCAGCTCGGCGACGGCGCCGGCGAGAATTGGAAACAGCGGTGACAGCGTGACGTGGCGCAGGCCGGTGAGCGAGAAGCCCTGCCCATCGAAGAGGCTGCGCGCCAGCAGCAGATACCAGCCCTCGTCGAACGCGACGTAGTCGCCGCGACCGAGAAAGATCAGCAGACGCAGCGCGATCGCTGCAAGTGTGAGCCAGAGCACGGGGTGCGCGGAGAAAGTCGCGCGCCACCGGCCGGCAGTATGGGGCCGCACTTCGACAGGGGCCGCGGCCGTGTGGACCGGTATCATCCGTACACCGCCGATCGCGGCAGCTCCGCCGGCCGCTCCGGAACACTCACCGGCAGCGGCTCCGCACCGAACCAGCGTCGCACCGCGGCGGGTGTAGCCCGCCGGCGGCGAAAGAGGGCGCGGCGCTCACGGAGCGCGGCGGGCAGTGCCCGCGCCAGATCGACGTAGGCGCGCAGCACACGCGGATCGCGCAGCAGCGCGTGACCGAGACGGGCGACCTCCCACGCAAGGACGAATGGCAGGGCCCGCACGAAGTCGCCCAACCGGTCGTTACGGACCATTAGCAGGTAGTGGTTCTTCCATGAATGGCGCCGTGCCGTGGTGTGCATCCGACGCCACGCCTGACGGTCGAGCGGCGCGGTGCGAACGTGATGGGCGACCGCGTCGGGCACGTAACGCACATCCCACCCCATCAGCCGCGCGCGCCAGCACAGATCGATGTCTTCCTTGTACGCGAAGAACGATTCGGCGAAGAACTCGCCCTGCGGCGCGACGTCGTCCAGCATCGAGCGCCGCAGGAACAGAGCGGCGCCGCACGCGCTGAAGACGGCGGCCTCGCGGTCATACTGCGGGCCGTCCTGCTCACCCTGACCCCGGTCGATGACCATGCGCGAGCGCCGGATGATGTGACCGGCGGAATCGATGGTGCCACCGGTCGGTGCATGTCCCGCCATGAACTCCTCGGGCGAGATCCGGTACAGCTTGCCCTGCGCCGCGCCGATGGTGCCATCACGATCGAGACGGTCCCGCAGCGTCTCGATGCACTCGGGCGCCAGAAGCACGTCGGGGTTCATGACCAGAGCGTACCGGCCAGCGACATGTCGGAGCCCGGCGTTTGCCCCGCCCGCGTAACCGCAGTTGGTCTCCAGCGCGATGACCTCGACGTCCGGGTGTGCGGATTTCAGATATTCGCCGGACCCGTCGGTGCTGGCATTGTCCACGACAACAATGCGGACGGGCACCGTTGCGCGCTTCAGTGCCGCGAGCGCTGCCGGCAGGTATGCGCGCCCGTTCCAGTTGACGATTACGATATCCACGTCGGGACCACGACCTCGAGCTGCGTCCCCCCGGCCGGGCGTACCAGTTCTGCTGCTCGTGGCAACGGGGGCCGAAGCCACGGCCGCCATGTCACGGCCCGCGCTGCGGAAGTACGGAACTGCGCCATGTTCGACATCTCGCGCCATGCGGCGGACCACCTCTCGCGTGTCGGCCAGGCTCGCCGCGCCGTTGCCGTGCGGCCGGCCCAGCACTTTGCGCGCCCGAAGGAGTCCGTCCTTGAGCGCGAGATCTGCGCGAATGACGGGAGTCACACGGTGGGCGAGCCGCGTGAGACGATGGCAAGCGAGGAAGCGATAGAACGCGCGGTAGAACTGGAACACCCGCGTCTCGGTGTTCCAGCCTGCGAAGCTCGCCCCGCCGGCGTGGCGGCACCGCGCAGCGGGGAGAACGGTCAGTGGCACACCGGCGCGGCGTGCGCGGTAGCACCAGTCCACGTCCTCCCACCACACGAAGTATCCGTCATCCATCGGCCCGACGGTGCGCAGCGCGGCGGCGTTCATCATGAGCGCGGCGCCGGGCAGCTGATCGACCTGGACGGACCGGTCACCGCGGAGGTCGTGCTCGAATATCGCGCGCCGCAATGGTCCGATGCGCCGCGTCAGGGGGCCGATGACCGTCCAGAACAGCAGCACCTGCGCGAACGTGGGAAAGCGACGGTACATGTGCGGCTGCGCCTGTCCGTCATCGCCCATGAGCAGCGGCGCCGCAGCCGCTGGCGCATCATGGTCGAGAAACGTCATGAGCGCATCGAGCGCCGCGGCGTTCACCTCGACATCCGGATTGAGCACGAGCACGAAGTCGGCAGAAGAATTGCGCAGGGCCAGATTGTTACCGCCCGCGAACCCGAGATTCCGTCCGGCGCGGATGAGTCTCACACCCGGAAACGACTGTGCGACCATGTCGGCGCTGCCGTCGCTCGAGTCGTTGTCGACGACAACAACCTCCATGTCACGT
>DATHVW010000063.1:0-2974 GCA_035461085.1 Longimicrobiales bacterium | reverse complement strand
CCCCGCCAGCAGCCCCACCAGAAGCAGGAAGACGGCAGGCATATCCCAGAGGTCCCGTTCTTCCTGCACGGTGGCGCCGCGCCCGGCGTACGCGATGTCCTCGGCGAGCGATGCGGCATTGGCGGTGGTGTAGAATCGACCGCCGGTCTCGTCCGCGATGCGGCGCAGCAGCGGCGCGCGCATCTGCGACCCGAAGAACTCGTCGCGTCTCGGCTCGGCGTACGCGTAGACGGGACTGGCCGCCAGCGTGCGCCCGTCGCGCTCCGCGGTGACCCGCACCGTGTGCAGCCCGGGTCCCCCCGCCGGGAACGTCGCGTGGTATTCGCCGTCGCGTCCGACCGTCCAGCTCATCGGCACATCCGTCTGCACGCCGTCCGGCGTCGTCACCTGCGCGACGACGCGGCCATCGTTCACCTTCGCGAAGCGGTCATCGCTCACGTCCGCCGTGATGCGGATCGGATCGCCCGGCGCGACGTGGTCGGAGGCGAGCGTCGCGGTGACGGGCTGCGGCACGCCGCTCACGAGCCAGCGCAGCAGCTGCCGCCAGAACAGCTCGTGCGTCTGGTCCTCGAGCGGAACGTCGGCGTGCATCTGCCATATCCACGTGTCCTGCACGGGCAGTGCGAACGCCTGGCCGCGGCCGTAGCGCTGCCACGCGAGCACCGGACGGTCCGAGCCGGAGCGCTCACCGGAGCCCGTCAGCAGTGCAACTGCACCCGCCTTGAGCGGACCGACGCGGTTGTAGGTCGTGGGCGCGGGCAGCGTACGCCATCGCTCCTCCGATCCGCGCTCCGTATCCGCGACACGCAGCGCGGGCTGCGCGGAGCCCGCCTGCGTCAGGCGCACCGCGAGCGTATCGAAGAACGTGGTGTCGCGTGAGAAACGTGCGTCGAGCGTGACCGGCAGCGTCTCGGCGACCGGTGTGCCGGCATAGCCGCCCTCCGCGAATGCGTGCCGGCCGCCGAGCATGAGCAGGCCGCCGCCGCGCTCCGACACGAACTCCGCGATCATGCGCAGCTGCTCGTGCGTGAAGTGGCTCGCCTCGATGCTGCCGAGGATCAGTGCACGATACGAGAACAGCTCCTCGCGCGTCGTCGGAAAGCCGGTGAAGAGCTCGCCCGCGCTGTCCACGTCCAGCCGCATGAACTTGTTGTCCGCGGTGCGCTGCAGCGTCACCACCTGGAGGTTGCTGTCCGGGGCGACGGCGCGGCGCATGAACTTCACTTCCCAGCGCGGCTCGCCCTCGAAGTAGAGAATCTTCTCGCGGCCGTCGCGCACATCGATCAGCGCTTCCTGCTCGTTGTTCTCGAGGACCCGCTCACCGTCCTTCGCCGGCACGCGGAAGCGGAACCGGCGCGCGCCCGGCTCGGACGCGGTGAACTGCACGCGCACCGGTGTCGGCTCGCCTGCGCGCGGCAGCGATACCTCCTCCGAGCCCACGATGCGGCCACCATCCTCGACGAGCACGGTCACCTTCTGCCCGCTGTATCCCGTCTGCGAGATCATCAGGTCCACCACCAGCGACGTCCCCTTCAGGGCCTCGCGCGGCGCGGACACGCGGCTCAGCTCGATGTCGTTGTCGAACGATTCGCGGCCGACGCCGACCGGAAAGACCGGCACCCCCGCGGCGCGCAGCGCCAGCAGCGACTCACCGAGCGCCGATGCCGATACGTCCTGCACGTCCGCGCCGACGTCCGCGCCATCCGTCACGAGCACGACGCCCGAGAGCGGCAGCGCACCCAGCTCCTCGCGCACGCGGTCGAGCGCCGGCGCGATCGCCGTACGGCCGCCATCGTATGCCAGCCCGGCAGCGCTCTCCATCCGGTCCGCCTGCTCCGAGAAGCGGAAGAAGCGCAGCTGGAACCGCGCCTCGAGCGCCTTCAGCAGTGCTGCATCCGGCTCGACGAACGTCTCCTCCACGAACCGGCTGCGCGGCGCATCACCGTCATCGGCAATGCGCATGCTGCGCGAATCGTCGATCAGGATGCCGAGATAGTTCTGCTGCGGCACCACGCTGGACAGCACGAGGACCGGTCGCAGCAGGCAGAAGAAGAGAACGAGGAATGCAGTCGAGCGCAGCGCCGCCAGCGCAATGCGGTCGCTCCGGCGCGCCTTTGCCATCGGCCGGCGGTAGGTCCACGCGACGAGCGCGATCGCGCCCAGCGCCAGGACCAGCAGCACCACGGCCGGGAGCGGCGGCTGGAACACCACCTGCCCCTCCTCGTAGAGGAGCGGCCGGTACTTGAACAGGAACGTGAAGACTGATTCCACTGCGTCGCTCTAGTGAGTCATGGCGTGGACGATCGCGTTTGCGCCGATCTGGTACGCGAACGTGGAGAACTCGAGCGGATAGTCCGGCTGCTCCGCCCACTCCCAGGCATCGCCGATGTCCGTGTTCCAGTTGATCATCACCATCAGGCGCCCGGCATCATCGAAGATCCCGCGCACGTGCGGCACACGGCCGTCCTGCTCGTACGTCCGACGGTTGAAGCGCCAGTTGCTGACCGCCGGTACCTGTACGATGTCACGGATATGGTAGAGGCTGCTGAAGATCGGATGATCGAGCGGCAGGTCTACGATCTCGTGTTCCGGCAGCACGAGCCGCATCTGCTGCTCGAAGTTCTGCCACTGCCGCGTGCCCCAGAAGTCGTCAATGAACGCGAAGCCGCCCGCCAGCAGGTAGCCGCGCAGACCCGCCACCTCCTCCGGCGACAGCGACATCGCGCCCACCACGAGCATGTAGACGAAGGGATGCCGCCGCAGCTCGGGGTCGTCGAGGGCCACTGCATGTTCGGAGTTGTATGCGTCCAGATTTGTTAAACGGCGCAGCACCGTGAGGAACTGCAGGTCGGCCTTGGGATAGTCCGTGGACCACGAATCGCGGCCCCAGCCACCCCGCCGGTTCGATCCGCGCGTGCTCGAGTAGATGCCGCGCGTGAACGTGAACGCGTGCGGCTGAACGGACCCTGCCGCT